>JBBQTZ010000088.1:0-16588 GCA_038234405.1 Chitinophagales bacterium
TATTCCCTTACTTTTGCCGCCCCAAATAGTTCTTGATTGAATTTATTGTATTGGGAGTTACGCTTATTGGCGTAACGTTATCACCAAAAATTGTAACACATGGCAAAAGAAATCACCGGCTATGTCAAGCTCCAATGTAAAGGAGGACAAGCCAATCCTGCACCACCAATAGGCCCTGCCTTAGGTAGTAAAGGTGTAAACATCATGGAATTCTGCAAACAATTTAATGGCAGAACCCAGGACAAACAAGGGAAAATTCTTCCCGTATTAATCACTGTTTTCGCCGACAAATCTTTTGAGTTTGTAATTAAAACTCCTCCGGCAGCCGTACAGCTTATGGAAGCAGCAAATTTAAAGAATGGTAGTAAAGAGCCTAATCGTGTAAAAGTGGGAAAAGTTACCTGGTCTCAGGTAGAAGATATCGCTAAAGATAAAATGGCTGATTTAAATGCATTCTCCCTTAATAGTGCTATGAAGATGATAGCGGGTACTGCACGTAGTATGGGCTTAACTGTTGATGGTAAAGCTCCATGGGAAAATTAATTATTATCACCTCAAAAAATTTTTAGAAAATGATTACTAAAAAAAGAAAAATAGCAAACGCTAAGGTGGATAGTAACAAAGCATATTCCTTAAAGGAAGCTTCTGCCCTGGTAAAAGATTTAAATACAACCAAATTCGATAGCTCAGTTGATATTCATATCAGATTAGGTGTTGATCCTAAAAAAGCGGATCAAGCCATACGTGGTACGGTTTCATTACCGCACGGTACTGGTAAAACCAAAAAAGTATTGGTGCTTTGTACTCCTGATAAAGAGGAAGCTGCAAAAGGCGCCGGTGCAGATTTTGTTGGTCTTGATGAATTTATTACAAAAATTGAAGGTGGATGGACAGATATTGATGTAATCATTGCAACACCATCTGTTATGCCTAAAATTGGTAAACTCGGTAAAATATTAGGCCCACGCAACTTGATGCCAAATCCAAAAACAGGTACTGTTACCAATGATGTAGCAAGTGCAGTGAATGAGGTAAAGGGTGGAAAAATTGCTTTTAAAGTAGATAAAGTTGGTATTATTCATGCCTCAGTTGGTCGTGTAAGTTTCAGTGCTGAAAAAATTGCTGAAAATTGCCAGGAACTAATTAATGCATTGGTAAGATTAAAACCATCTACTTCTAAAGGAACCTACCTAAAAGGTTTAAGCATGGCTGCCACTATGAGTCCGGGTATTTTAATCGACACAAAATCTGTTCAAAACTAGTGCTTCTTATTACCTTTTTACAATGAAGGTTTTTAGAAAGCTAAAAAAATATTTGTTATGACAAAACAAGAAAAAAACGAGGTAATTGAAGTGCTCAAAGGCAAGTTTAGCCAATACAGCAACTTTTATATTACTGATACCGAAAGCCTTACAGTAGCGCAGGTTACTGATTTGCGCAGGCACTGCTTTAATAAGCAGGTAGAAATGAAGGTTGCTAAAAATAGCCTTATCCGTAAAGCATTAGAAGGGCTTGATGCAGAAAAATATACAGGTGTATATGATTCATTGCATAAAGTAACCGCTCTTTTATTTAGCGAAAATCCTAAAGAGCCGGCTTTAATTTTAGCAGGTTTTAGAAAGGCAAGCAAAAAAGAAAAACCTCAGTTAAAAGCTGCATTTATTAATGGTGATATTTTTTTAGGTGACGATCAATTATTAGCACTTACTAAAATTAAAACCAAGCATGAATTAATTGGTGAAATTATTGGCTTGCTCAACTCACCAATTCAACGTGTATTGGGTGCTTTGCAAAATAAAGATGCAGCAAAAGAAACAGCAACAGAAGAAATTGCAGCTCCCGTAGCAGAAGTTGCTGCCGTAGTTGAGGTTGCTCCAGCAGTTGAAGCTACTCCTGTAGCAGAAGTTGCTCCCGCAGTTGAAGTTGCTCCGGTAGTTGAAGTTGCTCCAGCAGTTGAAGCAGTTCCAGCAGTTGAAGCAGTTCCAGCAGTTGAAGCAGCTCCAGCAGTTGAAGCAGCTCCAGCAGTTGATAACACTCCGGCAGCAGATGCAGGTGAAACACCAGACGGTAAGTAATTACATGCAATAAACATACTTATTTGAATTATCAATATTTGCATATTTGTGAAATTGTTAGTTATAATTTAAAATTTTTTTAAACCATCCGGCGGATCCCGACAATAATCGGGGAGTGAAGTCGGAAAAAATTAAACATCATGGCAGACGTAAAAGCATTAGCAGAAAGTCTTGTAAACTTAACAGTAAAGCAAGTACAAGAATTAGCAGATTTCTTAAAATCTGAGTACGGTATTGAACCAGCAGCAGCCGCAGTTGTAGTAAGTGCAGGTGCAGGTGAAGCAGCAGTTGTAGAAGAAAAAACTTCATTCAACGTAATTTTGAAAGCAGCCGGACCAAACAAATTAGCGATTGTTAAAATCGTTAAAGAAATTAGCGGTTTAGGATTAAAAGAAGCTAAAGACCTTGTAGATGGTGCTCCAAAGCCTATTAAAGAAGGTGTTGACAAAGCAACTGCAGAAGAATTAAAAACTAAGTTAACTGACGCAGGTGCTGAAGTTGAAGTTGCTTAATTTCTTTTATTAAATAGCTTTAAAAGCCGGGTGTAATGCCTGGCTTTTTTCATTTACAAAAAACAGTAATCAACACAGGTTTTACAGTTTATATTTAATTACGGCTTCCAACTGCAAAATCATGGATAAATTGGAAAGTGTTTTTGCCATTCATATAAAAATATTTTTTCTCCGGTTTTTTTTCTCAATATTTATTGCTTTATAATTTAAATAATATCATAATGAAGATTTTACAGTATTTAGGAACAGCATTATTGTTTGGCTTGTTGGGGGCCTGCAATAATGGTAACAAAAACAGCACGATTGCCGACAGAACTATCTTTTTCGATAAAGCCGGCATGGATACTTCGGCCAGGCCACAAGACAATTTCTTTCTATATGCTAACGGACTTTGGATGAAAGAAACAAAAATACCCTCTGACCAAAGCGGTTGGGGCAGCTTTTATACTTTAAACGACGACAATCAAAAGAACCTAAAGTTAATATTGGAAGAGGCCGCTGCTTCTAATGCAGCTAAAGGAAGCCTTGAACAAAAACTTGGTGATTATTATCAAAGTGGTATGGATACTATTGCTGTTGAAAAAGTAGGCATATCTCCCCTTAAACCAATGCTTGCAAAAATTGATGCAGTAAAAGATTATAAAGATTTGATGAATCTTATTGTAGAAGCTACTGCAAACGGCGAAGGTGATTTGTTGGGGCTTTATGTAGGTGCTGATGAAAAAAATAGCACACAAAATATTGCTGTTTTTTATCAAACAGGTTTAACCCTGCCAGAAAAGGAATACTACACAAAAAATGATAGTGCTACAAGATCAGCCAGAAATGCAATGCTGTTGTATGCAAAAAAAATGTTTACACTAATAGGGTTGGATAGTATTTCGGCTACAAAAATGGCTGCGAGTGTTCTTTCATTAGAAACAGAAATAGCAAAATCTCATCGTAGCCCTGTAGAATTACGGAATCCACAAAAAAATTATAATAAATTAGCTGTTACAGATTTAAATAAGCTTGCTGCTAATATAAGCTGGCAAACTCTTTTTGAAAAGTTGAATGTACAAGTGGACAGTGTAAATATTAGTCAGCCAGACTATTACACAGCATTAAGCAAGTTGCTTACAAGCCAACCAATTGAAGTATGGAAAAACAAAGTAAAATTTGATTATATCTCCTCCAATGCTTCGTTGCTAACCAGCGATTTTAAAAATGCAAATTTTGAATTTAATAAAGTTTTCAGTGGTCAAAAAACCGATCAGGATAGATGGAAGAAAATGGTAGGTAGGGTTAATGGTGGCCTTGGAGAATTATTAGGTCAGTTGTATGTAAAAAAATATTTTACAGAGGCAGCCAAACAACGTATGGATGAATTGGTAAGCAATCTTCAAAAGGCATTTGAAGTAAGGATAAAAAAATTAGATTGGATGGGTGATAGCACCAAACAAAGGGCGCTGGTAAAACTAAATACCTTTCTCAAAAAAATAGGTTATCCTGCCAAATGGAAAAATTACGATGATGTTACCATCGATAAATCTAATTATTTTGCCAATGCCAAAAGTGTAGAAATGCACGCCCACAAAGAGCTTGTAAATAAAATTGGCAAGCCGGTAGATAAAACAGAATGGGGTATGAGTCCGCCAACTGTAAATGCGTACTATAACCCTACTAATAATGAAATTGTATTTCCGGCGGGTATCCTGCAGTTTCCTTTTTTTGATGTTAATGCAGATGATGCTGTTAATTATGGAGCTATAGGTATGGTAATAGGTCATGAAATGACGCATGGTTTTGATGACCAAGGTAGTCAATACGATGAAAATGGTAATATGCAGAATTGGTGGGGAACTGAAGATGCGGTAAAATTTAAATCGAAAACAGGTTTGGTTGTTGCTCAATACAATGCCTTTAAAGTGTTAGATACACTGCATGTAAATGGCGAACTTACCTTAGGAGAAAATCTTGCAGATATTGGTGGATTAACCATTGCTTATGATGCCTTTAAAATGACTAAGCAGGGGCAGGGTACAGAAGTGATTGATGGCTTTACAGCAGATCAACGTTTCTTTCTTGGCTATGCACAAGTATGGAGGATTAAAGATAGTGATGAAAGTATGAGGGTGCGTATTGCTACAGACCCACATTCTCCGGAAATGTACAGGGTAAATGGGCCTGCTATGAATTTTGAACCATTCTATACAGCCTTTAACGTAAAAGAAGGCGATAAAATGTTTATTAAGCAAACTAACAGGGCAAAAATTTGGTAATTTCAACTATTTTTTTAATGAAAAAAGCCGGGCTAACGTCGCCCGGCTTTTCCTTGCCAATTTTCTTATCAATTTTTTAATTAATTATTATCTTCTTTGTTAATGAAGTTTTATTGCTTCCAGTAACTTTTAAGGTATATACTCCCTTTGGTAAGTTATTACTGATAGTGGTAGTTTCCACTACGGTTTTATCAGATAAAATAACCATCCCTTGTGCATTAAATACCTCCAGTATAGCGGGCAAAAACTGTTGTGCAAGCCTTACATTAAAATTTCCATGGGCAGGGTTGGGAAATACACTAAACCCAAACGTATTATTACCTTTAATAGCTACTATCGAAGAGAAAAAGGTATTCCCGGATAGTTCTACAACTTTAATTCTGTAGAATTGTATGCTATTACTAATAAACTGATCGGTATAGGCGTATTTATTTATTGCTTTTTGCAATCCATTAACGGTGGCAATGTCTATAAAATCACGGTTATTAGTACTTCTTTGAATAATATATTTTACTGGTCCCGTTTCCTGTGCAGAAGACCATTTAATTTCGCAATTACTTAAACCAGTAATTGTTGCCGTAAAACCAGTAAGCTTAACAGGTACAATACCAATGGTAGCAATAACACAACCACCAATTGCACCGGGTATTGCAGAAGCGTAAACCAATGGAATATTACAAGGCACACAAGTGAAAGCATCGCCTGTACCACCTCCTCCAAATATACCGGAAATTAGGGCATTGCTAACAATTATTAAAGGCGAGCCACCATAAATATTTACCAAAACTCCTGCGGGCCATCCAAGCAATAAAACACCACAGCCCGTTCCACATTGTGGATACAAACTCTGGTACGCAAATGCACCCGGTGGGCATTGAGCCTCAACGGTCTTATATAAAAATGTAATGAGAATGAATATGGTTAAAATCTTTTTCATGATTTACTGTGTTAGCTTCCTTGGTATAATGAAACAACAACAATGAAAATTAAAAACCTTTGAAAATATGTTATTTTTCCGGGGGCTCTTGACTAATTGCTTATAAATTACTACAACTAAAATTGTTATTCTTTTTTTAATAATTTTATTACATGTTACTGTTACAGTTTACGGTTTTGTTGTTAAAACGAATATTTAGTAAAAAAATTTTAAAGTTCATTTATATTTATTGTGCAGATAAACAGCCATAACTGCAATTTCTGTTGCATTTTAAATTGTTGCTGCTGATTACTGTTGGCAGATACACTGAGCAAGGCCAGGCCATGGTTGATGTTCTTATCGAACCATAAGTTGCAATGTCAATTTGAAATGAACCCTTAATTACATATCCTTTTATTCTAATTTTTCAAATAACTATCTTTAATAACATACAAACTGTTCATTTTAGTATGTTTTCTGCAAAAAAACTCTCTTAAATTGCAAAATTTCATTTTTTGTATTTCAGTATTTAAATTATAATCATTACTTTTGCCCTCCTTTATTTTAGGGTTACTAGCATTTGCTAACAAAATCTATAAATTAGAGAACCTTCTCAGCATTAAAACGTTTTAAAACAAATATGTCTGCAACTAAATCACCCGCCGCTCAGCGTATCAATTTTGGAAAAGTTGAACTTCTGGCGGAAACACCCGATTTACTCGGTATCCAAATTCAATCCTTCAAAGATTATTTTCAACTGGAAACTACGCCCGATAAGCGTAATAATGAAGGGTTGTTTCGTGTATTTAAGGAGAACTTTCCTATTACAGATACACGTAATATTTTTGTATTGGAATTCCTTGATTATTTTGTAGATCCCCCCCGTTATTCAATTGATGAATGTATTGAGAGAGGTTTAACGTATGCTGTTCCGTTGAAAGCAAAACTTAGGTTAAGTTGTAATGATGAAGAGCATGTAGATTTTCAAACAATAGTTCAGGATGTATTCTTAGGTAATATTCCTTACATGACTCCCCGTGGTACTTTTGTAATTAATGGTGCCGAAAGGGTTGTAGTATCTCAACTTCACCGTTCACCTGGTGTATTTTTTGGACAATCTGTTCATCCGAACGGAACCAAAATTTATTCTGCAAGAGTTATCCCTTTTAAAGGAGCCTGGATGGAGTTTGCTACAGACATCAACAACGTAATGTATGCATACATTGATCGCAAAAAGAAATTTCCAGTAACCACATTATTGCGTTCAATTGGTTTTGAAACTGATAAAGACATTCTTGAGTTGTTTGGAATGGCTGATGAGGTTAAAGTTGACAGAAAATCTTTAGAAAAATATATTGGTAAACGCCTGGCTGCAAGAGTATTGCGTACCTGGGTAGAAGATTTTGTTGATGAAGACACCGGTGAAGTAGTAAGTATTGAGCGTAATGAAATTGTTTTAGAAAGAGACACGGTTTTGGATGAAGGCAATATTGAGATGATTGCCGATATGGATGTAAAGAGTGTTTTTGTACAAAAGGAAGAAGTTAGTGGTGATTATGCCATAATATATAATACGCTAAATAAAGATACTTCTAACAGTGAGTTGGAAGCCGTTCAGCATATTTACCGCCAACTGCGTGGTGCCGATGCTCCGGATAATGAAACTGCCCGTGGTATTATTGATAAATTATTCTTCAGTGATAAGCGGTATGATTTAGGAGAAGTTGGTCGTTACAAAATTAATCGTCGCCTTGGTTTAAATTTCCCTATCGAAAAGAAAGTATTAACCAAAGATGATATCATCGCTATCATTAAAACCCTGGTTCAGTTAACCAATGGTAAAAGTGAAGTAGATGATATTGATCACCTAAGCAATCGTCGTGTACGCACCGTTGGTGAGCAGTTGTACGCTCAGTTTGGTGTAGGGCTTGCCCGTATGGCTCGTACCATTCGTGAAAGAATGAACGTACGTGATAATGAAGTGTTTACCCCGGTAGATTTGATTAATGCAAGAACTTTATCTTCTGTTATCAACTCCTTTTTTGGTACATCACAATTATCGCAATTCTTAGATCAAACCAATCCATTAAGTGAGATAACGCACAAGCGTCGTATCTCCGCACTAGGGCCCGGTGGACTAAGCAGGGAAAGAGCTGGTTTTGAGGTTCGTGATGTTCACTATTCTCATTACGGTCGTCTTTGTACTATTGAAACTCCTGAAGGACCAAACATTGGTTTAATATCTACACTATGTGTACATGCTAAAATCAATGACATGGGCTTTATAGAAACGCCATATCATAAAGTAACCGATGGTAGGGCTGATATGAAGAAAATAACCTTCCTTAGTGCCGAAGAAGAGGATACAGCCAAAATTGCACAGGCTAATATCGCAATGGATGAAAAAGGAAACTTTGTTGAAGATAAAATTAAGAGTCGTCAAACAGGTGATTTCCCAATTTTAGATAAAGGCGATGTAGAATACATGGATGTGGCACCAAACCAAATTGTTGGTTTAAGTGCATCTCTAATTCCGTTTCTTGAGCATGATGATGCCAACCGTGCCTTGATGGGATCAAACATGCAACGGCAGGCTGTTCCATTGGTAAGATTAGACCCACCAATAGTAGGTACTGGTTTGGAAGCCAAAGCTGCACGTGATGCAAGAATTCAGTTACATGCAGAGGGAACAGGTGTTGTAGAATATGTAGATGGTAACGAAATACATGTTCGGTATAGCCGCAGTGAAATGCAGCAATTGGTAAGCTTTGAAGAAGATTTGAAAATTTATAAAGTAACCAAGTTTATACGTACCAATCAGGAAACCTGTATTAATCTTCGCCCTGCTGTTGTTAAAGGACAGAAAGTAGTAGAAGGCGATTTCCTTACAGAAGGTTATGCAACCAAAGGTGGTGAAATTGCATTGGGACGTAATCTTAAAGTTGCATTCATGCCATGGAAAGGTTACAATTTTGAAGATGCGATTGTTATTTCTGAAAAAGTTGTAAAAGAAGATTTGTTTACATCTATCCACATAAGTGAGTTTGAAACTGAAGTAAGAGATACTAAATTGGGTGAAGAAGAATTAACACCTGATATTCCTAATGTAAGCGAAGAAGCAACAAAGGATCTTGATCAGAACGGTATTATTCGCATTGGCGCCCACATTAAAGAAGGTGATATAATTATTGGAAAGATTACACCAAAAGGTGAAAGCGATCCAACTCCTGAAGAAAAGTTGCTGCGTGCCATCTTTGGTGATAAAGCCGGAGATGCAAAAGATGCCTCTTTAAAAGCTCCAAGTGGTACTGAAGGTGTTGTAATAAACAAAAAATTATTTCAACGTGCCAAGAAGGATAAGAATGCGAAAGTAAGAGAAAAAGCAAGTCTTGATAAGATAGAAAAGACACATGAGAAGAATGAAAATGACCTGGTTGAATTGCTGGTTAATAAATTAGCAACACTCTTAAAAGACAAGACTTCTGCTGGGGTAAGCAACAATTTTAATGAAATGCTTATTGGTAAAGGTGCTAAGTTCAACCCGAAAAACCTTGGTAATATCGATTACTTAAATGTTAATCCTTTAGGATGGACAGGGGATGCTAAAACAGATGAATTGATTAATGTATTGTTGCACAACTATAGCATTAAATTCAATGAAGAGCTTGGCCGTTACAAGAGAGAAAAATTCAACATCAGTATTGGGGATGAATTACCAGCAGGTGTATTGAAATTGGCCAAAGTTTACTTAGCGGTAAAACGTAAGCTGAAAGTGGGAGATAAGATGGCAGGACGCCACGGAAACAAAGGTATTGTTGCCAAGATTGTTCGCCAGGAAGATATGCCTTTCCTTGAAGATGGAACTCCTGTAGATATCGTTTTAAATCCATTGGGTGTACCTAGTCGTATGAACCTTGGACAGATTTACGAAACAGTGTTGGGCTGGGCAGGTGAAAAATTGGGATTGAAATTTGCAACGCCAATTTTTGATGGAGCAAGTGTAGATGAAATTGCTGCAAGAATTACTGAAGCAGGTTTACCTAAGTTTGGACATACTTATTTATACGATGGCGAAACTGGAGATCGTTTTGATCAGAAAGCAACTGTAGGTATTATTTATATCATCAAATTACACCACATGGTGGATGATAAAATGCATGCTCGTTCTATTGGGCCATACAGTTTGATTACACAGCAACCATTAGGCGGTAAGGCACAGTTTGGCGGACAAAGATTTGGTGAAATGGAGGTTTGGGCATTAGAGGCTTATGGTGCATCTAATATATTGCAGGAATTGTTGACGCTTAAATCCGATGATATCATTGGAAGGGCTAAAACGTATGAAGCAATTGTAAAAGGCGAAAACATTCCCAAGCCTGGTATTCCTGAATCATTTAATGTATTGGTGCATGAATTAAGGGGTTTAGGTTTAGATTTAACTTTTGAATAAGAAGCTACGAGCTTAGAGCTATGAGCTTTGAGCCGGAGCATTGTAAAAATACTTTTTAAAATTATAGCCTAGAGCTAACTGCTCGACGCTTACAGCTAAAAGCTAATTAAATATGGCATTCAAAAAAGAAAACCGTCCCAGACCAACTTTTTCTCAAATAACTATTGGTTTGGCATCTCCGGATAGTATTTTGGAAAAAAGTTTCGGAGAAGTATTGAAACCTGAAACTATCAACTACCGTACTTATAAGCCCGAAAGAGATGGATTGTTTTGTGAAAGAATTTTTGGTCCGGTAAAAGATTATGAGTGTGCTTGTGGAAAGTACAAGCGTATCCGGTATAAGGGCATTGTGTGCGATAGATGTGGTGTGGAAGTAACAGAGAAGAAAGTACGTCGGGAAAGAATGGGACATATTAAATTAGTGGTTCCTGTTGTTCACATTTGGTATTTTAAATCTTTACCAAATAAAATTGGTTATTTATTGGGTATGAGTTCCAAGAAATTGGAAACCATTGTTTATTACGAACGTTTTGTAGTAATCCAATCCGGTATTCGTGCCGATAAAGGACAAAATTTTGGTGATTTATTAACCGAAGAGGAGTATTTGGATATCCTTGATACTTTACCAAAAGATAACCAACACTTGTCTGATGAAGATCCAAATAAATTCATTGCTAAAATGGGCGCCGAAGCGGTGCATGATCTATTGCAACGTATAGACTTAGATCAGTTAAGTTTCGATTTACGTAACTCTGCCGCTGTAGAAACTAGTCAGCAACGTAAAGCAGATGCCCTAAAGCGTTTGAGCGTAGTGGAAAGTTTCCGTGATGCAAATACAAGAATTAATAACCGTCCTGAGTGGATGGTAATGCAATATATTCCAGTTATTCCACCAGAATTACGTCCATTGGTTCCATTAGATGGTGGTCGCTTTGCTTCTTCAGATTTGAATGATTTGTATCGTCGTGTTATTATTCGTAACAATCGTTTAAAAAGATTATTAGAAATTAAAGCTCCGGAAGTAATCTTACGTAATGAAAAACGCATGTTACAGGAAGCCATTGATTCATTGTTTGATAACAGCCGTAAATCAAATGCTGTAAAAGCAGAAGGTGGACGTGCTTTAAAATCTTTGAGTGATGTATTGAAAGGTAAGCAAGGACGTTTCCGTCAGAACTTATTGGGTAAACGTGTAGATTATTCTGGTCGTTCTGTAATTGTGGTAGGTCCGGAATTAAAAATGCATGAGTGCGGTTTACCAAAAGATATGGCCGCTGAATTGTTCAAGCCATTTATTATTAGAAAATTAATAGAAAGAGGTATTGTAAAAACAGTAAAGTCTGCCCGTAAATTGGTAGATAAAAAAGAAGCTGTTATTTGGGATATACTTGAAAATATTTTAAAGGGTCACCCAATTATGTTGAACCGGGCCCCAACACTTCACCGTTTATCAATACAAGCTTTTCAGCCAAAATTGATTGAAGGTAAAGCCATACAATTGCACCCGTTGGTTACAACAGCGTTCAATGCGGATTTTGATGGTGATCAGATGGCTGTGCACGTTCCATTGAGCAACGCTGCTGTATTGGAAGCACAATTATTGATGTTATCATCTCACAACATTTTGAACCCACAGAATGGTACGCCAATCACCCTTCCTTCACAGGATATGGTACTTGGTTTGTACTACATTACCAAGGGTAAAAAATCAACTGAAACAGAAAAAGTAAAAGGCGAAGGAAAAGCTTTTTATTCTTCAGAAGAGGTGATTATAGCCTATAATGAGCAAAAAGTTGATTTGCATGCTCATATCAGGGTAAGGGCTAATTTTAGAAATGAAGATGGTTCGCTTACCTATAAATTGATTGAAACAACAGTTGGTAGAGTAATTTTTAACCAGCATGTTCCAAAAGCTGTTGGTTTTATCAATGCGTTATTAACCAAAAAATCTTTGAGAGAAATTATTGGTGATATCATTAAATGGACCAACGTTCCAATTACAGCAAAATTTTTGGATGATATTAAAACATTAGGATATCGTATGGCATTCCGTGGTGGTTTATCATTCAATATTAATGATTTGATTATTCCGGATATTAAGCAACAATTGATTGATAATGCTACCGTAGAAGTAGATGAGGTTTGGGATAACTACAATATGGGTTTAATTACCAATAACGAGCGTTATAACCAAACGGTGGATATTTGGAGTCGTGTGGATACAAGAATTACTGAAACGTTGATTAAAGAATTGGCTGCCGATAAGCAAGGGTTTAACTCTGTTTATATGATGCTTGATTCAGGTGCCCGTGGTAGTAAGCAGCAGATTAAGCAGTTGGCTGGTATCAGGGGATTGATGGCTAAGCCACGTAAATCAGGTTCAAGTGGAAGTGAGATCATTGAAAATCCAATCTTGTCTAACTTTAAAGATGGTTTGAATGTATTGGAATACTTTATCTCTACGCATGGTGCTCGTAAAGGTTTGGCGGATACGGCTTTGAAAACAGCGGATGCAGGTTATTTAACCCGTAGATTGGTAGATGTGGCGCAGGATGTAGTTATTAATGAAGAAGATTGCGGCACATTGCGTGGTATTAATACTTCTGCACTAAAAGATAATGAGGATATTATTGAGCCATTAAGTGATAGGATAGAAGGTAGGATGTCGTTGCATGATGTTTTTCATCCTGTAACAGAAGAACTAATGGTAAATGCCGGTGAAGAAATTTCGCAGGATGATGCAAAAAAGATAGAAGAAAGCGGTTTAGAATTTGTAGAAATACGCTCTGTACTTACCTGCGAAAGTAAGCGTGGTGTATGTGTTAAATGTTATGGTAAAAACCTTGCTACTGGTTATTTAGCACAAAGAGGTGATGCAGTGGGTATTATTGCAGCACAAAGTATTGGTGAGCCGGGTACACAGCTTACGTTACGTACCTTCCACGTGGGTGGTGTGGCAGGTTCTGCATCAGTAGAATCTACAATGCCTGCAAGGTTTGATGGAACCATTCAATTTGACGGTTTACGTACCGTTGCAACAGAAGATGCAGAGGGTAAAAAAATAAATGTAGTAATTGGACGTACGGGTGAGGTAAGGATTATGGATGTAAAAAATGATCGTTTATTAATAACTAACAACGTGCCTTATGGTGCTACGTTAAATGTAAAAGATGGTCAAAAAGTTACTAAAGGTGATGTGATTTGTACATGGGATCCATTTAACAATGTAATTGTATCTGAAATTGTTGGTACCATTAAATTTGAAGCAGTAATTGAAGGGGTAACTGTTCGTGAAGAAGCGGATGAGCAAACTGGTCACAAAGAAAAAGTGGTTATTGAAACAAAAGATAAAACCAAATTACCATCCATTATTATTGAAGGTAAAGAGCACAAATCATATAATTTACCAGTAGGTAGTCATATTGTTTTAGAAGAAGGAGATGCTGTTAGAGCTGGACAGGTTTTGGTAAAAATACCACGTGTGTTAAGTAAATTGAAAGATATTACGGGTGGTTTGCCAAGGGTAACAGAATTATTTGAAGCAAGAAACCCTGGTAACCCTGCAGTAGTTTGTGAAATTGATGGTGTAGTTACCTTTGGTAATATCAAGCGTGGTAACAGGGAAATTGTAGTAGAAGCAAAAGATGGTGTAATCAGAAAATACCTTGTTCCATTAACCCGTCAGATTCTGGTACAAGATGGTGACTTTGTAAAAGCAGGCGCTGCACTAAGTGACGGACAAACCGCACCGGCAGATATTCTTTCTATCAAAGGTCCTTTTGCGGTACAAGAGTATGTGGTAAATGAAATTCAGGAAGTTTATCGTTTACAAGGTGTACGTATCAATGATAAACACGTAGAAGTAATTGTTCGCCAGATGATGCGTAAAGTGAGTATTGAGGATGCTGGTGATACAATTTTCTTAGAAGGTGATACAGAAGATAAATTGGAATTCAATGTAGAAAATGATAACATTTTTGATAAAAAAGTAATTACCGATTCTGGTGAAAGTTCTAAGTTGAAAACTGGTCAGATTGTTACTTTAAGGGATGTAAGAGAAGAAAATTCAATTCTTAGAAGAGCTGATAGAAAACTGGTTGAATACCGTGATGCCAAGCCAGCAACATCTTCACCATTGTTGCAAGGTATTACCAAAGCTTCGTTGGGTACTAAGAGCTGGATATCTGCTGCATCGTTCCAGGAAACTACCAAGGTATTAAGCAGTGCTGCCATCAATGGCAAGCTAGACTTAATGTTGGGATTGAAAGAGAACGTTATTACAGGACATCCAATTCCGGCTGGTACAGGTTTACGTGAGTTTGAAAACATGATTGTTGGCAGCAAGGAAGAATATGAATTGTTGATGACAACTAAAGAGGCAATGAGCTTTGACGACGAAGAGTAATTAAAGTACAAATAATAGAAAAAAGGGAGCTGGATTAATTTCTTGCTCCTTTTTTTATTCCAGCCTTGCAACGAGTCTAAAGTTCGTATTTCACCAGTAAAGTGTTTGGCAGGGTTTAATACCTTTGATCTATTTAGTAATAGCTGGCAGCCGTGGTTATATTTTACCCTGGTAAGAAGCAGACAATGATGCTTATTTACTTTTTGATTACCGTTATATTCTGGAAAAAACAACGCAACTTACTTCCTGTAGCAGTCATTATCCGAAAGATTATCAAGCTGATTCCAAAGCAGGTTTTCTGATGGAGTTGCCAAAAGGAGTGAAAGAACATTATAAGAAAAGGCTTTATCAGTTGAGCTTATAGAAAGACACCTCTTGCAAAGATATGGTTAAGTGTTTTTTTAATACCTGTTCGCATATTAGCATAGGCACAAAATAAAAATAGCGATACAATAAATATCGCCATTTTTAAAGTCTGAAGCATCGGTAGCATCAAAAAGCTACACATTTGGAAGTTTATAGCCATTATGATATTCATTCATCAAATACTGTTGATTGATGGCTTCATCAGTAAAGGCATTGTTGGTTTTATCCCACAATAATTTTTTACCACTTCTAAAAGAAATATTACCCATTTGTGCCACAGTTGCAACATGGGCACCGGCTTGTATAGAACAATTTAAATCAGCAGCCTTACGTGACTTTACAGCATCTATAAAATTCACCCAATGTTTATCAAGCCCATTGTCTACCGATTTTTGTAAAGGCATAATTACTTTGTTTTTGCTCTGTCTTTCTTCAATTACTTCCCAACCGCCACGGTTTAAAATAAGGGTACCGTTGTTGCCGATAAAGGCAATGCCATGGTCTCTTCCATAAGAGCCATTATCGATTCCCATGGCCGAATCCCATACCAAGTTGAATTGATCAAACTCATACAAAGTGGTTAAAGTATCTGGTGTTTCTTCATACAAATCAGGGTAGGCAAATTTTCCGCCCAAACCAGCGACGCTGATCGGCAGATCTGCCTTCATTCCAATTAATGCATAGTCTAATAAATGCACGCCCCAGTCTGTCATTAAGCCACCGGCATAATCCCAAAACCACCGAAAGTTAAAGTGAAACCGGCTGCTGTTAAACGCTCTTGTCTTAGCGGGTCCAAGCCATTGTGTGTAATCAACGCCGTCAGGAGCTTCGCTGTCGGGTACTACAGGTTCTGGTTTCATCCAGCCCTGGTAACACCATACTTTTGCTGTACGTATATTTCCCAGTTGCCCGCTGTGAACATAATCTACCGCATCTTTAAAATGCTGTTGGCTACGCTGCCATTGGCCTGCCTGCACTATTTTGCCATATCGCTGCTGGGCTGCTACCATACGGGCACACTCACCGATTGAATTACCCACGGGTTTTTCAACATATACATCTTTGCCTGCTTCACAAGCATGAATCATAATGAGAGCATGCCAGTGATCCGGCGTACCAATTATGACGGCATCAATATCTTTTTGAGCGAGTAGTTTTCTGTAGTCGTCATACACTTTTATTTTAGATACATCCACAGTTGATTTACTCAATTCAGCAAGTCTTTCGGGGATTACATTTTTATCTACATCGCAAACGGCTACAAGGTTTACACCTGCAATCTTTAAGGATGCTTTTACATTTGCCCAGCCCATTCCTTTGATGCCAATGGCGCCGATATTCACCTGATCGCTTGGCGCAACTCCATTGTTTAAAATAGCAAATGCTTTATTGTTGAATGCTGATAACAGGGCACTTCCGCCAATGAGCATAGAAGATTGTTGTAAAAACTTTTTACGTGATGACATAGAATTTTGTTGGTTTTATCAGTTGGTTAAAATATGAAAAGTACCTAATTGATTTTGCCGGATCAGTTTAAACCAGCAAGCGTAAATCGAGTATAAACTTAATTAATTTATTTTACTCCGTTAAGAGTTTTATAAAA
>JBBQTZ010000089.1:0-16342 GCA_038234405.1 Chitinophagales bacterium
TGCAGAAAAAATAATTAATGAATACAAAGGAGAGCAGCCTTTTTCTGTATTTATAAAAATATTTTTTTCAAAAGATAAAAGGTATGGCGCTAACGACAGAAAGCAAATAAGTACTATTTGCTATCATTACTTTAGAGTAGGTAATGCTTTAACAAAATATCATACTCAAGATAAAATGATTGCTGCTGCATTCCTTTGCAACAATACCTCAACTGAATTACTAGAGAAAATAAAACCAGCCTGGAATGAAATGGTAAACCTTTCTGTTACAAAAAAAATGCAACTGATTAATGATCATTTTACATTAACAGATTTATTTTCGTTTACAACTGAATTATCTGCCGAAATTGAAGTTGAAAAGTTTTGTACATCTTTTTTAATACAACCACAACTATTTGTACGAATAAGAAAATTAGGAAATGTAGAATTAATTTTACAGAAGCTTACCAATGCGGCAATTGATTTTAAACTGCTTAACCAAAATTGTTTACAACTGGCTACAGGCAGCAATATTGAAACTATACTGGCAATTGATAAAGATGTAGTGGTACAAGATTACAGCTCTCAGCAGGTACTTAACTTTTTTATTGAAAATAGTTCGCTATTTCCAAATAAACCAAGTATTTGGGATTGCTGTGCTGCAAGTGGGGGCAAATCAATTTTATTGTACGATATTTTGCAGGGTAAATGTAATATTACTGTGTCGGATGTTCGGCCTGCAATTTTATCTAACCTGCATCAAAGATTTAAAAAAGCATCTATCAATTACTATAAATATTTTATTGCTGATATAGCCAATCCTGCCGAGCCAATACCAGCAACTATTTATGACGTTATTGTTTGCGATGCCCCCTGCACTGGAAGTGGCACATGGAGCCGTACGCCAGAACAACTTTATTATTTTAATGCAGATGCAGTTACAATCTACACCAAACTACAAAAAAAAATTATTGAAAATGCAATACCGCATTTGGCTAAAGGAGGCATATTTGTTTATATTACCTGTTCTGTTTTTGCAAAAGAAAATGAAACAATAGCCTCCTTTATCCAAGAAAAATTTAATCTTCAATTACTACAACAAAATAATTTGGCAGGGTATAATTATAAAGCTGATTCTATGTTTGTAGCGATTTTTAAAAATTAAAAGCCTGCTATTCTTAACCGGGCATTTCAATTTATAATCTTTACAGCCTGGTTACACTTCTGCTAAGCATTTAAGAATATTTTTTAACCAATGACAGTTGACTTTTTAAAAATACAGCCAATAAAATTTTGCTGAGGCGCCTTTTTTAAACTCTAAAGTTGGTGCAGGTATTTTTAATACATTGGGTACTGATAATAATGTATGAGGCTTCATTAATTCATTATCTATTCTTTTTAAATCTGCATCTATAGAAAATAAATAGCGAGGAACTCTTTTAAACTCAGGTATTGTTTTATCTCCAATTTTTAATGGATTTGCTCTTGCGCCAATCATTCCATCTGCACCGTAACCAAAAGATGTATTTAACCATTTTGGAAAGGAGGTATTTGACTGCATAAAGGAAGATGGATTTATAGATAACCAGTAGGTTTGTCCGTTATAGTCTTTTAACCAGCTTTGCCATTTATTTGCACCGAGCTCTGAGGGGTTGTATTTACCATAAATTGTTTTATGAAAAGAAAATTTCATTCTTATGCGCTGCTCACCCCATGCAAACTGCTGCCCCATAAATAATGTACTACCCAAAATATTGGCTAGCATATCACCTTTAGAAAAGCCCCATTTTTTAGAAAATCCATCAAATATTTCAACAATGGTTTGTAAACATAAAGAGGTTAAACCGGCAATCCAGGTAGATTTATTATTGTTTAAGCCACTCCACCGCATCATATCATATTGTACTGCACTCATATTATAGGCTGTTGCAGCATGCCCTACTTTATCAATTGCCAACCACTCTGCATTATCATTAAATAGATGAAACCTGCTTTTAGGGAATTTTTTATACCAGAGATAATGTAACCCTATTAAACCCGCTGTAGCAATAATAGATTCAGTAATAACTACTGTATGTAATCTACCTGTATTAACTGAACCGGCGTTGTTATTATTTATTTGAGCCTTACAAGGTAAAATTGCGATAGCTGAATGCAAAATTAAACATGCAACTAACTTTAAAGAGTTTGTAAGTAAGAATGAAAACGTATTTTTTTGCATAAATAATTTAATTAAAGAAGAAGCTGCAAATAACTCTGTTGAAAAACAAATTATTTAAAAAAAGCGCCCACTACTATAATACTAAAAAATAAATAGCATTTTGGTGCAATATACTATTAGATATGCCGTTTAAATTGAGTAAAAGCAAATAAGCTTTTATAAATTATACCCATTTTTAATCTAAACCCACCCTTTATGAAAACACCATCAGTAGGTAGTGTAAAACCTACCATTATTAATGAGATCATGCTTTCAATAAGCTCATTTTTACGCTGGACATTTGTACCGTAACTCATTTCACCTATAATTAAGTATCGGCTACCTATTAAAAGATACTAAACGGCTCCCTTTAATTTGTTTTGAATATAAAATCAAAATAAATTAAAGGGATTTTTTTTGAATAAACCCAGATTTTAAACTCATAAATCTATTTTGGCTTGTTTCTGCTGCACAAAAAAAAGTATAAAATATTTTATACTTAAAATAATTTGCTATTTATTCTATACAAAATCTACAACACTCAATTGCATTGTTCACCATATTTTGTAAAAAACACTCATTATTATGATTGAAAAATATGGGTTACAGGGCAATTGATTAAGCTACATTCCATTTTTAGGAATACACATCCCTAAAAAAGAAAAAAACACTGGTTGCCAAAAATGCAAATGCTTGATTATCATACATATATAGCTTTGGCATGTAAATAGAATTATTGTATTCAAACATACGATAATGAAAAACACTACCCCTACTTCCTTCAAACAAATTTTAACCATCATTGCTGTTGCAGCAATTACTTTTTTGGCAACCAACAAAAGTGTTGCTCAGCAAATTGCTATTAACCAACGTAGTTTTCTTGTAATGAATGGCAATGCACAACTTGTAGTTAATAACGCTGGTTTTAAAAATAACGGAAGCTTTGCAGCAGGCAATGGCACTGTTACTTTCAGTGGCTATACTGACACTACCATCTCAAAAATTACTGGAAACGATACTACTACTTTTAATAACCTTACCATTAGCAAAACTGCTAACGGAATGGCTTTAAAAGCTGGTGCTGATGTAAATAATACTTTAACAGTTGCTGGTGGTATTTTATATACTGATAGCAATCTTACTTTAAAATCTTACCCAAGCCTTACTGCCCGTGTAGCTATGGTTACCACAGGCAGCAATATTATTGGTAAAGCAAATGTTGAAAGATTTATACCTGCAAGAAGAGCCTGGAGACTGATGACAGCGCCACTTACAGATGCTAATACAATTTATAATACCTGGCAAAATGCTGGTGTAGCTACCCAAGGAAAAGGAACTTATGTAACCGGACCTGGTGCTGCTGCTGCCAATGGATTAGATGTAAGTCCGCAAAACAATACTTCTATGAGAACATGGAATGCAGGCACACAATCTTTTAGTAATGTAAATAACACTTTAGTTTCTATATCTGCTGGTAAAAATGGCAGTGCCGATAATACCGGCTACTTTATTTTTTTAAGAGGCGATAGAAATGCTGCTAACTTCAATACTTCTATCAGTAATACAACTACCCTTACCAGTACGGGCAGGTTACAAGTAGGTAATCAGTCTTTCACTGCATCTAGCACAAGTGGTGCTATGACGTTGGTTGGTAATCCTTATGCTTCGCCTATTGATTTTAACAATGTAACCAAAACAAACCTGATGAACCGTTTTTATGTATGGGATGCTACTATCAATACTTTAGGCGGATATGTTATGATTGATGATTTAAATAACACAGGAGTTTTTACAAAATCAGTAAATGCAAGTAAACAAACTAAGGATATTCAATCTGGACAGGCATTTTTTGTACAAACCAATAACAACGCTGCTGCATCCATCACGTTTACAGAAAGTAGCAAATCATCTGAAAATAATAATCAGATGTTTAGGCCTGCTACTCCAGGCAACGTTCCTTCTCAATTTTTAAGAACTAACCTTTACCTTGTAACGGATAGCAGTTTATTACTTGCTGATGGAATATTTGCAGAATTTAATAGCAACTTTAGCGAAAGTGTTTTGTTGGAAGATGCTCCAAAATTTTCTAACATTAACGAAAACATTGCATTGGTAAGAAATAATAGTGTACTAGCTGCCGAAAGAAGACCAATTATAAACAACACAGATACTTTATATATCAGGCTTTGGAAAACAACCGCAAGAAAATACCAGTTTGAATTTATTCCTACTAAATTAAACGTAACTGAAATTATTTTACAAGACAGTTACCTGAACACCAACACTAATCTCAACCTTGTTACTGCTTCCAACATAACCTTTACAATAGATGGTAATGCTGCATCGGCTGCTAACAACCGCTTTAGGATTGTATTTAAAAATGCTACTGTATTGCCTGTTACTATCAGCAGCGTAAAAGCAGCGCAACTTAACAACAATATTATTGTAGAATGGAAAGTGGAAAACGAAATCAACATGCTTAAATATGAAGTGGAAAAATCTACCAACGGCAACACATTTACTGTTGCTTACGCTGTAAACGTTAGTGGCAGCGATAATGCAAACAATACTTACAACTGGTTACACGTTAATGCTGAACAAGGCAATAACTTTTATAGAATTAAAACTTACGGCAACAACGGTGAAGTAAAATATAGCGCTATTGTAAAAGTAACCATCAGTAACAATAAAACCAGCAGCATGAAAATTTACCCTAATCCGGTAATAAACAACACCATTAACCTGCAACTGGCCAATCAGCCTAAAGGTAATTACCTGCTTAAACTTAGTAACAACATTGGTCAAACCATTTATACTACCAGCATGCTTAGCAACAGCAATAATAGCACCTTATCAATCAATATCCCTGGCAAACTTACCAGCGGTATATACAACCTGGAAGTAAATACACCTGATAATAAAAAATCAACTCAAACAGTAATTGTTAAGTAACATAAAAAACCAACCCATGAAAAAACAATATTTAATACTGCTGCTGATTAGCCAGGTATTAGTTACAACCATTACAAAGGCTCAAAACATTGCAGTAAACCAAACTGGTAACCTGCCAGATACAAGTGCCATGCTAGATGTAAGCAGTACTAACAAAGGCTTTTTGGTGCCAAGAATGACAACAACTCAACAAAATGCCATTCCGCTTCCAGCAAAAGGACTATTGCTATTTAACACAACAGATAATGGATTTAGCGTAAATACCGGTACTACTGTTTCGCCCATTTGGACAGCATTAGCGGCAGGTAGCACAGGCATTAGTTTAACTGCCTTATCTGCAACTGCACCTTTAAATTATAACAATACAAATGGGGCATTTTCTATAACACAAGCAGCTACAGCAGTCAATGGATTTTTAAGCAGTACAGACTGGAATAATTTTAATGGCAAACAAGCAGTCTTAAATGGTACAGGTTTTGTAAAAGCGGCTGGCACTGTTATTAGCTACGATAACAGTACTTACTTAACTGCTGCAACAGGCACTACCAATGCAAGATCTTCCGTGAGCCTTACTACTACCGGCACAAGTGGTGCAGCTACCTATAATAATGTAACCGGTGTATTAAATATTCCAGCTTACTCAACAAGTACAGGCACTGTAACAAGTGTTGGTTTAACTTCATCAGATATTACTGTAGGCGGAAGTTCGCCCATTACAACTAGTGGAACATTTAGCCTTACATTACCAACAGTTAACAGTACTGCAGGCAGTTTTACCAATGCCAATATAACGGTAAATGCTAAGGGATTGGTAACTGCTGTTTCAAATGGCACGGCAAATAACGGATGGCTATTATTAGGCAATACAGTAACTGCGGGTTCGCATTTTTTAGGATCTGTAAACAATGTATCGTTAAGAATAAGAACCAATAATACAGAAAGAATGGTAGTAGATAATGTTGGCAATATTGGCATTGGTATAACAGACCCTGGCACCCAACTAGTTGTAAAGGATAATATTGAAATAAGAAGAGTAGGCACAGTTGCTCAATTACTTTTTAGTAATACTGCAGGAACAGGCGATTTTAGGTTTGGGGGAGATGGAGGAGATATTTATTGGCAAGGTGGCGGTGGAAGGGCTTTACAAATGGGTTCTTTCTGGACTACTATTTTGGGGGGCGATAGACAAACTTCTACTTTTCCTGATTTTATTACAGGAATTACAGGCACAAGTGTAATTGTAGCATCACAAAGATCATCAAGTGTTGCTTTGGGCATACAAGGCACTAGCAGCCAAACAGCTAACTTAACAGAATGGAGAAACTCCAGCAATAATGTTTTAAGTACAATAGATAAAGACGGAGATTTAGGTTTAGGGGTAAGTACTCCCACAGCCGTGTTACACTTAAAAGCAGGCACATCTGCAAATAATACAGCTCCCTTAAAATTTACTTCGGGTACCAACCTATCAACCGTAGAAAACGGTTCGGTGGAATATGATGGCACCAACTATTTTGCCTCATCCGGAAATACCAGGTTTACAATTGCAAAAGTGCTAACGGGCTCTGCCGCTTTAAACTTCCCAAGCGTAGCAACATTAAATTCAAGCGATTTAACTATTACTGTTACAGGTGCAAGAGATGGAGATCCTGTATCGTTAGGCATACCCTCTGGTGCGGTATTGGCCAATTGCACTTTTACAGCGTATGTATCATCAAATGATACAGTTACAGTTAGGTTTAACAATTATTCAGCAGGTAGTATCAATCCAGGCAACAGCACATTCAAAGTTTCTGTAACCAAATTTTAATATCGGCAATAAACTTAAAACAACAACGCCAATCTCTTATAAGATTGGCGTTGTTGTTTTATACATTGTAACTTGTAGCCAGTTCTTTCAGTTCAAGTATGTTACTTATTCCCAATTTATCAAACAAACGGGTTTTGTGTGTACCAACTGTAGAAACCCTGATATCTATTGCTTTAGAAATAGAACTAATAGTACCACCAGATAATAAGAGAGAAGCTATTTCAAATTCTCTGGCAGAAAGCCTGTTAAAAGGATTATCTGTTTTGGTTGTTAATGATTCATCTGCTAAAAAATCAGCAAGAGAATCACTTATATATCTCCTGTTACTTAGTATTAGGTTAACCGCTTTTATTATTTCTTCTAAGGGGGCCTCTTTAGAAACAAAGCCTTTGGCACCGGCTTTTAAAAAACGTTTCGCATAAATTTTTTCAGCACTCATAGAAAATATCAATACTTTTAATTCAGGATAACGTATATGAATCAACTCCATTAAGCCAATAGAATCAGTTTTGGGCATTTGAATATCAAGAATAACTAAATCAAAAGTATGTTCACTTAATTTTTCTAATGCCCCCTCACCATCAGGAGCTTCATAAATTTCTGCTGGTTTAAAAATTTCCAATAATAATAGTTTTATGCCTGATCTTACCACAACATGATCATCAACTAATAAAAACTTTTTCATAATATGCTTATTAAGGTTTATATAAAATTAGGTAAATTATTAGCAAAGCAGGTAAGCAAAAATAAAAAGCCCGTAAACAATTTTATTTAGCACTAAAAAATTAATTTCGGTACTCAATGTTTTATCATGGCTTTTAACAAAATGCAGATAACCCTTAAATTTTTTAGTAAATACTTAATTCTAACATAAATATTTATTGTAACTAAATGTCGAAATTTCTAATAGCAGGTTTAGGAAATATAGGAGATGAATATGCTAATACCCGCCACAATATTGGGTTTGATGTTGTAGCTGCTTTTGTACAAAAACATGGTGGCAGCTTTAAAACTGAACGACTTGCTACAGTAGCATCAGTAAAATGGAAAGGCAAAATTTTTATTTGCATTTGCCCAACTACTTATATGAATTTAAGTGGAAAAGCATTTAAATATTGGATGGATAAGGAAAAAATACTACTGGAAAATACGCTCACAATAGTAGATGACTTATCACTACCTATAGAAAAAATACGAGTGAAACCTGCAGGTACACATGCAGGGCATAATGGTTTAAAAGATATTCAAAATACAATAAATACAGACCAATACCCAAAACTTAGATTTGGTATTGGAAGTAATTACGAAAAGGGCATGCAAATAGACTTTGTACTAGGTAAATGGACTGTAACTGAACAACTTATTGTACAATTAAAAATACAAAAATGCGTTACTATAATAGAAGATTTTGCTTGTATTGGAATAGACAAAACAATGAATGAAGCCAATAAACTTATTATTCTTTGATAATAAGTACTTTTACTATTGTCATTTGTTAATTTACATGATTTGTTTATATTCGCTACCTTAATCTGATATCCTCTAAATATCTAAAAACGATGAAAATATTCTGTGTTGGCCGCAACTATGCAGCCCATGCCAAAGAACTTGGCAATGATATACCTACTGAGCCAGTAATTTTTATGAAGCCAAAAAGTGCTTTATTGCAGACCCATACCCCATTTTACTACCCGGAGTTTACAAATGAGCTAAATTACGAGTGTGAATTGGTACTTAGGGTATCTAAAAATGGGAAATATGTACAAGAAAGGCATGCGTACAATTATTATAATGCTATCACAACCGGCATTGATTTTACTGCAAGGGATATACAAAAAGAATTAAGCGAAAAAGGACTTCCATGGGAAAAAGCCAAGGCATTTGATAATTCTGCCGCAGTAGGTAAGTTTATAGATATTGTACCTGGTTTCAACAAAAAAAATGTAAACTTTAGTTTTTATAAAAATAAAGAGCTGGTACAGCAAGGTAATTCTGGTAACATGATTTTTAGTTTTGATAAAATAATCGAAAATATTTCTAATTACTTTTCTCTTAATATTGGAGACTTAATATTTACCGGAACACCTGCCGGCGTGGGCGAATGTGTGGTAGGAGACGAATTGGAAGCTTTTATTGATAAAGAAATGCTACTAAAAATGGAAGTTAAGTAATTACTATACCTGTGTATTTAAAAGCCTTTCTATCGCAATAGAGAGGCTTTTAAATTGGTACTACCAGTATTAAAATGCACTGCTGTAAAAGATTGTACTTTTTGTTGTTAATGATATTTCTATTTAAACCCAGGGTTACTAACATAATATTGCAGGAAATAAAATAACATCAATAACTATTGCGGTACTACCTCTAATTTTTTATAAAAATCTCCTATATTTGCAGCCCCAAATGCAATCCACTTTAAAACTGTAATTGTAAAAGGAATGAATGTCGGGGTAGCTCAGCTGGTTAGAGCATCGGATTCATAACCCGAAGGTCGGCAGTTCAAGTCTGCTCCCCGATACAAAGCCCAGGTCCTTTACTACAAAGGGTTTGGGTTTTTTTATTGTAATTCTTTAAGTAGATTTTGCACAATCGCTGCATGCGTAAGCTGTAATTCAGTCATTATCTTATAAAGGATAAAACGCTGAGAAAAGCAACAACTTTAGGGGGATTCCTTTTTAATATTTATACAGTTTAACAGTTTAACAGTTTACCTTCCAATAATTAATATATTCTAAGCAACATTAACCCAAATGCAGGCAGTTATGTAATACTGGTTTTAATTTTTCTTTGTTTGCAATTGGTTAATTTTTGGTTGGATGTACATTGGCAGCAGGATATAATTACTATCGGCATAAAAAAAATTAATGTGTGGTAACATGCCATTTTCACACCATCCATTATACATAAAACTTACTTCATCTATCGCTATTTGCAGATGATAGCTGGCTTGTCCCTATACTATTAATTTAAAATCCCGGCTCAATTTAAATGGGTATAATCCGGGTAATAGAATGGTGTAACATTCATGCCAGCCTTGGTTTTACTTAAATTTTGCAGTGGGAATTTTATTAAAGGGTAAAACTACCCTACATACCAGACTTTCAAAATTTTTATATAAAAATAGTTAATCATTGTATCAACCAAAAATAACCTGAAACGGATACCTATACTGCATTATAGAACCCCATTACGACTGAAACTGCAATAGCTGCGTTAAAAAGCACAGCTAAAATTATTATCTAATTAGCCTATAATTTAGGTGACAAATACTATAAAATACAGTTAGGTAAGCTACGAAAAAAGCCACGCTGTAAGGGTGGCTTTTTCATAACTGTTAAGTAATTCTATAAATATTTAACGGCTGTTGTAGAAGTTATTTTTGTAGTTATCGGTATTGCCTGTCCCATTGCATCGGCGCTCCCTGTACCATCCATTACAAAAGATTTTTGCTTTACAACACCAGTTGCAGCATCTACTACCAACTCACCATTAAGTTTAGATTCAAGTGTTACAACAATCTCCATTCCCTGTTGCTCCATTTTTTTATTGGTGCTCTGTGTACCGGTTAATAGTAGCGTTGTTTCGGTGCCTTTAATATCCTTTATTAAATAGTTTCTGTAAATTTTAATCCCGTCTGCAATGGTAGAATCTGACCAGCTATCACCCACCTTTTTACTTACAGGTAATATCATAAATATGTCGCTTGTTCCTCCACTTTCATCATTGCCGCCGCCACTCATGTTCTTCATCATATCTATCATAGGATTTCCTGGGGCTGCATTTGCTATTTCATCATTTTTTTTAACATTCCCTAACTTACCATCTGTATTAAATTCCATTTGTTTGGTTACGTTAACCTGGCTTTTCAACACTTTCCCCATCTCCGTTTCAAGGTCTTCTTTTTTATCGGAATCAAATGAATAATCCTGGCCCATAGCACTTCCACTTGTAGCTAGCTTAGTAAGTGTATTGGTAATTGTATAGGCATCATTCGCTTTGTCTTTTACTTCCACCTCGTTAATCATTGCGGCATCTGAAGTCATCTCCATAGACTGACCCATCATTTCCATATTGGTAACCGACTTTACGGAATTATCAATTTGCATTTTCTGACCTTTTACAAGCAGTAATTTACCGGTACTTGTTTGGGCATTGGTTGTTAATGAAATAAACAATAGGGTAACTGCAAATAAAAAGTTTGCTTTTTTTAGTGTCATAATTTTAGTTTTTGAGGTGCAAATGTAACTGCTAAACAGGTACATCTTTATTTTGTTTAAAATGCTTTCTATAATATTTTCATAAAAAAGGCCGCTACCAAAGTAGCGGCCAGATACCTTTATTAAAAAAATCGTATTAGATCAATTTAACGTTAACGGCATTCATCCCTTTT
The DNA here is from genome assembly GCA_038234405.1 of Chitinophagales bacterium. Lineage (GTDB taxonomy): Bacteria > Bacteroidota > Bacteroidia > Chitinophagales > Chitinophagaceae > Ferruginibacter. Next base: position 11,332 of record JBBQTZ010000089.1, read on the forward strand.
TTACCTTCTTGCAGGTCAAATTCAACTTTGTCGCCTTCTTTGATGTCGTTAACTAATCCGCTAACATGTACGAAAGTTTCTTTGTTAGAATCATCATGCTTGATAAATCCGAATCCTTTTTCAGAATTGAAAAACTTAACGGTGCCTTGTGTTTTGTCCATTTTAAAATTGTATTGTATTAATTAATGGGCAAATGTATGTTTTTTAATCTAAAAGCTAAAAAAAAAAATGCCAGAAAATAACACTTGCTCTTTTGAATAGATACTATCAGTAAAAATTAAATTGTAATTATGATTTTGGTTTAATAAAAAACATTGATTAAACTCAAAGTTTAAACAAAGTGAAATTCAGTTAAGCTATTTAATACGTAACAAGGCACTAAAAAATGTTTTGAAATACATGACTGTGAAGCAGTTGGAAGCCTTTACAGATTATTGACTATAAAAGCTGGCTTTAAACACATACAAAAAAAAAGCCGCTCAAAATTGAACGGCTCTTTTTTATATAGGTAATTTTTATTTTTTTGCACCTGCTAAAGCTGGTTTCGCAACTACTTTATCATTGCTAATAATTTCTGCTTCTCCTAATGGTTTATCTTTTGCAAAGTCAACCAAAATTGGTGCTGCTACAAAAATAGAAGAATAAGTACCAGTTATAACACCTATCAGCATTGCAAATGCAAAACCTCTTGTTACTTCACCTCCAAAAATAAATAGAATTAACAATGTTAAAAATACAGTGAAGGAAGTCATAATAGTTCTGCTCAGTGTGTCATTAATTGCCCTGTTGATGATGCTACCCTTCTCGCTAGCCTTACTACCCTTACTGTATTCCCTTATACGATCAAATACAATTACAGTATCATTCATACTAAAACCTATTACCGTTAATATTGCTGCAATAAAATGCTGATCAATTTCTAAAGGGAATGGAACTACATCTTTAAGGAAGGAGAATACAGCTAACGTTACCAATACATCGTGCAGTAATGCTACAATGGTACCAAAAGAATACCTCCAATCTCTAAATCTTAATAAGATGTAGAAGAAAATTATTATAATAGCAAATATGGTTGCTTTGATTGCGCCTCTTTTTAAATCTTCAGAAATAGTTGGCTGTACAGTTTGAGAACTTTGAATATTATTTCTGGCAAAATCCTCATAGGTAATGCCAGGTAACACTTTCTTTAAACCTTCATACAATTTTTGTTGTACCAAAACATCAGCATTATCAACGCCTTTTTTGTAAGAGGTGGTAATGTTTAAATGCCTGCTATCGCCTACTGTTTTTATGATAGGAAAATCTCCTTCAAATGCATTTTTAAGATCATCTCTTACGTCATCATTTTTTACTGCATTGGGTAATTCTACAGTATAGCTGCGGCCTCCTTTAAATTCAACACCCTGGTGAAATCCATTAAAAAATGATGCGATACCTAATAATAAGACTACAATTGAAATACCATAAGCCACTTTTCTATACTCAATAAATTTAAAGCTTGCATGCTTAAATATTTTTTTAGAAACACCAGTAAAGTAATTAAAGTGACGGTCTTTGCTTGTCCAGAAATCTGTAATTAACCTTGATACTAAAATTCCGCAGAAAAGACTTAGCACAATACCAAGCATTTGAGTGGTTGCAAATCCTAAAACCGGTCCAAGACCAAATATAAACAAGATTGCGGCAGTTAAGAAAGTAGTAACGTGTGCATCAATTACCGGTGCAAGAGAGCGTTTGTAACCATCGTTTACAGCAACAGGGTAAGATTTACCCTTGGTTAATTCCTCCTTAATTCTTTCAAAAATAATTACGTTGGTATCTACAGCCAAACCAATGGTAAGTACCAAACCAGCAATACTTGCGGCAGTTAAAGTAAAACTCATTGCCACTAAAACCCCTATTGTAAATAACAAGTTTAATATTAAAGAAATATTAGCAACCCAACCTCCGGTATTGTAATAAATAAGCATCAATGCAAATATTACCAAAAAGGAAATACCGAAAGCCAACATACCACCGTTTACGGCTTCTTTACCCAATGTTGGGCCAACAATCTGTTCTGCAACAATTTTTGCAGGAGCATTTGTTTTACCAGATTTTAAAATATTTGCTAAATCCTGCGCTTGTTCAATAGTAAAATTTCCGCTAATTTCAGAGTTGCCACCGTCAATTGCACCGTTTACATTAGGAGCAGAGTAAACAACATCATCCAATGTAATAGCAATAGGCCTGTTAACATTATCACCAGTCATTTTTGCCCAAATTTTTGACCCCAACGTTGTCATCTGCATTTTAATAGATGGACGTCCTTTATCATCGTAGCTTTGACCAGACTCTTCTACACCTTCTCCCTCCAGCTTAGCTTTATCACTACCTAGTACTGTTTTTATAGCATATAAAGGATAATAGCGCTGCCCGGTTTTTTCTACTCTCTCTTCAATACCTAATAAAAATTTAACATCAGCAGGAAAACTATTTTTCACCATATCAAGGTTGATGTAAGCATTGAATGTGCCGGTATCTTTCAACATTATATCTCCAATAGCAGCAGCAAAAAATTGTTTGCCGTTTTTATCCTGTTGTGGATTAATAGGGTTGATAATTTTTAGAAAAGCATTTTTGTTTACCGCTTGCTTGCTTGTATCAGCACCGCTCAGGTAATCAGTTACCGCTTTATCTGCAGCCTCTAACCCACCAGAAATTTCGCTAATATTGTATACTTCCCAAAACTGAAGATTAGCACTTGCCTGAAGGTATTTTCTTACTCTTTCCTTATCTGTAACACCCGCAAGTTCTACGTTGATAATTCCTTTGTTTTCATCGAGATTGATATTGGGCTGTGCTACACCAAATTTATCTATACGTTTTAAAAGTATTTTGTAGGTTTCGTTAATAGCATTTTTGGCAACAACTCTTATTTCATCAATTACCTTATCATCACTATCAGTAATTTTAATTTGCTTGCCAGCACCACCATATAAAGAAGCAAGTTTTGCTCCGGGGTTTTGTTGGTTATAAGCATTGCGAAAAAGTGTTATGTAATCTGCATCACTACTTACTTTTTGAGCATTGGCAGTTTGCAACGCTTTTAATAAGGCAGGGTCTTTAGAGTTATTACTGATTGATTTTAGTAACCCTTCAAGGCTTACATCCATCGTAACGCTCATACCACCTTGTAAATCCAGTCCAAGATTTAATTCATTTTCTTTACAAACCTGGTAGGTAGTGCCAAAAATTGGATAAATGCTTTTGTCTCTTGTACTGTCAAGTATATGCTGCATGCGGCTTTTCAACAGCAAATCATACGCTTCACCTTTTGTTGGCACAGTAGGATATTGAGATTTTACAACTCTTTCCGCCTGCGTTTTCACCTTGCCTTCGTAGCTTTTTACAACAAATGTGTAAGATAATTCCCACAGGGAAATAATTATCAGTGCTATTGCGAAGAACCAAACTAAACCTTTCAGTTTCATAATCTGTAACTTAATTTTATGTAATTTTTTAGAAGTTGGCAAAGATAGGGGAAAAACCTATTGAAGATATGCCTACTTATTTTACGATTTTAAGCCCTTTGGTAGCTACTTTTGTTTTATGAGAATCAATAAAATCTACTTCTATATATGTTTATTTTGTGTAACTATTTTTAATAGCTGCACAATTGCAACACGTATATTTAAACCAAAACCCAAGGATGCTGTATCAATTGACCAACCAATTTCAATTACAGTTATTGAACCAAATTTAATTACAATGCCTGCTGCTCCTATTGATAACAGCAAAAACAGTGTACTGCTCGATAGCCTGTTACGCAAATACCCACAATATTTTGATGCTATTATTAATGATAAAAAGGAATTAAATGTTCAAATTATTTATACCCAAATAAATAGAAGTCCCAATAAAATACCTGCCTTAAAAAACTATTATTTTAATGTTAACCCCGAAAACTACTTTTATCCGGCATCTACTATAAAATTTCCTGCCAGTATTCTTGCTTTGCAGCGTTTAAACGAATTAAAAGAAAAAGGTATTGACAAAAACACTACCATGCTTACAGGGCAAGCTTATAACGGGCAAACTGCTGTACTCAACGACCCTACCACCCCCGATGGCAAGCCTTCAATAGCTCACTACATTAAAAAGATATTAATGGTAAGTGACAACGATGCATTTAACAGACTCTATGAATTTTTGGGGCCGCAGTATATAAATGAGCAATTGCACAAAAAAGGATATCCAACTGCTGAATTAGTTCACCGGCTACAAATTGCCCTATCGCAGGATGAAAACAGGCACACGAACCCCATAAAATTTATTGGAACCAATAATGAAGTAATTTTTGAGCAGCCTATGCAATTTTATGATGTTCCATACCCAATTCGCCACGATTCTCTTGGTAAAGAATATTATTCAGGAGGTAATGTAGTAGAAAAGCCAATGGACTTCTCTACCAAAAACAGGCTTGTATTGGAAGATTTACACAATATATTAATCAGCATTGTTTTTCCTGAAAAAATACCCGCTGCACAACGGTTTAATATTACAGAAGACGATCGTATATTTCTACTAAAATACATGAGCCAATTACCAACAGAAAGCACTTTTCCCCCTTACTCGGCTGATACTGCCAACTATTACCCTTCATATTGCAAGTTTTTGTTTACCGGATCAGAAAAAGGTGAATGGCCAAAAAATATCCGAAGCTTTAATAAGGTTGGTGATGCTTATGGCCAATTGCTTGATGTGGCTTACATAGTAGATTTTGATAAAAAAGTTGAATTCTTTTTATCTGCTGTTATTTACTGTAACAGTGATGGTATATTAAACGATGATCGTTACGACTATGATAAAATTGGTTTTCCATTTATGAAACAGCTCGGCCAGGTTATTTACGATTACGAAGTAAACAGGGAAAAGAAAATACTCCCCGATTTGAGTGCCCTGATTTTTGAATATGATAAAAAATAACAGGCTTTATAATATAAAAATCCAAAACAAGTAGGATATGTAG
>JBBQTZ010000090.1:0-16234 GCA_038234405.1 Chitinophagales bacterium
GAATACCTCAATATTATGTACATACCCAACCTGGGCGAACTATCAATTTTTATAGCTGCTTTTGTTGGCGCATGTATTGGTTTTTTGTGGTACAATGCTTTTCCGGCGCAGGTTTTTATGGGAGATACCGGTAGCCTTGCCTTGGGAGGTATTATTGCGGTGCTGGCCATTATTGTAAGAAAAGAATTATTGATACCAATATTTTGTTTTGTGTTTTTGGTAGAAAATATTAGCGTGGTATTACAGGTAAGTTATTTTAAATACACCCGGCGAAAGTATGGTGAAGGGCGTAGGATATTTTTGATGAGCCCGCTACATCATCATTACCAAAAGCTTGGGTATCACGAAAGTAAAATTGCTGTAAGGTTTTGGATTGTTACAGTGCTGAGTGTGGTAATTGCAATTGGAACATTAAAATTAAGATAATACAATTTGTACCGGTTGAAGTTTATTTGTTATCAATCTATACCTGTTAAATTCTATGCTGTTGAAAAACCTTTTTATTACGCCCTAAAAAATTAAATAAAATTTATAAGGGTAGCACTGCTATTGATGGGTAGCATTTCAAATGGACGCTGCGGCTTGTGTTTGGTAAATACACCAACCACGGCTCAGCCTCGGTTGGTGGGATGCCAGCCGAAATAGGGAGCCACAATTGAAAATGCACTTATTTAAGTAGTTGCTCCTAAGTAATATTTTTTTTATGTGTAGCCAACCTTTACTGGTTACTACAATGGGTTTATTACTTTTTATGTAATAATTTTTTTTACAGGATTGTATAAAAAAAATAAGATTAATGAGTAAAAGGCTGGTAATACTTGGGGCGGGCGAAAGTGGTGTAGGTGCGGCTTTGCTGGCAAAGCAGCAAGGGTACAATGTGTTTGTAAGTGATGGAAGCCTCATAAAAGAAAATTTTAAAAATGAACTACTGCAGCATAATATTTTATTTGAAGAAGGCAAGCATACAGCAGAACTTATTTTAAATGCAAATGAGGTAGTAAAGAGCCCGGGAATTCCGGAAAAGAATGAACTCGTTAAAAAAATAAGAGCAAAAGGAATACCTGTCATTAGTGAGATAGAATTGGCCTACAGGTATAAAGGAAATAGTAGAATAATAGCCATTACTGGTACTAATGGAAAAACTACTACCACTGCTTTAACATATCATATATGCAATAATGGTGGTGCCAATTGTGCAATGGTGGGTAATATAGGGTATTCATTTGCAAGGCAGGTTGCCGTGGAGCCAAAAGAACTGTACATAGTAGAAATAAGTTCTTTTCAGTTAGATGATATCAAAGATTTTAGGGCTGATGTGGCTATACTAACCAACATCACCGAAGATCATTTAGACAGGTATGAATACAACATGCAAAACTATATTAATAGTAAGTTTAGAATCATAGCAAATCAAACTGCATCTGATCTGTTTATTTATTGTGCAGATGATGAAGTAACAAGTAACAATATAAAAAACTATTCCATTCAATCAACATTATACCCCATTACCATGAACAATGAACTGCCACAAGGTGCGTATATAACCAATGCCGAAATGATTATTAAATGGAAAGGAGAAGATATGGAAATGAATATTAAGGATTTTGCCCTAAAAGGCAGGCATAACCAATATAATAGTATGGCAGCCGGTGCGGCTTCCGTAGCTATGGATATTAAAAAAGAACACGTGAGAGAATCGTTGCAAACTTTTCAAAGTCTCGATCACAGGATGGAACAGGTGGCCACCATTAGAGGCGTTGAATTTATTAATGACAGTAAAGCCACCAATGTAAACAGTGCATGGTTTGCATTAGAAACTATGACAAAGCCAACCATACTTATTTTGGGTGGGGTAGATAAGGGAAACGATTATTCCATTATGCATGATGCTGCACGTGAAAAAGTAAAAGCAATTATTTGCCTTGGTACAGATAACGAAAAATTGCACAAAGAGTTTGGCGGATTGGTGCCCATGATGGTTGATGTTACTACTGCGGAAGCTGCAGTACAGGCAGCCTTTCGCATTGCAACAAAAGGGGATGTGGTACTGCTTAGTCCGGCTTGTGCAAGTTTTGATTTATTTAAAAATTATGAAGACAGGGGAAATCAGTTTAAAGCAGCAGTAAAAGATTTATAAGTAAAGCATTACCAAATTTTTTACTGGCTTAATAGTTGGAATCATACAATTGTTAAGCAAAAAACAGTACTTAAAAATATAGTAGTAACTGTATTTACAGGCTACAAAAAAATGTCAGAAAGTATAACCATACTAAAACAATTACTAGGCCTGAACGAAAGTACTGAAGGAGCTTTTACCGCTTCTATGAAGGAGCTTGGCAGTACTAGTATTGTAAGTAAAACAAAAGGCGATAGAGTAATATGGGCTATAGTAATTATCCTTACGTTGGTTAGCTTGCTGGTAGTATACAGCAGCACAGGATCGCTTGCTTACAAGTATAGCAAAAGCACAGAAAGTTTCTTGTTTAAACAGTTTGCTTTTATAATGACGGGTGTACTTATTATATATTTTGCACACAGGGTTAACTATACCATTTATTCAAGAATAGCACTGATATTATTTTTGATTTCTATTCCCTTATTGTTGTACACCCTGTTTTTTGGGGTACAGTTAAATGCAGGCAGCAGGTGGATAAAATTGCCTGTATTTAACATGACTTTCCAAACATCAGATTTAGCAAAATTAGCTTTGTTTATGTATTTAAGCAGGCAGCTAAGCCGAAAGCAACAGGTAATTAAAGATTTTAAAAAAGGGTTTTTGCCTATCATTATACCAGTAGCTATTATATGTTTACTTATTGCACCTGCTAATTTATCCACTGCTGCTTTAATTGCAGGTACAAGTATTTTGTTAATGTTTATTGGCAGGGTAAATACAAAACATATTTTGGCTACTATTGGTGTAGCAATAATTCCATTGGCATTGCTGATAATGGTAGCAGTAAAATATTACGATAAAGAAACACTCAAATCAAAAGATCTTCCGGCATTTTTATCTGCTGGCAGGGTACCTACCTGGATTGGAAGAATACAAACATTTATTTACAGCAGTAAAGAAGATAACAATGATAAACTATACCAGATTAACCAGGCAAAAATAGCCATTGCAAGCGGCGGATGGTTTGGAAGAGGACCAGGAAATAGTAATGCAAGAAATTTTTTACCTCACTCTTACAGCGATTTTATTTTTGCTATTATACTTGAAGAGTATGGTTTGCTCGGCGGTACATTCATTGTGTTTATATACCTGTTGTTTTTGTACAGATGTATTCGGTTGTATCAAAAATGTCCGTTTGCATTTGGTGCATTTTTAGCACTGGCATTAAGTTTTACATTGGTTATTCAAGCCATTGCTAATATGGGTGTTAATGTAAATGTTTTTCCCAATACGGGTGTTACATTACCCTTAGTGAGTATGGGTGGCAGTAGTTTCCTGTTCACCTGTTTATCTATTGGTATTATATTAAGTGTGGCAAGAAATGTGGAGCAAAGTGAAAGTTCGTTAATACCGGTGCAAACAATTGTAAGTAAAGATAAAATTGAAAAAGATAAAATTGAAAAAGAAAAAAAAGATAAAATTGAAAAAGTAGAAAATATAGAGAAAGTAAATAACTAAAGTATAGCGCTTATTTTAAAAAAACGCATAATTGTAAACTTAAACAGGAGCAAATTATAAATAATAAAAATCAACAATACTACAATTGAACAAACACTATAATATAGCAGATGCCAGTAACCTTCCCTTAAAAGATAAAGGGGATGTTCATCATTTTATTCTTGCTGGTGGTGGTACAGGCGGCCATATTTTTCCGGCTATCGCAATTGCCAATGCACTAAAAAAATTACAGCCCGCTGCTCAGTTTCTTTTTTTAGGCGCAAAAGGTAAAATGGAAATGGAAAAAGTGCCTTTAGCTGGCTATCAAATAAAAGGATTGAATATAGCTGGTTTCAATAGAAGTTCATTGATAAAAAATATTGGATTACCAATTCAATTGCTTAATAGCTTTTTGCAGGTACGTAGCATTTTTAAGGATTTTAAACCAACAGCAGTTATAGGAGTTGGAGGTTATTCAAGTTTTCCTGTATTAAGGGTTGCACAAAGCAAGGGCATACCAACATTTATACACGAAAGCAATTCTTTTGCTGGCAGAAGTAATATTTTATTGGGTAAAAAAGCAACAAAAATTTTTGTTGCTATTGATGGAATGGCAAAGTTTTTTCCTGCATCAAAAATTATAATATCAGGTAATCCGGTACGTCAAAATATTACACCTGGCAAAGTAAGCAAAGAGCAGGCGCTAGCTTTTTTTGGATTAGATATCAATAAAAAAACAGTCCTATCAATAGGTGGTAGCCTAGGTGCAAAAAGTATAAATGAGGCCCTGGCAAAAAATGTAGATGCCTTTGAAAAAAACAATTTACAGTTGATATGGCAAACCGGTAAGCCTTATGCAGCAAAAGCAAAAGAAACTGCCGCAGGTAAAAAGTATATCTGGGTAAATGACTTTATAACACATATGGAATACGCATACTCAGCAGCAGATATTGTAATTAGCAGAAGTGGTGCCATGAGTGTGGGTGAATTGTGTGTAATGCAAAAGCCTGTATTATTTGTACCATATCCTTTTGCAGCAGAAGATCATCAAACTGTAAATGCAAAAATGCTGGTAGATAAAAATGCAGCATTAATGTTAACAGATAGTGACGTTGCAGAAAAATTGGTACCAGCTATTATTGCGCTTGCCAAGGATGAAGAAAGCCAGGCTTTGTTAAAAAAAAATATTACACCCTTAGGGATAACCAATGCAGATGAAGTGGTAGCAAGGGAAATATTAAAAGCACTCAATTAAAAAATATACATGAATAAACTCAATGAAATAGTAGCATCCTTATCACGGTTACCGCATGGTGATAAGGGCGTGCCTTCCATCTATTTTATTGGTGTAGGTGGTATTGGTATGAGTGCATTGGCAAGGTATTTTAATGCAAAGGGTTGTAAAGTAAGTGGCTACGATAAAACGGCTACTGCACTCTGCAAAACATTGCAAGCGGAGGGCATTCAAATTCATTATGAGGATGACCTTGAACTTATAGACAAAGCGGCTGCAATAGTGGTATATACACCAGCAATACCGGCAGCACACAAACAATTAAATTATTATCAGCAGCATAATTATACAGTTGTAAAACGTAGTGATGTACTTGGTGCCATTACCAATAACTCCTTTAATATTTGCGTTGCAGGTACGCATGGTAAAACAACTACCAGCAGTATGGTGGCGCATATTTTACGGGATAGCAATTTTGGATGCAACGCATTTTTAGGTGGTATAGCGGCCAATTACAACAGCAACTTTTGGAGTAGTGATAAAAACGTTTGCGTGGTAGAAGCAGATGAATACGATCGTAGTTTTTTAAAGCTTAGTCCGGATGTAGCTATCATTACATCTATGGATGCAGATCATTTAGATATATATGGCACTGCTGAAAATGTGGAACAAGCCTTTATTGATTTTTCCAGTAAAATAAAGCCAGGCGGCTGTCTTATTTTAAAGCATGGATTAAAGCGAAACAATGATTTTAAAATACATGATACCACCACTTACAGTGTAGCAACTGAACAGGCTAATATTCACATTGCTAATTTGAAAATAGAGGATGGCGCCTACAGGTTTTCTGTAGTTAATAATTATTGGCAATTAGATAATGTGTTACTAAATATGGGAGGATTACACAACATTGAGAATATGATTGCTGCCATCGGAGTTGCAAAATATCTACAGATAAATGACGAAAAAATTAAAGCAGCAGTAAGTTCTTTTAAAGGAGTAAAGAGAAGGTTTGAGTACATTGTTAAAAATGAAAAGCTGGTACAGATTGATGATTATGCTCATCATCCGGAAGAATTGAGAGGGTTGATTACAGGTGCAAAAAAATTATTTCCTGCTAAAAAATGTATTATTATTTTTCAACCGCATTTGTATAGCCGTACCAACGATTTTGCAGATGGCTTTGCGGAAGTGCTCGATGTTGCGGATGAAATTATTTTGTTGCCAATTTATCCGGCAAGAGAATTACCAATGGAAAATGTATCAAGCCAAATGATTATAGATAGAATGCGCAACGAAAATAAAATGGTACTTTCTAAAGAAAATTTATTAAAGCATTTGCAGCAAGAAAAAGATGCACATGTAGAAGAAGGATTTAACGGCCTGCTCTTAATAACGGCCGGCGCCGGTGATATAGATGCAATGGTTGGGCAAATTAGCATGATATTGAAAGATTGATTTTAATAAGATAATTAATTTATTGAGGGTAAAATTTTCTGCCGTTTATAGCAGGAACGTATTAAAAAATGATAAAAAAACAAACGATATTACAATGGATACAAACTACACTTTGGCTAGCCATGGGTGCAGGTTTGGTAGTATTGTTGGTGGCAGCTATCCGCAAAGAAGATTCACAACTTTGCACAGGTATTAATGTTGCGATAAAGGGTGTAAGTAATAATTTTTTTGTAGATAAAAAAGACATTCTCAAATCAATTAATGAGTATATAGATGGATCACCGGTAGGGCAACCTGTTCACTTGCTAAATTTAAAAGCATTGGAGAGTGATTTACAAAAAAATGTTTGGGTAAAGCAGGTTCAATTATTTTTTGATAACAATGCAATATTGCAGGTAATAGTGTTAGAGCGGGAGCCGGTGGCAAGGGTATTTACCAACAGTGGTACTACTTTTTATATAGACAGTGCTGTTGCAATGTTGCCACTCAGTGAAAAGTATTCTGCAAGGCTGCCTGTATTCACCAACTTTCCTTCCGATAAAGCTGTGTTGCAAAAGCAGGATAGTTTGTTGCTGAAAGATATTTATACTATTAGCATGGCTATACAAAAAGATACTTTTTGGATGGCTATGATTGATCAGATTGACATTACACCTCAGCGAAATTTTGAATTGGTGCCAAAGGTAGGAAACAGTATTATTGTTTTTGGCAATGCCTTAGATGCCACAGAAAAGCTGCAGAAACTATTACTTTTTTATAAAGAAATAATTGTAAAAACCGGATGGGATAAGTACAGTGTTATTAACGTTCAATTTGCCAATCAGGTAGTGGCAAAAAGAAAAGGTGCCGAAGACATAACATCCGATTCGTTACGCACTTTGCAATTGATGCATTTAATGGCTATTTCTGCAGAGCAGCAGGCAAATGATTCTTTACAAAATTTTTTACAGGATACCGAACACAATACAACTGATATAAACCTTATTCAGCAATCAATACAGCGGGATGATAATAGTGACGTTTCAAGTATCACTGAAGCCACTAATTTACAGGGTATGCCTATTATTATCCCGTCTGTAAGGGTTAAGCCTGTTGCTGTAAAAGAAACAGTAAGTACTGCAATTGTACATCATCCATTATCTAACAAAGGAAAGCCCTTAACTGTAGGAAGAAGTAAGTTGATAAAACCAATAAGCAGTGCAGTGGCGCCAGCTTATAAAAAAGTAATACCAGTTACAAAAAAAGTTGTAAACACAAAGCAGGTAAATAGTAAACCAGTAGAAAAAAAGCCTGCTGTTACACCCAATAATGATTACTAAAAAAGAGATGATAGCAATAATATAATAACACAATAACACAATTGCACAATAATACAATAACACAATAGCATAATAGCACAATAGCAGAATAACACACAAATACATTTTAACTTTTCCGTCTTAAAAAAATGACAGAAAATAAACACACACAACTATGAGCAGCGAACAGATTTTACCAACAACACACGATTCCGCTGTGGAAAATGATAACCCGATAATTGTAGGACTAGACATCGGTACCACAAAAATTGCAGCTATAGCCGGTCGTAAAAACCGGTATGGAAAACTAGAAATACTAGGCTTTGGCCGGGCAAATAGTAATGGCGTACAGCATGGCATGGTGCTTAACATAGATCAAACTATCAAGGCTATTCAAACAGCATTGGAAAATTGCTATGCAAACAATCCATCCCTTACTTTTGGAGAGGTGTATGTAGGTATTGCAGGGCATCATATAAAGAGTTTGCAAACACGGGGCGATATTGTAAGGCAAAATACCGAAGATGAAATTCGCCAGGATGAAGTGGATAAGTTAATTGAGGATCAATACCGTACTTACATACCTGCCGGCGATCAAATTATTGATGTAATACCAAAAGAATTTACGGTAGATAATTTCCCAAACATTTCTAATCCTATTGGTTATAGTGGTGTAAAAGTTGGAGCTAATTTTCACATTATTACAGGCGATAAAAATGCCATCCGTAATATTAAACGAAGTGTAGATAAAGCCGGCCTTATTACCAAGGATTTAGTATTACAGCCCCTTGCTTCTGCAGCAGCAGTAATGTGCGACCAGGATTTGGAAGCAGGTGTAGCCATTGTTGATATTGGCGGTGGCACTACAGACCTTGCTGTGTTTTACGAAGGTATTTTAAAACATACAGCGGTTATTCCTTTTGGCGGCGAAAACATTACCAATGATATTAAGAACGGATTAGGGGTTTTAAAAACGCATGCAGAGCAAATGAAAGTGCAATTTGGAAGTGCTTTAAGTGAAGAAGCCAAAGCAAATACGTTTATCACCATACCCGGTTTACGTGGCATGCAAGCCAAAGAAATTAGCGTAAAAAATCTTGCAGGTATCATACAGGCCCGTATGAGCGAGATAATGGATTTTGTTACTTTTCAGCTAAAGCAAGTTGGCTTTGATACCAGGTTATTAAACGGTGGTATCATTTTAACCGGTGGTGGGTCTCAACTAAAACACCTGATACAATTAACAGAATATGTAACCGGCCTTAATGCAAGAATTGGGTATCCCAACGAGCATTTGGCTAGCGGCCATATAGAAGAATTATCTAAGCCAATGTATAGCACCTGTATTGGATTAATATTAAAGGGCTACAATGATTATGAAAATAAGAACAAGCAGTTTGAAGAAAAATTTAGAAAGGTAGAAGTGCCTGCAGCATTCAGGCAGCCAATGGAGCCGGTAGATGAAGCTGTGTCAATAGTGGAAGAAATAATGCCGGAAATAGAGCAGCCAATTACAAAATTAAAAGAGCGTAAAACACTAAAGACTTTTATGGATTCTTTTAAAAATGGTTTAATTGATTTATTTAAAGAAGAAGGCGATGCCAAATTGTAACAGTATTTGTACGCTAAGCACAAAAAGTATTCGATACCAAATGTTCTTTTCAATACTAACCCGTTAATTCATTCAATAGCTTCATTTTTATTGCTATACCATCAGAATAAAAATGAAGTTATTGAGATTTAAAAACTGCTTCTTAATTCCCCCGTGGGTACAAGGAGTTAATATTTTTTATTATGATACATTTCGATTTGCCAAAAGAGCAATCCTCCATCATTAAAGTAATTGGTGTAGGAGGCGGCGGTAGCAATGCCGTAAATCACATGTTTTCGCAAAACATAGAAGGCGTAAACTTTATTATTTGTAATACAGATGCGCAGGCTATTGCTCAAAGTAAAGTGCCCAATAAAATACAGCTTGGCCCACACCTTACGCAGGGCCTTGGTGCAGGTGCTAACCCTGCAATTGGCAGGCAGGCAACAGAAGAAAGTTTGGAAGAAATAAAACGCATACTGGAAGTTAATACCAAAATGGCATTTATCACAGCCGGTATGGGCGGTGGTACCGGTACGGGGGGAGCTCCTATTTTAGCAAAAATTTGTAAAGAATTGGGTATTCTTACTGTAGGTATAGTTACTACTCCTTTTGCTTATGAAGGTAAAAAACGACTTGCGTTGGCCGAAGAAGGAATTGCTTTATTAAAAGATCAGGTAGATACGTTACTGGTAATTAGCAACGATAAACTAAGGCACCAATTTGGTAACCTTAAAATGAAAGAGGCATTTGAAAAAGCAGATAATGTTTTGTCAACTGCTGCAAAATGTATCACTGATGTTATTAATAGTACAGGCCAGATTAATGTTGATTTTGCTGATGTATGTACTGTAATGCGCAATGGCGGTGTTGCTATATTGGGTAGTGCATCTGCCGGTGGCGAAAACAGGGCGCAAATGGCAATTGAAAATGCACTCAATTCTCCCTTGCTAAATGATAGTGATATACGTGGCGCAAGGTGGATTTTGATTAATATAAATTCTGCCGAAGGCGATCATGAATTTACAATGGATGAAGTGGAAGTAATTAACAGTTATTTAATAAGCCAGGCAGGGGAAGATAGTGATGTAATTATGGGATTGGGATACGATAATACGCTGGGTAATGAGATTGGTATTACCCTTATTGCTACTGGCTTTGAGTATAAAGATCCTTTTGCTAAAACTATCAATATGCCAAAGGAAGAGAAGAAGACGGATAAGGTAGTAATGACATTAGAACTGCCGGTAAAAGAGGTACATAAAATGACACAGCCTAGTTTTGAATTTGATATAGCGGAGGTACTAAAAGAAACAAAAGTGCCAGCCATTGAAATACCGGCAACCGTACCAGTTGCAAGGGAAGTAGTAAAAATTGTAACCCAATTAGTATTACCTGCTGCAACCGTAACTACAGAGGCCGAAGCTGTAAAGCCTGAAATAAAATTTGAACAAATAAATCAACCGGCAATCGAAAATATTTCAGAGGATGCATCTGTTTATTTTGAAATGGCAGTAGCGGCAGAGCATACAGCATTTTATTCTTTTGATACAGTAATCCAGGAACCGGTTAAGGAGCAAGCGCAAGTTACTGTTACTCCTGGGCCAACGCCTGAGCAAACGCCTGCGGCTACTCCAAAAGCGCCTATGCAAGTTACTGTTACACCTGAGCCAATGCCAGCAGCTACTCCAAAAGTGCCAATGCAAGTTATTTTTACACCTGAGCCAACACCAGCAGCAAAGGCGCCTGTACAAGCTATTGTTGCACCTGAGCCCACCCCGGCAGCACCTGTTTTTATTCCCTTATACCAACCAGAAAAAAAAGAAGCTAGCGCACCTGTTTCGTCTGCAGGTGGATATCTGGCCAAGCCGATGAATATATATGTTCAGGAGCAGCAGCCACAGAAACCAGAGTCCAATACTACGGAGGAGCTAACCCCATTGCAAAGTAATTTTAAGGAAGACGAGCCTGAGACTGAAATGCGATTGGTGGTTAAAGATTCCCATCAAGCGGCGGAGGAAAAGCCACCAGTTCAAGTACACCAAACCCAGTCTATCATGATGTCTAACGTTGAGGAGCCCGCTTTGCAGGACGAAACGGAGGATTTACGGCGCCGGGCTACGGATCGAATTGCAAAACTGCGTAATTTGTCATTCAATATTAACGCAGCCGATCCTAACAATGAGTTTGAAACAGTGCCGGCTTACCTTCGCCGCAATATGGAATTGCACAATTCTATTGCTGATGTAGAGAGCTTTTACAGTAATTATACTGTAAAAAGCAATGATAATAACCAGGCAGAAATCAGTAGCATCAATACTTTTCTCGATGGCAATAAACCTGATTAATATCTGCTTATAGTTTATGTGTTTTTTAATGCCCCTTGCTGCAAAGCAAGGGGCTTGTGTTATACAGCAATGGTTATTAATTATTTCGTGGTTAAATAAAATTGTATCATCATTGCATCAAAAAATACAATTATTATTTAAAAAAATAAACAGAAGCAAATGATAGAATTTAACGAAGCAGATATTAAAAATTTAATCTTTCACCGCATTAGTAATGAAAACGAAAAATGTTTTTTGAGTATGGATGAGTATGCTTTTTCTGGCATTGAAGAGGTGGAAGTATTTAAAAAAATATTTCTGAAACCATTTATTAACCATGCCACCACTTATGAGTTTAAGCATGAGATAGATCTTGATTTAAATCCGCTGTTCAAGCTATCTAAAGCGATTGTTGAAAACAATGATTTTATAGCAAAATCGCATGATATACACCAACACCTAAAAACAGTTTCTAAGCACCCCAATATTAAGGATGGAGATTTGTTTATTGTAAAGTATGATGCCATTCAACTAAATCAAATTGACTATAAAGCACTCGGAATTTATAAAATAGAAAATAAGGAAAGTTTTATAGAAACCACAACCAGTAATTCGGGAGCTATTGGCCTGCAGTTTAAGCAAGGTATTGGCAGCAGGAAATTAGATAAGGCTTGTTTGATATTATTTACTGATGAACCTTACACCATCCTAACCATTGATAATGGTAGTACAGAAGCAGATTACTGGCAAAATGAGTTTATAAAAATCAACCTGAAAAAGGATGATATCAACAACACCAACCAATTTCTTACGCTTACTAAAACATTTTTAACTGAGCAGTTGCCCACAGATTTTAATGTTTCCAAAGCTGATCAGATAGATTTATTAAACCGTTCTGTAGATTATTTTAAAACCCACGAAAGTTTTGATAAGGGAGAATTTGAGCAGGAAGTTTTTCATCATGAAAACATAATCAAATCTTTTCGAAATTTTGATGATACATACAGCCAGCAAAATGAGTTGGATAAGGCCGATAATTTTCTTATCTCGCCACAGGCGGTAAAAAAGCAGGCAAGAGTTTTTAAAACTGTGCTAAAACTAGATCGTAATTTTCATATTTACATTCATGGTGACAGGGAGTTGATTGAGCAGGGAGTGGATGAAAAAGGCAGAAAATTTTACAAACTATATTTTGAGGAAGAAAGCTAATTCCTTGCAGTAGGGTCAATTTATAAAGTATAAAAAGTCCCTGCAACAAGGGGCTTTTTTTTAGTAGATTCGGGGAGAATTTTATACCGGTTGTACATATGCTGTAACACGGTTTTTGCAGGATATACCTAAGATTATTATTAAGAATTAGTTTTAAATTTTAGTATTAAAAGTATAGCTTTTGGCCAGGTTGTACTTGCTATTGGTGTTTGCTTTTTAGCCAGGGTAAAACTTAAAGAGATGTTTAATTTAACGCTAAAAATTCTGCCTATATTATAAATGCCGGTACGCCCTGTTGCCATATTTTCTAATGCATATTTTAGTCTGCTTAAATGGTTTTGATAGGCCACATCAGTAAGATTGCTAGCCGCCAAATACAGGCTGAATAGAGTTTTTCCGTTAGCTGATACTACTGAAGCACCCAAACCGGCATTGAGCAATGAATAACCATTGGTAGTAGTTTCTGTATTGTAAGCCATAAATATCCTGTCTTGTTTAAAGGTGCTATCTAACGCTGCTATCTAACGCTGCTATCTAACGCTGCCTTTGCATAAAAATTTACTATGCCTTTGCTAAGTTTAGTAAAGTTGCGCCTCAGTTCACTTATTAATTTTGGAGCAGGTATAAAAGGTAAATATTCAGATGATTCAATAGCTTCTTTCAACTTTCCTTTGGTGAACGAAAAAGTGGTTTCAATACGCAGCCAGTCAGGTGGAGGTGGATGAATATCCAGGCTAGCTTCCACGCCATTAAGGGTAGCATTTGTTTGGTCAAATTTATAAGCACTTAAATCGTCGCCGTTAACAGTAACTGTTGAATCTGCGCCAGCAACAGCCTGAAGTATTCTATAAAAAACAAAGTTAGAAAAGCTGTTATTTAATGCAGTAAAGTTGATAGAAAGATGGGTTGTGTTAAACTCAAAACCACCATCAAATTGTGTAGTTGCTTCGCTTTTTAAATTTGTATTGCAATACTCGTACCGAATGGTTCCTTCATGTGGTCCGTTAGCGGCAAGTTTTGGAATACCAGGTGCTCTAAAGCCTCTGGCAATAGTTAGTAGTAAGTTTAGCTTGTCAGATACAGGCGCAGCAAAACCGGCACTCCCACTAAAATTGGCAAACGATTGGGCGTTGTGCCAGTTTTGAATGTAATAACTAATGAAGCCAAGGCCATAACTTTGCCAAACTAAAGTATCAATTGCTAGTACTTTTTAGTAAGTAACAGTAATGCTTTTATAATCAACACAGATAGCTATAAGTTTAAAAAGTAATTATGCAACAAGATGAGAGAATACCTATTACTGTGCTTACAGGCTTTTTAGGTAGCGGAAAAACCACTTTGCTCAATCATTTGCTTGAAACAAGGCCAGATAAAAAAATAATGGTGATTGAAAATGAATTTGCTGAGTATGCTTTTGACAGTGAAATGATACAGGCACAGGCGGTTGATGTGTTATCTATCAGCAGTGGCTGTATTTGCTGCACACAAAGCAGTGAAATGCTCGACACAATTTTGGCATTATTGAATAGTGAAGTATCTTTTAACCATTTAGTAATTGAAGCAACAGGTGTAGCAGATCCATCAGAAATACTAGCCCTGTTGTTAATGGGAGAAGCGAGTATCCATTACCGGGTAGATGCGGTAGTTTGCCTGGCAGATGTTGTAAACGTAACACAATTTTTAACTGAATCTGAAGATGCTGAAAGGCAGGTTGCTTGCGCCGATATTATTTTATTATCAAAAACAGAGTCTGTGCCCGGGCAGGATATTGCTGCTGTACAAAATATGCTCGATGAGCTGAATCCCTTTGCTGCAGTGTATATTAGTAAGTTTGGTTTGGTTAAAGATGTAGATGTATTGGCTGTTAAAGCATCTCAAAATACACAGTTAGAGAAATTGATAGCAGGTGCTAAAAATAATGAGCACCACAAAGGAATTAAATCAATGGTATTTGAGTTTAATCAATCTTTCGACTTTATGAAGTTTAATTATCTGATAGGGCAGGTAGCAAATTTTTTTGGAAAAGATCTTTATCGTATCAAAGGTTTTATTGATGCCGATGGTATGGAAAACAGGATGATTTTACAATCGGTAGCCTATTCACATGCGTGGCAAAAAGGCCGTGAATGGCAGGCTGGCGAATCTAGAAAAAGCAAGCTCGTTTTTATAGGAAAAAATATTAAACGGGATTTGATACAAATACAATTGGATATGTGCCTGCAAAAAGTTTATACCGATTAAACTTGTTTGGGGTATATTTCAAATTGATGCAACGCCAGGTGTTCGGTAAATACACCGGGCCACGGCTTAGCCTTGGTTGGGTGTTACCTACCAACCGAGGCTCAGCCGTGGCCGGTGTCCTCACCGACCACTTGTTACTGCTACAATTTGGGATGCATCCATTGTAAATGCTGGATTAACAATTAAATTTTAATTAAATAGTAAACGTTTTCTTTCAACACCTTACCGCTGCGGTGGTTTGGTTAAAAATATTTTATTATGATAAAAAATGTATTGGGTACAGAGTTGCAATTGTGCAGTGCAAATCCCCTAACTGGTTTTACCCGAAGTGGGTGTTGCGAAACGGGTAGCAACGACTTTGGCACCCATACCGTATGTGCAGTAATGACGGAAGCTTTTTTAGCTTATACAAAGGAGCAGGGGAATGATTTATCTACCCCCAATTCTCTTTACAACTTCCCGGGTTTACAACCAGGAGACAAATGGTGCTTATGCGCCAGCCGATGGGTACAGGCATTACAAGCAGGGGAGGCACCTAAATTAATTTTAGATGCAACACATGAAAAAACACTTGCGTTTGTATCGCTTGATATTTTGGTGGTAAATTCTTTGTAAAGCTTTTAATTGCCAGTTGATAATATAACAACTTATATAAAAATGCCAGGTACTGAAACTGTAGTCAATACCTGGCCTATTTTTTATTGATTTTACTGCGTAGTTAATTCCTCAACACAACTTTAATACACTATTGCTTCATTACTTTTTCTGTAATTACGCTATTTGCAGTTAATAGTTTTAAAAGATATATTCCCTTTGGTAAATCACCTGCCTGCAAATACAACTGATTTGTTCCGGGCAAAATGGGGTATCTGTTTTCCTTTAAAAGTTTGCCACTCATATCCAGCAATTGCAACTGTATATTTTGGTTGCCGGCCGATTGTATTTGAATGGTTAGGCCATTTATAAATGGATTAGGTGCAATGGAAATAATCCGGTTATTCAATTGCCTGGTTAGTTTTATTCTAATGATGCTGCTATAGTTAAATCGTCCATCCTGATCGATCATTTTAAGCCGATAAAATAATTGCTGGCTATTGGGCAGTTGACCATCATCAAACTTGTAATTAGTAATAGTTGAGACACCTCTTGATTGCAAAAATCCAATTTTTGTAAAGGATATTGCATCCGTACTGCGTTGTATTTCATATCCTGCAAATCTTATTTCATTAGATACTTTCCAGTTTAATTGCACACCGTAATTGA
>JBBQTZ010000091.1:0-16032 GCA_038234405.1 Chitinophagales bacterium
CGATGATCATGTTCATTTTATTTGTAACAGTTGCAGCAAAACAATTTGCCTTGATGAAGTAACCGTGCCAAAAGTAAAACTGCCAAAAGGTTTTACACCCGGGCAAACACAAATGGTAGTAAAAGGTATTTGTGGAGATTGCATTAAAAAATAAAACCTGCAGCAACCGTATATTCTACCGTTGGAAGTAATACATTTTAAACTACCTACATTTTTTTGTATAAAATCTAATTTAGTTCTTGTGCCTGAAATGCTTTGATAGCCTTTTTAATACTCTTGTGTTTTTTTACCAACTCATGTGCTGCTTCTTTGCTTATACCCAACTCCTGCGCTATAATACCTGCTGCCCTTTGCCACAGTTTTAAATTAGATAGCTGCATTTCAATCATTTTGTTGCCTTTTACCTTGCCCAATTGTATCATCAATGTGGTAGAAATCATATTCAATACCATTTTTTGGGCTGTGCCAGCCTTCATACGTGTGCTGCCGGTTACAAATTCGGGGCCGGTTAATAACTCAATGGGATAATCGGCTGCTTTGGCAATGCTACTTCCAGCATTACAAACAATGCAGCCTGTTTCAATATCAAAGGCCTCTGCTGTTATTATGGCACCGAGTACATAAGGTGTTTGGCCCGAAGCTGCAATACCCACCAAAAAATCTTTCTCTGTAATATTGTAAGCCATTAAATCAACCCAGGCTTGTCCAATTTGATCTTCTGCAAATTCTACTGCTTTTCTAATAGCGATATCTCCCCCGGCAATGAGCCCAATTACCATGTCATCACCAACCCCGTAAGTTGGCGGAATTTCTGAGGCATCTAAAATGCCCAAACGGCCACTTGTACCGGCGCCAATATAAAACAATCTTCCACCGGCTTTCATTTTTATTAAGGCAGCAGAAATTAGTTTTTCTATTTGCGGTAACGACTTTTTTACCATTTCAGCTACACTAAAGTCTTCCTGGTTGATATTTGTAATCAATTCCATTACCGGCTTGGTTTCCAAATCGTTGTAATTAGAGGCTGATTCTGTACTATTTTTTTTGTCCATGCTATATTAGTTATATAAATACTATCAATTTTAAAAAGATAATTTATAAAGGAAAACTAAACTTACCCATACTTGTAAACGGATTACCCGGTATTTTTATTTTGCCACCAGCAATACTTTCATTGGCCAGTACGGCAAATAAAATAGCTTCTTTTGCATCAGGATTTACCAACAGGCTATTGGTTGTTGTAAAAGTAAAGCCAGGCAATTGTTCTTTTAAATTTTTCATTAGCAACGGATTGTGCATACCGCCGCCACTTGCATACACCACCACATTTATTATATTTTTTGTTACCTGTTTAATGGCATCAACAATAGTATCGGCAGAAAATCGGTTGAGTGTGGCCATAATATCAGCGTGGTTTATCTCCGTTATTCCTGTTACCTGCAATGCTTTTTGCAGGTATTGTTGGTTAAATAATTCGGGACCCGTTGTTTTTGGAAAACCTATTTGAAAAAAATAATTAGTTTTTAATACCTGTAATAATTCTTCATTAACTACGCCCTGCCAGGCTATAGCTGCATCTTCATCAAAATATTTGCCTTCAAAATGCTGTTGCATATAAGCATCCATTATGGTATTGCCCGGCCCTGTATCTGTACTAAAAATTTCTGTAGCCAACGCATTACCCGGCAACCAGGTAAAATTGGCAATACCGCCAATATTGAGCATTAAGCGGTTTTCCCCTTCTTTATTAAAAAGCAAATAATCGCCATAAACAGCCAAAGGAGCACCTTCGCCACCGGCAGCAATATGTTTTTGCCTAAAATCACTTAGGGTAACAATACCGGTTTTTACTGCAAAATGATCGCCATCGCCAATTTGCAGTGTTGCAGTAGAAAACTTTTTATACCCATGTAAAGATTGTGGCGCATGGTACACCGTTTGTCCATGGCTTGCTATTGCATCTACCGAAGCAGGAGCAACGCCCCATTTAGCTAAACATTTTAAAATCATTTTTGCATGCTCATCTGCTACCCAGGCATTCAGCAGGCAAAGTTTTTGTAAGCTTACTAATTTTTTTGAAAAAACAGATTGTATTTCATTTTTATAATCCTCATCAAAAGGCACTGTTTCAAACTGAAGCAAATTGAGCGTTGTTAACTGTCCGCTACCTGTAAATTTACATAATGCAATATCTAAACCATCTACTGATGTGCCGCTCATCAAACCAATAATTAGCCTTGCCGGCTTACTTGCCATTGCATGCAGGTTACTGATGTTTTTATTCATTATTGCAGTATTTTGCGGTAAATTATAAATAAAACTTGTACAAATATGCAAAAAATATTTTAGATTTATAATTTTATTGCGTATTTATGCAGTATTAACTTCTACCAATATGCTTAAAAAAGAGAGACATGCATTTATTGTACGTGAAATAAATATACACAATAAAGTATTGTCCTCTGATTTATCTACTCAATTAATAGTATCTGAAGATACCATTAGAAGAGATTTGCATGAATTGCATGAAGAAGGAATACTCAACAAAGTTCATGGTGGTGCTATTTCTAAATCAATTCAGTTTTCGCTGCAAAACAACATTGTATATTCTCAACCCGATAAAATAATAATAGCTCATAAAGCCAGTAGCCTTTTAAAAGATGGAATGATAGTTTTACTATCGGGTGGTACTACTATTATTGAATTAATAAAGGCTTTATCGCCAGATTTAAATGCAACTTTTATAACCACAAGTATTCCTACTGCTTTAGAACTGCTAAACCATCCCACGGCAGAAGTAATTTTTGTGGGTAATAAATTGTTGAAAAATGCACAAATGGCTGTAGGGGCTGCAGTAATAGAAAAACTAGGGGAAATAAAGGCCGATTTGTGTTTTTTGGGTATCAATAGTATTGATGCTGTGGAAGGTATTACCGATTTAGAGTGGGAGGCTATTGAAGTAAAAAAGGCCATGATAAAAAGTGCAAAAAAAACTATTGCACTAGCTATTTCAAAAAAACTAAATACAACGCAGCGGTTGATGGTATGTAAAATTGAGTCGGTTGAAATACTTATTACCGAGCTCGACCCATCAGACGAATTACTTCAACCTTATCATGCTAAAAAAATAACCATTCTTTAAACGTTCACCACTAAAATCTGCTAAAAAAAATGAAACAAACCATCTTTCCAGTAAAACGCAGAACAACATATCTGCTTCTGGTATTCAACATTGCAGTGGCTTGTGCCTTTGGCCAGGTTACTGTTACCGGTAAAATTGCCGGCAAATCCGATGCAGGTACCGGAATATCCGGAATATCTATTCTTGTTAAGGGCACTAAATTAGGTGCAGGCTCAGACAACAACGGGATGTATAAACTTACTGGTGCGGTTACGCCTGGTGTTTATACAGTAATACTTTCCGGGGTTGGTTATAAAACTGAGCAGGTAACATTGAACGTAACCAATACCAAGGGTAGTTATGTTGTAAATGCTGAACTAACAGAGCAGGTATCTAAATTAGATGAAATTATTGTAACAGGTACTTCATCCGGAACTACACGCCGCCAATTGGGTAGCTATGTGAGTACTGTAAAAGCCGAAGAGCTTACTAAAGGAGCTACAGGCAATGTGCTGGCTGCTTTACAAGGTAAAACTGCTGGTGCACAAATTACCCAGAATTCAGGTGACCCTGCCGGTGGTATCAGTGTGAGGTTAAGGGGTATTAGTTCTATTGGGTCATCATCTGAACCATTGTATATTGTTGACGGTGTTATTGTAAACAACGGTACCAACCGGGTTACCAATACTCAAAGTGGCTACGATGGAAACAATGTGGTAGGTACTATTGGACAAAGCAGAATGGTAGATATCAATCCACAGGATATTGAAAGAGTGGAGGTATTGAATGGTGCTGCAGCCGCCGCTATTTATGGAAGCCGGGCTAATGCTGGGGTAGTACAAATTTTTACCAAAAAGGGTAAGGCTGGCACTCCAAAAATTAGCTTTAACACTAACTTGATGAGCAGTAGTTTGCGTAAAAAAGTTGAGGTAAACCAATCTCCAACAAAATTTGGCGGACCTACAGATGGTGTGGGTGCTCTTACACAGGATATACTTCAAGCGCCATTTGCAACCAACACCACTGCCGTAACACGGTATGATTACCAGGATTATATATTTCAAAATGCACTAGGTACAGACAATAATATTTCTATCAGCGGCGGAAACGATAAAACGAAGTACTTTGTTTCTGGATCATATTTCTATAATCAAGGAATTGTGAAAAATACTGATTTTCAACGTTACAGCGTACGAGCCAATGTAGATCAGGTAATTAATAAATGGGCAAACTTTACTGTTGGTTTAAACTATGTAAACAGCAGTGCCAACGAAAAGCCAGATGGCAACTCTTTTTACTCACCCATGAACGCTGTAACCATTTTAGGTAATTTTCATGATATTCAAACAAGGGATGCCTTGGGTAACATCAGGGCAGTGGGCGAAAGAGGAAGAGCAAATCCGGTTTCTGTAATAGAAGATATCAAACAAAAACAAACTACCAACCGTATTATTGCCAACATTGGTTTAAAGTTAAAACCTATCGATAATTTAACGGTTGACTATACAATGGGTGTTGATAACTATTCACAGTATGGAACCACCTTTATTCCACCATATGCATACAACACCAATACTGCTTTCTTTGGTGGTGGCCTAGCGCTTGATCCAACGCAAAACGGTTATTCAAGTGTGGGTAATAATAATTTCTTTGCCATCAACCACGATATCAATGCCACGTACAATATTGACATCACCGATAAAATAAATTCTGTTACGCAGGTAGGTTTTTCACAGCAATATGAAAAAAATCTATATAGTTTATCACAAGGCAGAGGTTTGGCACCATTTGTACAAACAGTAAATGGAGCAAGTACTATTTTACCTGGTGCAGATGAAAGAAGTGAAATAGCCATCTCTGGTTATTTTATACAGCAAAACTTTAAATACCGCAACCAGTTTTTTGTAACGGCTGCTGTACGTGTAGATGGATCTTCTGTTTTTGGACAAGATCAACGCAACCAGGTATATACCAAGGCTAGTGGTAGCTATGTTATTTCCGGAACAGATTTCTGGAGTAAGTTGGGCGTTTCTAAATGGTGGGATTTAGCCAAGGTTCGTTTAGCCTATGGTGAAAGTGGAAACCTTACTGGTATTGGCGCTTACAGCAGATTCAATACCTATGCTTCCTCTTCATTTATTGGTAGAACTTCTTTAACATCAAGTGGTACATTGGCCAATGAAAATGTGCGGCCAGAAAGACAGCAAGAGTTGGAATTTGGTTTGGATTTTTCATTTCTTGCCAATCGGTTGGGTTTAACCTTGAATGTGTATAACAAAAAGGTTAAAGACCTATTAATCAATCGTTTTATTGCTCCTACAAGCGGTTTCTCCAGCTTGCAGGATAATTTTGGATCGTTGGAAAACAAAGGATTTGAAATTGTATTAAATGGTAAGCCAATTGAATCTAAAAATATTCAATGGGAAGTAACAGGTATTTTTAATTATAATAGAAACAAAGCGATAAACATAGGGCAGGCTGTAAATTTATTAACTACCAATGCCGGGGCTCCTGTTGCTATAGTTCAAGGGCAACCAATTGGTGTGTTTTATGGTACTTTCTTTGCAACCGATCCTGGTGGCAATCAGGTTAAAAATGCTGCTGGCATTCCTCAAATTGAAAGAGGTGTACAAAACGGTGCAATGGCTTTCACTCCAGGTAGAGATGCAAACGGATTACCAACAGGTGCTACGCTTCGAAAAATTGTTGGCAACCCAAACCCAGACTTTACTGCCAGCCTTGTAAATGAAATAAGTTATAAGAAGTTTGGCCTTAGGTTACAGATTGATGCTGTACAGGGTGTGGATGTTTTTAATGCAGATTGGAGAACAAGACAAGGTGTAGGCAATGGTAAAGTTGCAGAACAAGAGCAGCGTGGACAGTTACCACGTGGCTACATTTCTGGCATTTATGCGATAGAAGAATGGCGTATGGATGATGGCTCTTTTGTTAAACTACGGGAGCTTTCCTTTAGCTATGATTTTGGTAAAATAAAATCTATCAGCAATTTAAGTGTAAACTTTAGTGGTCGCAACCTAATTAGCTGGGATAATTACAAAGGATACGATCCTGAAGTAAATGCCGGCGGACAAAGCACCCTGCTTCGTGGTATTGATTTTGGTGCAGTACCTATTCCGGCAACATTCAGTTTTGGCATTAAAGCACAGTTTTAAACCTTTAAAAATTTTATCATGAACAAGATAATTAAATTAACATTTTACAGCGGCATTGCCATAGTTGTTTTGGCAAGCACAGGTTGCAAAAAAGATTACCAAAATCCAAATGCCGCTACGTCTGCTCAGGTACTAAACTCTGCAAGAGGTTTATTGGGTACCGCTATCGGAATACAACGCACTTATTCTTTAAACGTAGCACCTGGCATGGCAAATGCAAATGGCTTTGTTACCAATGAAGTTATTTTACGTAACGCAGGTAACATTTCTGAGCTTCAATTGAGTCAAGGGGGTTCGGCAGTAGATGGCACCAATGCATTGCTAGGCAATATTTGGATTAGTGCCAATAAATGTATTTACGATGCCAACAATGTAATAAATGGCGCCACGCTATTAGGCGATAAAGGTTATGCCAGCGGATTAATTGGTTATAGCACCATCATTAAAGCACTTTCTATTGGAAGCCTTTCAATGTATTGGGAAAAAGTACCGGATACTGTTGGAACTACCGCTACTGTTTTTGTGGACAGAGTACAGGGTTACAATAGGGCAGTTGCTGCCATCGATAAAGCATTGGCAGCCATTAATGCCAATGCCATTAGTGCTGGCTTTTTAAGCAATTTGCCAGCGGGACTTGATATTGTTAATACATTGAATGGCCTAAAAGCCAGGTATAGCTTGTATTCCGGTAATTACACAGGAGCTTTAACCGCTGCCAACCTTGTTGATCTTACAAAAAGATCTTCCTTTAATTATGATGCAGCAGTTTCCAATCCTGTATTTGTTGCTGCTACTTCCACCAACAATCTTTACCAACCTGTTGATTCTACCTTTGGATTACCAGTTGGGTTAGCACCAAATCTTTTAGACAAAAGGATTCCATTTTACACCTCTGTCAATACGGTGGTTAGTCCAAGGTTTAGATTGAATGGATTTTGGATTGCAGCTACTACTGCTATTCCAATTTATTTTCCTGGTGAAATCACTTTGATAAAAGCTGAATGTTATGCACGGCAGACAAATACAGATTTAGTAAATGCTGTTTTGGAACTTAATAAAGTGGTGACCAAACAAGCAGCCAACGATCCATTAGGACTGGGAGCAGATTTGGCACCGGTTGCCCCTGTTACCAAGGACGATGTATTACTTGAAATATACCGTAACAGGTGTATTGAAATGTATATCTCTGGTTTAAAACTAGAAGATATGAGAAGGTTTGGCAGAGCTTTATCAGAACGTAAAAGAAATTTCTTTCCTTATCCTTTCAGGGAAAGAGATGGCAACAGCAACACACCTGCTGACCCGGCATTTTAAAAATACCTCTACATACCAATAAAAAAAAGCTCCCAAATTGGGGGCTTTTTTAATGTTTAAAAAATATTGAGGTTGAGAAAATATTAAAATCTTACCCGGCCGTTATTTGGAGTAGCTCATATTTAAATTCCTGTATGGAGGAATGCTGCCCAAGCCAATATGATTAAACCCATGCATGTACCTTGCTCCTGCAAAATCTGATTGTACCAATTGATATTTGAGGCTGATAGTAAAGCCTATGCTGCGTTCTTCTGTATCATGTGTGCTATCGGTTAAAGTGCCATTTACCAATTTTTTTGCCCCAATCAGCATCTCAAACTGTGGGCTGGATAGCAAAAATATCTTTTTGTGTAACTGATATTTTAGTAAACCCGGCATCGACAAATAATTAAAATGCTAGCTTGTGTTTCCTGCTTTTATATAGCCTCCCGTTTAAGAAAACAGGTATTCTGGCAGAAAGTCGGGGTTTTTGGCCAAATGTACAGCTACAAAAAATCCAATGTTGATGACCGCTTTCCAGTTGGTAATAATCGGCACAGCAGGTGGTGAGCCTTTGGCAAAATTGACATGCAAAAAATTGGTTGGCAATCTAAACCTAAATCTTATAAATTGCTTTCAGTTGTTCCTGCGCATGTACAAGATGTACTAATAGCAGCATCACTATTATTAACGGCAGTTTTTTCCTAATGGCATAAAATTAATTTGTCAATTAATATTCACAAATTTATAGGCATAAAATTGGGCTGCAAAGCTTATAACAATTCTAAACAGCTACCACCTTTTAACCCGAATTTTACAGTTGAATTCGTTCAGAATAGTTACCATACAAAACTAATTAGGGTATTATTTTGGGGCTGATAGAGTGGTAAACAATGTTGAGGTGAAAAAATGTACCAAAAGCTATGTATTTGAAATAGTTAAACGCTGCAACAGTATTTCAACTGTAAAATTGGAGTTTTAAATAAACAGCGTTATTAAATGCTTACGCTAAGCGCAAAAAAAACTTTTGGGTAATTATTAATTTCATATTACAGGGAACAATAAGCGCTTTTATAAATGCAATATAGTGTTTACCCTTCATACAGTTCCAACGGCAAACCATCAGGATCGGCGAAAAAAGTAAATCGTTTGCCAGTAAATTCATCAATTCTTATTGGTTCGCATATTACCTGTTTGGCAAGCAAATGTGCTATTGCAGTTTCTATATTAGTTACTAAAAATGCAATATGCCGCAAGCCTGCTGCTTCTGGCCGGGATGGCCTTGCCGGTGGGTTTGGAAAAGAAAATAATTCAATACAATACTTTCCATTTAATGAAAGATCGAGCTTGTATGAATCTCTTTCGCTACGGTAAACTTCCTGCTCAATAGTAAAACCCAATATATTGGTGTAGAATATTTTAGATAATTGGTAATTGCTGCAAATAATAGCAATATGGTGTACTTGTTGTAATTGTAGCATAATTTTGTATTTTTTCTGCTGAATTTGTATCAACTACCGTAACAATTACTGTCTATGGCACAGGATCGTATCCATGGCCACCCCATGGATGGCAGCTTGCTATTCTTTTTATGGTAAGCCACAAACCTTTAAAAAGGCCGTATTTTTTAAATGCCTGCAAGCTATAATTACTACAGGTGGGTGTATAGCGGCACCTGTTGCCTAACCAGGGCGATATAACCAACTGGTATAATTTTATTAGTATAACAAACGGTAAACTAAGTATTTGTAACAGGTTTTTCATTGATTATCCGTTGTAGCTTTTGAATAATAAGGAGAATTTTTTCATTTACAAGGCTATGCTCCGGCAGCTCTTTTCCGGTGTATAAAATAAATATTTTTATCTTTTTATGCTGATGAATGAGTAATTGCTCCAACTCATTTTTTTGAAGCCTGTAGGTTTCTCTCATCAACCTTTTAACCCGGTTACGATGTACTGCCTTTTTTAAGTTTCGCTTGCTTGCAGAAAAACCAGCTTGCAGGTTTTCAGTTGTTACAGTTGCATCTAACGGAAAAAATTGATAGATAATTCTAAACGGAAAGGTGTTGAATGATTTTCCATCTTTAAACAACAAATCGATAGCCTTGCGGCTTTTTAGCCGCTTGCTTTTACCCAGGAGATATTTTTGTTGCTGCTCTTCCAATTTTACAAAGTAAAAAAGCCCTCCAAAAAGGAGAGCTTGTATTTTTATACCTTCAATTTACGCTTATGCGAAATAAGGATACTATTTTTTACCGAAACGTTCGTCAGAAACTGTTAATTTAACACGTCCTTTTTTACGGCGACTTGCTAAAACCTTACGTCCATTAGCAGTTTGCATGCGTTGACGAAACCCGTGAACCGATTTTCTGCGGCGTACATGTGGTTGATACGTTCTTTTTTTACCTGGCATTGTATTAATTTTTTCCTTTTACAAAATAATTTTTAAAAAAGCTAAACCTACATTACAGCAGGGCACCATCCCCGTTGATTGTGAAAGGACGGCGAAGGTAAGGGAATTCATCTTTAAAATGAAACAGAATGAATAATATTTTACACTACCAATTAATGTTATTCACTTATTGTGCAGCAGGAGAGCAAACAAGCATTGATTGTAACTAAATAGAACGGTATAAATACATGCTACATGGGTGCCTTTCAAATTTTCTCTCCCGATTTCGGTTGGTGAGAATACCCGACCGGGGCTAGAATGTGCAAGGCCGTGGTTGGTATCCTTACCATCCACCAAGCGCTCCGTCAATTTACAATGCACCTTTCTATACTAAATCCAAATGGGTAGATGTAAGAGGCTTGCCATAAAAAAGGCTACCCTTATTATCAAAATCTGCTGCATCATCAGTAGTAAAAAAAGATACCTGCCCGTCTTTTGTAAGGCTTTTTTCCATCCACGTATGCTGCTGTAAATAAGTTGCTAAACTATTAGCAACTATTTCGCCCTGAGACAGTATGGTAATACCAGGGGGCAATAATTTTGTTATGATGTTGATTAACAGGGGGTAATGGGTGCAAGCCAATAAGATGGTATCAATATTATTGGATTGTGCAAGTAAATGATTAATATGTTTCTCAATAAAATAACCAGCTCCGGCAGAGTTATGTTCATTGTTTTCTATCAAGGGCACCCACATAGGGCATGCTTCCTGGTACACTTCACATTTAGGAAAAAATTTATTAATTTCTATGGGATATGAACCAGAAAGTACCGTACCGCTTGTGGCTAATATGCCAACCTTGTTTGATTGGGTACATTCACCAATAATTTCTGTAGTTGGCCGTATTACACCCAATACTCGTTTACCTGCTCCAAACGTGGCAATATCATTTTGCTGTATGGTACGCAACGCTTTGGCAGATGCAGTGTTACAGGCCAATATTACAAGGGGGCAGCCTTGTTTAAAAAACCATTCCACACACTGTAATGTGTATTGATAAACCGTTTCAAAGCTTCTGCTACCATAAGGAGCCCGGGCATTATCGCCAAGGTACAAGTAGTTGTATTGGGGCAGTTTACATACTATGGATTGTAGCACTGTTAAACCACCGTAACCGCTATCAAATACACCAATTGGTCCTTTTGTCATTGTATAAAAATAGGAAAGCCACCCGGTTTTTGGATGGCTTTCTAAAAATATGCTTAAAGTTATTATTGTTTTGGCTTACCAGGTGCTGCTGCTGGTTTTAGGTCTTTATCCTTTATACCCAATTTCTTTTTAACTAACTCTAAAATATTATCGCCTGGAGGGCCTACTAATACGGATCCCTCTTCTAATACATAATTATATCCAGCTTCTTTTGCTGCTGCTTTAATTGCTTCAAAAGCTTTTGCCCTAATTGGCACTATCAACTCCTGAGATTTTTCCTGAACTTTTTGTTGCGTAGCCTGGTTCCAACCTTGTACTTTTTGATACAATGCAATCAAGTCGTTTCTTCTCAGTTCCTTAGCAGCTGGAGACAATTTTGCAGAATCTGCTTGAAAAACACTGTCTTTTTCACTTAACTCTTTGTAATAATCATTTCCTTGCTGCGTCAACGAAGTTTGATAATCCTGTAACTGTGCATTTGCTTTTTCTGCTTCTGGCATAGTTCCTATCAACTCTTCGGTGCTGACATAGCCAATTTTATTTTGAGAAAATGCGCTGTTGGTTAAACCGAACATTGCAATGGTTAATACTACTGCTGCTGTAATTAATTTTTTCATTGTTGATTTTAAATGTTTGTGATTTACTCCTAAATAACCGGGCATTTTACTTGCAGGTTATTTAATTTGAAAGCCACTGTTAAAAAATTTGTTGTTGGTTTTTTAATGCTAAAATAAGTAAGAACTGTTTTAATATATACTAAGGCTGTTTTTTTGAACAAAAGTTGCATGTCAAAGCTTCTTTATATTTTATTTAACACCCAAAAACTTCAGCACATCATCACTTTTATCCAGTTTTGGGTCGGCAAATATAACGGTAATTCCTTCACTTTTATCTAAAATAAAATCGAAAGTTTTATCTACAGCTAATTTTTGAATGGCCGTATAAACCTTGTCCTGTATAGGTTTTATCAGTTCCTGCCTTTTTTTAAACAGATCGCCCTCAAAGCCAAAACGTTTTTTTTGCAAATCTCTCACTTCTTTTTCCCTATTGTACAATTCGTCTTCCCGCTTTTTTTTGAGCTCATCGCTCAGCATAACTTGCTCTGCATCATAATCTTTGTACATTTTATCCAGTTCGGTTTGCTTTTTTTCAATATCCTGTTGCCAAAGTGCACTAAATTGGTTTAGTTTAGTTTGAGCATCTTTGTAATCCGGTAGTTTTTCCAATATATATTTTGAATCAATTACCGCATATCGTTGTGCTGTTGCACCAAACCCAATCATTAAAGAACTTACTGCAATCAATAATAATTTTTTCATGGTTTTATTTTTTGGGTAGAAAAATTTAAGCGCTTAACTATTGTAAATATTTGTTTTTAATGGGGTAAAATTGGTTGTTGCTGCTATTGGGGCTCCTGGCCTAACATAAACGTAAATTTAAATGCACTTTTCATTGGTTCGTTGGCTCTAATTCTATCAAAACCTAACCCGTAATCAAAACCAAGTAAACCAAACATTGGTAAAAAGAAGCGCATACCTACACCGGCAGACCTACGTAATTTAAAGGGGTTATAATCTTTAAAACTATACCATCCATTGGCAGCTTCAAAAAATGTTAGGCCGTAAATAGTGCTGCTTGCACTTGTGCTGAATGGATAACGAAGCTCAAGGGTGTACTTATTATAAATTGTAAAAAACTCGCTTGGTGTACTATTTTCCGGGTTTATTTTTGGATTGGAACTGGAGTAGATTGGATACCCTCTATGGGCTATAATATCGTATCCTAACAAAGCAAAGTTATTACTCAGTCCTGCATCGCCTACCTGAAAACGTTCAAAAGGTGATATATCTCTATTTTTGTTATACTTACCAATAAAACCATATTTAGCAGCAGCCTTTATAATAAACTGTCGGTTTTTATCTGCACCCCTTGCGGTACCAATAGGCACATAATATTCTCCTGTAAATAACCATTTATGAAACTCAGGAAATTTAAACTGGTTATCTGATGCTTTTGTAATTCCCAGTAAGGAGTAGGGAAGGGTAAACTGGCCACTAAGTAAAAAATTAGACCCGCCTGTAGGGAATATAGGGCTACCGCCTGTAGAATTACGGGCAAGTGCTAACCGTAAACTAAGGTTGGTAAATGTACCATTGCTTAAACCACCAAAGCCATTTACAGCATAGTTGCGTAGTTTATATTGTTGAAAGTTTAAGGAGGTTACAAGTGAGAAATAATCATCTGGCCATTTTAATTGTTTGCCCAAAGAAATACTTGCACCAGATATACTCAGGTAAGATGTATCTCCACAAGAACGACAAAATTGACCAAACTGATTAAAGGAGTTGGATTGCTTGGTGTTATACACACTTACAGAAAAAGAGTTGCGTTTTTTTCCTCCAAGCCAGGGTTCTGTAAAAGAAAAATTATAGGTTCTAAATGCACGGCCGTTAGATTGTATCCGGGCACTTAATTTTTGACCGCTGCCTGATGGTAATGGATCCCATGTTTTTTTATTAAAAATGTTGTTGATAGAAAAATTGTTGAAGGTTATACCTAGTGTACCGGTGAGGCCAATACCTCCGCCAAAGCCCGCCGAAAGTTCAAGCTGATCATTTGATTTTTCCTCTACGCCCCAGGTAATATCCACGGTACCGTTATCTTGATTGGGTACAATATTGGGCGAAATTTTTTCCGGGTTAAAAAATCCCAATTGGCCAAGTTCCCGCTGTGTACGGATTATATCCTGCCTGCTAAATTTTTCTCCCGGTATGGTTCTTAATTCTCTGCGTACTACATAATCTTTTGTTTTGTCGTTGCCTGTAATTTCCACATTGCCAAT
Source organism: Chitinophagales bacterium (assembly GCA_038234405.1). Taxonomy (GTDB): domain Bacteria; phylum Bacteroidota; class Bacteroidia; order Chitinophagales; family Chitinophagaceae; genus Ferruginibacter. Next base: position 14,032 of record JBBQTZ010000091.1, read on the forward strand.
GGTGGCTTGTGGCCCTTCCTGCATACGTATCTCAAAATTGATGGTATCATTGTACACAGATGTTTCAATAGGATCTACCCTAAAAAACAGGTAGCCATCATCCATGTAAAGACTTTGTATATCTCCCCCTTCGGCAGATGGTTGCTTACCCAATCTTTTGTTGAGTATTTCCATGTTGTAGATATCGCCTTTTTTAATGCTTAAAAACATGGTAAGCAATGAATCTGTGTATTTGGTATTTCCTCTCCAGATAATATCGCCAAAATAATATTTTTTTCCTTCGTTAACTTTTACATGTACATCAACATTGCCGTCGCTGTTTTTTACAAGTGTATCTGCAATAATACTGGCATCTCTAAAGCCTCGTGTATTGTAATAATCCAGTAGTTTTTCTTTATCTTCTTCGTATTTAACAGGGTTAAATTTGGCGGAGCTAAAAAATTTGAATCTAAAATAGGGGTCAACAGCTTCTTTTGTTTTGGTAAAGGATAAGTAACCTAATTCTTTTAAATATTTATTGAAGGAAACGGAACGGTTGGTATCGTTGTATGGACTTGTATATTTTGGAGGATACAAAGTAAATCTAGACATTTCTTTGGTGCCTTTCATTTGCTTTTTTAGTTTGCCGTCCGGTATATTTTCGTTGTTGGCAAAATTGAGTGAGTTTACCTTTACTTTATATCCTTTATCTACTATAAATGTAAGCACTTCGGCATTTGCAAGCCCGGTAGCAGCTTCCTCTTTTACCTCTACTTTTATGTTACCATAACCTTTATCTTTAAAGAACTTACGAATTATGTCAATAGCACTAACTTTCATGTTATCGGTAACTACCCTATCTTTTGATAAGCCAATTTTTGCATCTAAATCATCTTTCTCCCCTTTTTTTACGCCTGTAAATTTAAAATCTGCCAGCCTTGGTCTTTCTTTAATGGCAAGCTCAATGTATAAATTATTGCCTATTAAATTAACAAGGTAAACTTCCACATCAGCTATCAGGTTTTGTTTCCAAAGTTTGGTAATGGCTTTGCCAAAAACATCTGTACCAGGTATCATTATTTTATCGCCAGTGGCTAAGCCAGATATTGATACAATTAAATTTTGATCAAATGTTATATTACCTGAAACAGATACGCCTGCTATTATATATTCTTGGGGTGGTTTAGCATTAAATATTTCAATCAACTTTGGATTTATAGATACCGGTGTGGAATCAATTTGTGCAAGTACTAATTTGCTGCTGGTTGAAAACAATATAATCAATAAAATGTTTTGGTAAATCCTATGCATCAATTTTTTTTTACGAACGGCAAATTACTTGCAATTATGAAAACTATTTGTTAAACCGTTGGCTTGTTTGGCTTTCATGTACAACGGTTTATTTATATTTAAAATATATTCAATCAATATATAATACTGGATTATTGCGTTATTTTTCATCTTTTGTAACCTGTGCACCTGTTTTTCCAAACCTACGCTCCCTGTTTTGATAGTCGATTATGGCCTCGTACAAATTTTCTTTTCTAAAATCCGGCCAGCGGGTATTGGTAAAATAAAGCTCGGCGTATGCCAGTTGGTATAGCAAAAAATTACTGATGCGGTATTCTCCACTAGTACGTATCATTAACTCAGGGTCGGGAAATTCGCTGGTAGAAAGGTATTTCTGTAAGGTTTCCTGGTTAATACTTTCTGGCTGGAGTTCGCCTTTTTTAACATCTACTGCAATATTCTTTACCGCATTTACCAACTCCCACCTGCTGCTGTAACTCAATGCCATTACTAAGTTAAGCCCGGTATTTATACTTGTTTCTGTTAGAGCTTCCTGTAATGCTATTTTAGCATTGTTGGGCAGCATATTCAAATCTCCAATTACATGCAACTTAATGTTGTTCTTATTTAATGTAGGCACCTCATTGCGAATGGTATCTACTAATATCTCCATTAAACCGCTTACTTCGTTTGCTGGTCTATCCCAGTTTTCTGTACTAAAAGCATATAAAG
>JBBQTZ010000092.1:0-15909 GCA_038234405.1 Chitinophagales bacterium
AGAGATGCAGGTATGGAAGTAATTTACACAGGCCTGAGGCAAACGCCTGAAATGGTTGTAAATGCTGCATTGCAGGAAGATGTTGATGCCATTGGCATTAGCATTTTAAGTGGCGCACACAATACCGTTTTTCCAAAAGTAATAAAGCTTATGAAAGAAAAGGAAATGAATGATGTGTTGCTTACCGGCGGTGGCATTATACCCGATGAGGATATGGAAACCTTGAATGCAATGGGTGTTGGCAAACTATTTCCTCCCGGCACAACCACTACTGATATTGCAGATTATATAAAAAACTGGGTAAAAACCAACAGAGATTTTTAATCCTCCACCCAACTTGCATCTTCAACACAAAACTGCATACTTGGCAAAGAGTTACATAAAAAATGGAAATAACACTACAAAACACCGGCAAAAGATTTAACCGAGAATGGATTTTTAGGCATTGCAGTGTTAATTTTTCTACCACAAAAAAATATGCCATTACCGGCAGTAATGGCTCTGGCAAATCTACCTTGTTACAAGTAATTGCAGGTGCTTTAATGTTTAATGAGGGTACCATTACTGTAAAACAAAATCAGGCAATTATTGAAAACGAGTTATTTTTCAAAAATATATCCATTACAGCCCCATATCTCGAGCTAATAGAAGAAATGACCGCTAAAGAATTTTTGCAATTTCATCATTCCTTTAAGCCCTTAACAGCAGGCTACCAGGAGGCTTTACAGATTGTTCAGTTAGAAAAAGCCGGCAATAAACAGATTCGCTATTTTAGCAGCGGTATGAAACAACGGCTAAAACTGGCACAAGCATTTTTAAGTAAAGCGCCCGTTTTATTGTTAGATGAGCCTACCACCAATTTAGATGCAGATGGCATAGCCTTATACCATTCGCTCATACAAAATTTCACGGAGGAAAAGCTGGTAATCATTAGCAGCAACGATAAGCAAGAGTACGCATTTTGCGATGAAGTAATTGCCATTGGAAACTATAAGTAAGGTAAAGTTGTAGGCCAGGTTGTAAGGGTCAATAAAGCGTAATAAGCCCCCAATTATTACAAATATCTTTATAAATTTACGGTACAATCAAACTCAAAAATTTTACTCCAAATGGATATAGAATTTATCAGGGAATATATTTTACAAAAACCACAGGTTACCGAGGGTTTCCCTTTTGGAGAAGATGTGCTGGTGTTTAAAGTACTCAATAAAATCTTTTTGCTTACCTCTTTAAATACATATCCACTGCAGTTTAATGTAAAATGCCAGCCAGAAAAAGCGCTTCAATTAAGAGAAGAGTATCCTGCCGTTGTATTGCCCGGCTACCACATGAACAAGCAACATTGGAATACAGTGATAGTAAATGGTACACTCTCTCACAAGCAGTTGCTGCAAATGATAGATGAATCTTACCGGCTGGTGGGTAAGCTTAAATGATAACTGCAATAAAAATTCTATTCCTCAGTTTTATCTTTTGGCAGTTAAAGTATAAAAACTATATCGCCATCATCCAACATATTGATATTTATTTTTTGCCAAACGGCTATAAAAAAAAGGTTTTGGCGCCCGGGCGGGCTGTACGCAGTACTCCGCAGCGCCAAACAAATTTTCCAGCTTCGCATGGCAGCCTGCCCGTGGCGCTTTGCGGGGTACTTGCTTCCATCCCTGGCGCAGGTAGCAGTACCTCAGCATAAATACATTTTTACCCTAAAAGCATAGTTTACTACACTTAAAATACACAGTAGCCAACCCATTTTTGTTCTTATTTTTGCAGCCATGATAGCAATAGACAATGTATTGATAAGTGATGAAATTATAGAAGAGCAATTTGTTTGCGACCTCAGCAAATGCAAGGGCGGCTGCTGTGTAGATGGCGATGCCGGTGCCCCATTAAATTTAAATGAACTAAAAGAAATAGATGCAGTGTATGAGGCTGTTTTGCCTTATTTATCTGATAAAAGCAAACAGCAACTAGAGCTACAAGGCAGCTATGTCTTTAACGAGGAGTTTGGTTGGGTAACCCCTACCATCAATGGCGAAATTTGCATTTATGGCATTAAAGATGAAAAAGGCATTGTAAAATGCGGCATTGAACAGGCTTTTAACGATGGAAAAACAAGCTGGAGAAAACCCATCAGTTGCCATCTTTTTCCTATACGCATCAACCAAAGTAAAAATAAAAAAACAGATTATCTTAATTACGAACCTCGGCAAGATTTATGCAGCGCTGCCTGCAGCCTTGGTAAACAACTAAAAGTACCTGTTTATGTTTTTTTAAAAGATGCCATTATTAGAAAATACGGTACTACGTTTTACAAAACTTTAGAAGCTACCGCAAAATTTAAAGAAACAAATTCATAACCAGTTATGTTATCAATAAAAACAACTTCAAAAAACAACAATAGTAAAACCTGCATGAAAAATTTTCTCTATTCACTAACCCTGCTACTTTTTGTAACTGGCTGCTCTGTAAACAAAGCCAAAATAGATGACTCACTAAAAAAATATTTTGATGAAAATAAAGTAGAGGGCTGCTTTACCTTATTCAACAATAAAGATGGAAAAGTTACCGTGTACAATATGCAATTAGATACCATGCGCTTTACCCCTGCATCTACTTTTAAAATAATCAACAGCCTGATAGCACTGGAAATTGGCCGAATAACAGATGAAAAGATGGTAATAAAATGGGATGGTATTACAAGACCTAATGCCGCCTGGAATAAAGACCTTGATTTTACAGAAGCATTTAAAGTAAGTGCTGTGCCCTATTTTCAGGAAGTAGCAAGGCGTATAGGTAAAGATACCATGCAATATTGGCTGGATAGTTTGCAATACGGCAACAAAAAAATTGGCCCGCAAATAGATAGCTTCTGGCTTAATAACAGCATTAAAATATCGGCAGATGAGCAATTAGGATTGATGAAGAGGTTGTATTTTGATCAATTACCTTTTCAAAAACGTACCCAACTACTTGTAAGAGACGCTATGGTGCAGGAAGAGAATACACAATATTCCCTTAGTTATAAAACAGGCTGGGGCCTTGATGAAAATAAAAATAATATCGGCTGGGTTGTAGGCTGGATAGAAGAAAATAAGCACCCTTTCTTTTTTGTAACATTGATAAAATCTGCCGATGCCAACATTGATATGAATGCAGTACGGTTAAAAATTACCAAAGATATACTAACTCAAATGGGCTTTTTTAAAGGGGTAATGTAGTTTTTTAAAAACCAGCTTTTGCAATTGAAAGCGTAAGGGTGCATCCAAGCGTAATGAGGTTCTCAACTGTAAAAGCAGGTTTAAATGCACCTAAACCCAATACTACCTTTTTGTTAACATTTGATACAATTAATATTAAAGCAGTCTATTTTTAATCTATAATAAATTTTACAAAGTTCTTTACTGAGCTTGGGTTATGCTTCAATTTCAACACAGCGAATACCTTTGGGCCTTTATTGGCATACCGCTATTGCTGGCACTTTACTTTTATACAATTAAATGGAAAAAGAAAACTGCCTTAAAAATTGGCGATAAGCAATTAGTGGCAGCCTTAATTAAGGGCTATAGTCCTAAGCGGTACAAGTTTAAATTCATTTTAATTTTATGTGGATTTTCAGCAGCAGTTATTGCTCTTGCAGCACTTCGGTTGCCTGCGGGCAGTACTACTGTAAAGCGAAATGGGATAGATGTAATGATTGCACTGGATGTAAGCAAAAGTATGCTGGCGCAAGATGTACAACCCAACCGGCTGGAAAGAGCCAAACAATTAATTGCCAGGTTGATTGATGTTCTGCCAGACGACAGAATTGGTATAGTGGTATTTGCAGGAAAGGCCTATTTACAAATGCCACTTACCAGCGACCATGCGGCAGCTAAAATGTTTTTATCTTCGGCTTCGCCAGATATAATACCAACACAAGGAACCGTTATTGGCGATGCACTAAAAATGTGTTACGCAGCCTTTAATACAAAAGAAAAAAAATATAAATCAATCCTGCTCATTAGCGATGGAGAAGATCATGATGAAAATGCAGTAAAAATTGCCACAGAATTAGCTGGGGAAGGTATTTTAATAAATACGGTGGGCATTGGTTCTGTTGATGGCTCCACCATTACAGATGCTGCTACCGGCGAGGCAAAAAAAGATGCAAACGGCCAACTGGTAATTACCAGGCTAAATGAAACAATACTAAAAGATATTGCAGTAAACGGTAAAGGCTTGTATCAGCTATTTACCACATCCAATGAGATTAGCAGCAAAATAAATGCTCAATTAAAAGGAATGGATAAGCGTACCATTACAGAAAATTCATCTACCGTTTACCAATATTATTATCAATGGTTTTTAGCAGCAGCCATTATATTATTGGTTATCGAGTTTTTTACTTCAGAAAGAATTTCAGTAAAAGCAGTAAAAATATTGGCCAATAAAGCTGTAGCAAAGTCAGCCAAACCAATACAATTATTTGGTGGGTTATTTATTTTAATTGCCATTATTTTACCTGCATCTTTATTTGCCCAAAAAGAAAACAACCTGATAAAAAAAGGAAATGAGGCCTATGCTGATAATAAATTTGATGAGGCAGCCGATAAGTATGCTAAAGCGTTGGAGGCCAATAAAACAAGCAATAAGGCAGCAGTAAATTTAGGAAATGCGCTGTACAAAAAAGGTAAAATAGAAGAAGCAGTAAAAGCTTATGAAGCGGCTGTAGCCAACAGCAAAACTGCTGTTGACAAATCAATAGCCTGGTACAATAAGGGAGTGGTGCTGCAAAACAACAAAAAACTTTCTGAATGTATTGAGGCGTACAAAAATGCACTTAGGCAAAACCCTGCAGATGAAGACATCCGGTTTAATTTGCAAAAAGCCCTGCTAAAACAACAACAGGAGCAGCAAAAAAACCAGGATAAAAAGAAAAATCAGCAAGAAAAAAAAGAGCAGCAAAAACAGCCAGAAGAAAAGGAAGAACAGCAAAAGCCACAGCAAAGTAAAATGACCAAAAAAGAGGCAGAAGAAAAATTGAATGCATTGTTGCAACAAGAAAAAAACCTGCAAAATAAATTACGCAGGGCTGGCGAAGCATCGCCCAATAAACCGGAGAAGGATTGGAAATAATCAACAACCTATTTATAATGACTATGGTGTTTACTTATTAATAGATAAAAACTTATTTACCTTTGAAGCTTAGTATGGTAAAGCGATATAAAGTTATTGGAGAAATAAATTACAGCATGTTTTCAACCTGAGAAAATCCATTGGTTTATATTGTATGCTACTGGCACAGCAACGGCATACAGTGATATTGATTTTTTATAAAACAAACAAAAAGGGCAAAGCAATTAAAGTGCTTAAAAGCTGGGTTTAACCAATACCAGCACTTTAAACAATTTGGATTAACACATTTTTTTGAATAAACAACTTATGCAACAATACTGCGAAAACCTTACACAATATAAACGGCTCTTAACACGGGAAGTTAAAATTGGCAACCTGCTGCTCGGTGGCAACAACCCCATCCGTGTACAAACTATGACAACAACCGACACCATGGATACAATGGCAACGGTTGAGCAGTCTATTCGCTGCATTGAGGCCGGTGCTGAGCTTATTCGCATTACTGCACCATCAAAAAAAGAGGCAGAAAATTTACAAAACATTAAAGACGAGCTGCAAAAGCGTGGTTACAATGTACCTATTGTTGCAGATATACATTTTACCCCCAACGCTGCTGAAATTGCAGCAAAAATTATTGAAAAAGTAAGGGTAAACCCAGGCAATTATGTAGATAAAAAAAAGTTTGAGCAAATTGAATATACCGATGCAGAATACGATGAAGAAATTGAAAGGATAAGAGAAAGATTTAGTCCGCTGGTACTTATTTGCAGAGAGCACGGAACCGCCATGCGTATTGGCACCAATCATGGAAGCCTGAGCGATCGTATTATGAGCCGCTATGGAGACACAGCTATTGGTATGGTAGAAAGTGCCATGGAGTTTTTGCGCATTGCCCGTAGCCTCAATTACCACAGCATTATCCTAAGCATGAAAAGCAGTAATCCTTTGGTAATGGTGCAGGCTTACCGCTTACTCATTAATCACATGATGGAAGAGTTTGGCGAATGTTATCCACTACACCTTGGCGTTACCGAAGCTGGCGATGGCGAAGATGGAAGGATAAAATCTGCCATTGGCATAGGAACACTGCTGGAAGATGGCATAGGAGATACCATCAGGGTAAGCCTTACCGAAGATCCCGAACTTGAAATTCCTGTATGCAGAGATATTGTAAAAAGATACCAGAATACCGGTAAATCAACAGTAATAAAGGGATTTATTCCTGCTATTGACCAACTACCCTACTCTCCCTTTGAATACAGGCGCAGAGCAACTTTTGAAGTAGGTAATATTGGCAATAAACAAGTACCTGTAGTAATTGCAGACTTAAGTAAAATAGAAAAAATTACCCCCCAACATTTACAAAGTGTTGGCTACACCTACAATGAGCAAACAGATAAATGGGCCATTAGCGATATGGCCGCAGATTATATTTTTACCGGCAACCAACTACTCAATTTCTCATTGCCGGGCACCGTTAAAGTAATTGTTTACCCGGCTACCTGGCAATTAACAGAAGACAAACAAACTTATTACCCTATTTATGAAGATAGTGGGTATGTAGATGCAGAAGTAACATCAAACAAACTAAATTTTGTAATGATAGATTGCTTTAGTGACGATACGCCTGTTAATGATTTTACTTTTTTAGATGAACTGGCTAACGACCCAACGGTGGTACTCTGCTTAAGTTCAACAAATAAACAAGCCGTACTATCTGTTAGGCGCATGATGATGGAATTGATAATACGGGAAATTAAAAACCCCGTTGTGTTTATTACAGATAGTAATTGGAACACTGCAGATGAACATTTAATTCATTTTGCTACCGAAACCGGTGCATTATTTTTAGAGGGAATGGGCGATGGAATTTGTTTAAGCATGACGACAACTGCCTATAACAATGCAGCCAACACAGCCGTAAGCGGAAGAAATTATATTGCCAATGCCTCTGTAGAGCAATTCATTAATAATACATCTTTTTCAATTTTACAGGCAGTACGCACCCGTATTTCTAAAACCGAATACATTAGTTGCCCAAGTTGCGGCAGAACTTTATTTGATTTGCAGGAAACCACTGCAAAAATAAGGGCAGTTACCAGCCATTTAAAAGGATTAAAAATTGCTATTATGGGCTGTATTGTAAACGGACCAGGCGAAATGGCCGATGCTGACTTTGGTTATGTTGGGAGCGGCGTAGGTAAAATCACGTTGTACAAAGGCAAAGAAATAGTAAAACGAAATATTGATAGTGCCATTGCAGTAGATGAACTGATAAATTTATTAAAAGAAAATGATGTATGGGTAAACAGCTAACGTACCCAAAAGGTTTTTTTGCAGCGATTGCCACCGTTAATTATTTTTTCACAATTGATCAACTCTAATTTCTTTTCTATGCAAAAAAAAATCTGGTTATTTATTTTTTTTGCTGCGTTGCTGGTAAATCTTTCAAGTATTGTAGTACCATCAGCAATATTCTTTTTTTTCTCAAAACCTTTACTGGTACTTAGTTTAATTGGTTGGCTTTTTTTCAGCCTAAAACAATACGGTGGTGCTGTTTATTTATTTCCACTTGCCGCTTTATTCTTTTCTTTACTGGGCGATATATTGTTGCTGTTTGAAAAAGCCAACCCGCTTTTTTTTATTGTTGGATTAATAAGTTTTCTAATTGCTCATGTAGGGTACATCATCATTTTTAACCGGATCCGTACAAAAAACAATATCAGCATAAAGTGGTGGATAATCTTTATAATTCTTTGCTATTACAGTATTTTATTATCAACCCTGTTTCCAAATTTAGGCCAAATGAAAATACCGGTAGTTGTGTATGGAGCTGTAATTAGTACCATGTTTTTTGTAGCATTGCATTTACTGTATAACAAAAGCAATGCTAATATGCAAATAATAATAGGAGCTGTTTTATTTGTGGTATCCGACTCTATTCTTGCATTCAATAAATTTTACAATAACTTTAGTAGCGCCTCCTTTTTAATAATGCTTACCTATGCTTTTGCACAATATTTTATTATAAAAGGTATCATCAGCAATACTACTAATGGTAAATTTGTAACTGGCAAGTTGTAAAAAATTTCAGATTGAGCAAAAAAGTGTACAATAGCGTGTTAAAGGCTTTTCGTAATTCAGCAAGGCGATTTTCCGGGGGTTCGCTTCAATCCTTAAAAAATACAAAGAGCAGGATGCAAAAAAAGCTAAAGAGCTGTTGCAGGTGTCACCGAACATTAAATTATAAAAAATCGTTTAAAAGATATGAATACAGATTTTCTGGTTATAGGCAGCGGTATAGCAGGGTTAACTTATGCACTAAAAGTTGCGCAAGATTGTCCTGATAAAACTGTTACCATTATAACTAAAACACAAAGTGACGAAACCAATACCAAATATGCACAGGGTGGCATTGCAGGTGTAATGGACATGAACCATGATAGTTTTGAAAAACATATTGAAGACACCTTGATAGCAGGTGATGGCCTGTGTAATCCGCATATTGTAGAAATAGTAGTAAGAGAAGGGGTAGAAAGAATAAAAGAGATTATTGACTGGGGAGCACAATTTGACAAGGCACCAGATGGTGATTTTAAACTTGGCAAAGAGGGTGGCCACAGCGAATACCGCATTTTACATCATAAAGATGTTACCGGTAAAGAAATGGAGAGGGCATTATTAAACGCCATAACTAAACAAAAAAATATAACACTCATCAGCCATTGGTTTGTGTTAGATATTATTACCCAGCATCACCTTGGTTATCTTGTAACCAAAAGTACACCGGATATACAATGCTACGGAGTATACGTACTTAATTTAAGCAATAATAAAGTTGAGAAAATTTTATCTGGCACAACCTTACTGGCAACAGGTGGCAACGGCCAGGTATATAGAACTACCACAAACCCTGCCATTGCTACCGGCGATGGTGTGGCAATGGTTTATAGAGCAAAAGGCAGAATAGAAAACATGGAATTTATACAGTTTCATCCTACTGCACTATATGAAGCAGGCGTAAGAGGTCATTCATTTTTAATAACTGAAGCAGTACGTGGCGATGGCGGTATTTTGCGTAACCACCAGGGCGAGGCCTTTATGGAGCGATATGATGAGCGCAAAGACCTTGCACCCAGAGATATTGTAGCAAGGGCTATTGATAACGAAATGAAAATAAACGGTACCGAACATGTTTACCTCGATTGCCGCCATTTTAGTAAGGAAAAATTTACCGGACATTTTCCAAACATCTACGATAAATGTATGAGTATTGGGATAGATATTACCAAAGACATGATACCAGTGGCGCCGGCAGCCCATTACAGTTGTGGCGGAATTAAAACCGATGAATGGGGCAAAACATCTATCAAAAACCTTTACGTTGCCGGGGAATGTGCCAGCACCGGCTTGCATGGTGCCAATCGCCTTGCCAGTAACAGTTTACTGGAGGCAATGGTATTTGCTCACAGGGCATATATAGATTCAATAGCACTACCCAAAAATGATGCTATTTTACAAAAAAGTATAATTGGCAAAGATTTTCCTGATTGGGAAAATGCAGGTACTAATGCCCCTAAAGAAATGATTTTAATTACACAAAGCGTAAAAGAATTAAAATTACTAATGAGTGATTATGTTGGTATTGTACGCAACAATGAGCGCTTAAACAGGGCTATGAAACGGCTTGATTTATTGTTTGAAGAAACAGAAATATTATACCAAAAAACAATTGTATCTCCCCAATTATGTGAGCTTAGAAATATGATTACTGTAGCTTATCTCATTGTAAAGGGTGCAGAGTTTAGAGAAGAAAGCAGAGGACTTCATTTTAATACAGACTACCCAGGCAAAAATGCATTGGTACAAAATATAGTGATGTAGAATTTATCTACATACATTTTCATCTTAAATAGCTTTAACCCCTTCAACCAATTTTAATATTTTGATGTATTACATTATTTATCCTGTTTTTTATCTCTTTTCCCTATTGCCATTTTTTATTTTATACAGGATAAGTGATTTTTTTTACGTTTTGCTCTACTATGTATTTGGTTACCGAAAAGATGTGGTGATGAGTAATATTACCATTGCTTTTCCTGAAAAATCTGATGAAGAAAAAACCCGTATATCAAAGCAATTTTACAAAAATTTTGTTGACACACTCATTGAAACCGTAAAAATGATTAGCATGCCTGCCAGCATGTTTGAAAAAAGATGCACCATGGATATTGAATCGATGCTGTCGATGGCCGTAAAAGGAAAAAGCATTCAATTGCAAAGCGGTCATCAAATGAACTGGGAATATGCCAATTGGATTGCAAGTAAAAATTGCCCTATTCCTTTTATTGGCATTTATCAAAAAATCAGCAATGCTGGTTTTAATAAATTATTTTACACATTCAGGTCAAAATTTAATACGGTATTGGTTTCTACAACTGATTTTAAAAACAGAAAAGATGAAATTTTAACGGGACAATATGCCATTGCGCTTGCTGCTGACCAAAATACCAATCCGGAAAAATGTTTTTGGCTAAACTTTTTTAGTAAGCCTGCCCCTTTTGTAACAGGGCCAGCCATTGGAGCCATAAAAAATAATACTGCCATCATTTTTGTAAATTTTATAAAGCCAAGGCGTGGCTACTATCATTTTGAATCAACTTTAATGGTGGAGAATGCCAATGAATTTACAGCAGAGCAATTAACCCTTCAATACAAAATTTTATTAGAAAAAGCAATACGTAAAACACCCGACAATTACCTGTGGACTCATCGAAGATGGCGGCATGAGTATAAAGTTGCATACAATCTTTCATGGATTGATAGCAGTGAGCCTTTTAATTAAGTGCACTAACATCTATTTTTACCGGAATTTTTTTCTGCTCTTTAACGGCATCCCATCCGCCAGTGATATTGCGCAAATTATGGATACCCTGTTTTTTCATTAGTGATGCTGCAATTACACTTCTATAGCCACCTCCACATTGTAAATACAAATTTTGATCTTCTTCAAAACTTGCCAGCAACGCCAGGTCTGTCATATCACTCAATGGCATATTGATGGCACCTTTTATATGACCTTCTAAAAACTCCGCTTCCCGGCGCACATCCACCACTTGCAGTTTTGTATCAAAAGGTAAATCCATCGCAACTTCATCAGCATCTACATTGATGATCATATCTACTTTTTCGCCGGCAGCTTTCCAGGTATCAAACCCTCCATCAAGGTACCCTGCTATATTTTTAAATCCAATGTTTTTTAATTTTTGGTTTACTTCTTCCTCTTTGCCAATTTCGGTAACCAATACCAGGGGCTTTTCAAATGGAAGCAAACTAACCGCCCACTCAGCAAAACGCCCTTCAAACCCAATGAAAATACTGCCAGGCACAAACCCATTTGTAAATATTTCCGCTACTCTTGTATCTAATAGGGTAATATCAGCTTCTTGTAATTTTTGCTTAAAAATTGATAGTGTATAAGCTTGCATTTTCTCCTTATTTTATTGTTTACAACGGTATTATTTTTTAGATCAATTAAATTGTAGTGGCCATAATAAAAAATAGCTACAGCAATTTTTAATTTTAGCCCCTTTTATATAATTAACTTCCATAAGAAAGGGCAAATTACTATATAACAGGCAACCTGGGATATTTTTTGGCTTAAAATCGAGTAGTTTTTTTTTAAACCACTGATTTTTGAAAAGCCTTGTTATTAAAAATTTCGACCCTGTAATTACGGTTTAAGTAAAAATTTAGTTAAAAGCACCAAATTAGTTACAAAAAAAAGCGAATACATTACTGTATCCGCTTTAAAAATTTTTTAGGCAAGTTATGCTACCAGTTCGTTAACAATTTTACTTACTTCATCAATTCTTTTGGTATTGATCAGGTAAAAAATAAATTTACCATCACGCTCAGTGCTCAAAATACCTGCTTTTCGTAAAATTGCAAGATGCTGAGAGGCTACTGATTGCTCAAGCCTTAGCTGAACATAAATTTCAGTTACTGTAATTTTTTTCTTTTCATCAATTAATTTAATCAATTGCTGACGAAGTTTGTGATTTAAAGCTCTTAAAATTAGTGCTGCTTTTTTCACATTGTAATAGTCAATTTTTACTGTTGCCATTTGTGTAGATTTTTTTAAAAATAAACCCCGGCTTTTAATAATAGTCGGTTTTTACTCTTAATTGAGATTAAGAAATGATAATTGGAATGATAAAGATACTATTTGGTTTAAATATTTTATAAATTATATTTGAAAATTACAAAGAATTTATGAAAAAAATTGATTTTTTTTATGGCAGCATGGTTGTGTAAAAATCTTTTAGATAAGTTGGCACTGCGTAAGCAATACTTGCAAATGACTCAGACAAATATTTTACCCACGCTAATTCGCTAATAATCAAACTGTTAGTATCAACATGCACAAATGCACCATTTTTTTCAGGGCAAATTGCAGCCCATTTTGTAGAACCATTGCCTAAAAAATACATTTTTTTATTTTTTATTAAACTATCAAAAGAAAGTTTACTTAGTTCCATTGCACAAGGCGCCAGTACATTCTCTAAATTTGCGTTGTAAACTGCGGTAAAAACCTCCATTCGCCTGGCATCAATCATTGGGCAAATAAGCTCGTTTTCTTGTAAATTACTTATGGTAGATTTTGCAGTAGCTGCCAATAGTTTTAAAGAGTTAATTGTTATTAATGGCTTGTTTAGAGCATAACATAACCCCTTGGAGCTTGCCATACCAACTCTTAAACCTGTGTAAGACCCTGGCCCATCCACAACTGCAACCGCACTTATTTGCTGCAAAGTAATACCGGCTTCCATTATAAGTTTTGCAATAGCCGGCTGTAAAAAAGAAGCATGGTCTTTTTGCGAAAAACTACGTTGCTCCGCTACCAGTTTGCCTTTAAAGGCCAAACTTACAATTGCCGTTTCCAGCGCTGTGTCTATTTGTACTATCCAGCTCATTCAAAAAAAATATTTATAAATAAATTAATGCTAATTAATAACCCTGCAAAGGTATAGTGGCATTGGTAAATGTATGTTTGCTGATTATATAAGCTTGCTGGCTATATAAAGAGCGTTTAAGAACAAGGGATTTTTTATAGGATTTCTTTTAGTTTTTCACAAAAAAAGGTGGTTGATAAAGGATATATTTGCTATCCGAAAAAAATAGTATGAGCAAACAAATAATTAATACAGAAAATGCGCCAGCGCCTATTGGGCCATACAGCCAGGCTGTTAAAACTGGCAACCTGTTATTTGTATCGGGCCAGGTAGCAATAATACCTGCAACTGGTGAATTTGCAAATGAAACGATACAACAGGAGGCTCATCAGGTAATGAAAAATTTGCAGGCGGTATTGCTGGAGGCTGGTATGAACTTTACCAATGTTGTAAAAACAACTATTTTTTTAAGCGACATGAGTTTGTTTGTTGCGGTAAACGAAGTATATGCAAGTTATTTTGAAGGGGATTTTGCTGCAAGAGAAACAGTAGCGGTAAAAGGCTTACCCAAAAATGCCAATGTAGAAATAAGTGTAATTGCAGCAGGTTAAACCAATTTTTTGTAGTTAAAAATATGTGTTTCTGTTTGCAAATGCTGCACAATTAAGCATCCTAAAAATAAATGAGTTTGATGTAGTTCACTATTTTTCAATAGAAAAATAACCTGGATCACTTAAAGTTGTTACTGTTACAATACAAAAAGGATTTACTAAGTAAGATTTATATAATCAGCAGAAAGAAAAGTGTATGAGCAATAAAAAACCATTGATTATTATAACTGATAAAGTACCCGATACATTAATAAATGCTCTTGAGCAAAAAAACTATCAAATAAAATACCTGCCGACGATAACCTATCTTGAGCTAAGCGAACAAATAGCAACTATTGAAGGCTTAATTTTAACAACTAAAATATTTATAGATAAACCATTACTAGATAAGGCTTTACAACTAAAATGGATTGGCAGGCTTGGTAGTGGTATGGAGCATATTGATGTGGAATATGCAAAAAGCAAAGGCGTACGCTGCATTAGTAGTCCTGAAGGAAACCGCAATGCTGTAGCCGAGCATGTACTTGCCTTATTGCTAAGTTTACTAAACAATATACCACGCAGTTTTGCCGAAATTAAAGAGGGAAAATGGATAAGGGATGGCAATAGAGGTACAGAACTAAGTGGAAAAACGGTTGGCATTATTGGGTTTGGAAATACTGGTAGCGCTTTTGCAAAATTATTATCATCTTTTAATGTACAGGTACTTGCTTACGATAAGTATAAAAATGGTTTTGAAAGTAGCTATGTTAAAGAATCAAGCATGGCCGAAATTTGTGAACTGGCAGATGTAATAAGTTTTCATGTACCACTTACTCAAGAAACAACTTACATGGCCAATGATGAATTCTTTTCTTCACTGGCAAAAAAAGTATTTTTTATCAATGCCTGCAGGGGAGCTGTTACTAATACCAGCGCCCTCATTAGCGCATTAAAGCAGAATAAAATAGCTGGGGCGGCTTTAGATGTACTGGAAAATGAAAAACTAGCTTCATTGACTATTTTGCAACAGGAACAGCTTAATTTTTTAACTACACAACCAAATGTAATAGTTACGCCACATATAGCAGGATACAGCCATGAAGCATTTTACAAAATGAGTGCTATATTACTTGAAAAGCTGGCTATTTAAAAAATAAAGTATATTTGCCTATTGTACAACGCCTTAGACCTATCTGAGGCGTTGTATTTTTTAATAAACGTAAAACTAAATTTTATGAGCGAAACAAATTATGTAAAACAAGATACATTCAATAAAATGAGGGAAGAGCTTTATCAATTAAAAAAAATTGAAAGGCCGGCAGCGAGTGCAGCAATTGCAGAGGCGAGGGAAAAAGGCGATTTAAAAGAAAACGCAGAATACGATGCAGCCAAAGAAGCGCAGGGTATGCTGGAGGCTAAAATAAAATACCTGGAAGGTGTAATTGCTACTGCAAGAATATTGGATGAATCAAATATAGATACCGGAAAAGTATCTATCCTAACTAAAGTTACAGTTACCAATATGGGTAACAAAAAACAGGTTACCTATCAAATAGTATCAGAAAAAGAGGCTGACCTAAAACTTGGCAAAATTTCTGTTACATCGCCTATTGGGAGAGGTTTGCTCGGTAAAATTATAGGTGAAGTTGCTGAAGTGCAAGCTCCGGCAGGCACTTTAAAGTTTAAGATAGAAAATATTACACTCTAATATACAATACGTTTGTTTTTAAATAACCCCATTCATAACTGAGTGGGGTTTTTGTTTGTATTTATAAACCCAGCTTTTGAAGTTGAAATACTATTGCAGGGTTAAACCGCTTGCAATACAAGGCTTTTATAATATTATTTAAGTTCAAAATAGTGTACTATTCTATTCGTCAAAAAATAACCCGAAACCCTTGTCTTTATTGTAATTTTAATCCTTATTTATGGATGCAACTGCAAAACCCCGGTTAAATAAAAATAAATATGACAATTTTTTCTAAAATTATTGCGGGCCAAATTCCTGCATATACAATAGCAGAAGATGAAAATTTCTTTGCTTTTCTGGATATTTTTCCGATGGTAAAAGGCCATGTATTGGTTGTACCCAAAGTTGAAACAGATCATTTTTTTGATCTTGATGAAAAATATCTTTCGGGCATACTGCTATTTGCAAAACCCATTGCCCTTGCTATAGAAAAGGCATTTAATTGTAACCGTTGCGGCATAAGCATAATGGGGTTAGAAGTGCCCCATGCACA
>JBBQTZ010000093.1:0-15832 GCA_038234405.1 Chitinophagales bacterium
TCATCTGTTTTTATTACTGCATCATCTGCCAATCTTGTAACGGTAAGTTCGGTCAGATACTTTTCAATTTCACTGCGTCTTCCCAGCACATCTATCATTCTTTCCGCTTTTGTTTTTAAAGGAGAATTTGGGTACAGCGTTGAAATTTGATTGAGCAAAATGATTGCAACACTATCGTTTTTTTGCTTTATTTGATAGACTGCTTCTATATAAAGTAACTGTGGTGACCAAAAATTTTTGCCGTATAAACTATCTGCTATTTTCTTTTCCTGAACAGCCTGTTCAAATTTCCCTTCAATAAAAAGTGTATAAATATCCTGGTACCTTTTAGTACCGGCTGCATTTTTTTCTGTGGGTTTTGCAGCAGCAGGGTTAGCTACAATTTTATTTGCATCACTGCCTGCAAATTTGGATCCCAGCAGGTTTTTATAATAATTTGCCCTTTCTGTATTGCCCAATTTGGTATAACAATAAAAAAGACCCAGGTATAATTTTCCATCGTAGAGCGAATCCGGAAAACGCTGCAGAGATGTAAGGTAAGTTTTTATTGCTTCGCTATAATCCTCCAGATCGTCCTGAAAAATTTTGCCCAATTCAAATTGACTAATTGCAAGCAGGTTATTACTTGCATCTAATTTTTCTTTTGTAAGCGGAAGGCCAGCCATTAATCCTTCATAACTAATATCTTCGGGTTGGGTAATATCGTTTCCTGGCTCTTCGTTACTGTTTCCATTATTTTTTTTACCAAACTTATCTTTTTTATCATTATTATTTCTTCTCGGATCTTCTACAGTTTCAGGTGCATCCAGGTCGTCCGGGTTCATATTTCCAAGTGGCATGCCTGCATCTTGCCTGGCAGGCGCATTAGTTGAAACAGCGCCTTTACGCCTCCAATTATCAGCATTTGCACGGGTACCCCATTTTCTTTTAAAATCTGCAAACCCTTTTGATTTTGATCCGGCATTATAAAAATACCACTCCCCTGTTTTATTATTACTGCTTGCAAAAAGATCGGTTGGCGTGTTTAAATCTTTACTAAAAGTAATCATTTGATCACCTCCCATGCTATTGTCTTCTTCCTTTAATCCCTTTTCTTTTCTAAGCTTTTTTGATAGCTTTTTTACAAAAGATTCTCTTGCCAATAAAGGCATTGCAGCAATCATTTGCAAGCTATCTTCTTTTGAAATTATTCTTAATTGCTCTACTATTTTAGAAAGTGTATTTCTTCTTGTCTGAATTTTTTCTAACGTTTCTGTTAAGGAAGTATCGCCGCTTTGAAGACTATCATAATAACTAAATGCTTGCTGGTATTCTTTTCTGTTAAAGGCAATTTCGGCTAATTGTAAAAAGGCTTTGTTTTTAAAAACAATATTTGTTTCGCTGTATTGAGTACTTTTTTTAAAAAAGCCGATTGCTTGATTACTATCCGGCTTTTGCATAGCAATGTCGCCTGCAGAATAAAAAATGATATCTCTGTAAGATTCAAAATTATCTTTTTTTGCAATACTTAATAAATTGCTGATGCCTTTATCAAGCTCCTGCATATTATTTCCCTTACGCATTTTAGCATTGTTTAATTGTGCGTAAATGTCTAATAATGCGTCGGTAGTATGGCCAGAGGCCAAATTATAAAAAGTTGAAGCTTTATCAAATTGCCGGTTCATTTCATATAACTGGCCCAGTAAAAATTCTGCCCTTGCTTTATCTTGTTTATTTTCTGTAGTAGTAAGTGATTTTTCTAAATATACAGCAGCACTATCGTAAATGAGTTGTTTAAAAAACCAGTAAGCCTGTATATCATGCAAATCGTCTTCAAGGCGCTTTGGCATATTAGGGTCATTTTGCAAAGTGTTCATTAAACCTGCCGCCTCGCCTATTTCATTTTGCTCAATCAGCGTTCGGGTAAGCCATACAAGTGCATCGTTTCTGCTTGGCGGCTTGGCTACTAATTTTTGAAGAATGTTTTGCTTCTCTTTATTGGCAACACTAATTTTACTATTGGTGGCATCCTCTGAGGTACCTATTACCCTGCTTCCATCTTCATCTTTTTTTCGGGGAAAAAGATTGTATTGTATAAATTGAAAAGTAGCAGCAGCAGAATCAAAATCTTTCCTAAAAAAATAGGCCTGCCCCATCAACAGGTACATGTTATCTATCCAATCGTTTCGCAAATCATGTAGCAAAATACCAGAGGTTGCTTTATAAATCACAGAGTCTAATTCTGTTTTTTGGGCAGCGGTATTCTCAAGCGTATAAGGGTAATAGCTAAGCAACTTACTATAATCATCCTTTTGGCTTGCCTTTGCACGCTCTATAACGCTATTAATTTTATTGGTAGCATTAAAATAATAGTTATACCGTGTAAAATTATTTTGAAAAAAATGACGCACAAACGTAAATTTTTTATCCGCCATCTTCTCAGAACCTAGCTTTCTTTCTGCAAACTTCTCTGGTTTCTTTTCCTTCTCTAACAAATCAATAGTCCAAACAGGTGGCTGTGCAAAAACAGGTGTATAGCAAACGGATAAAATAAATATGAGAAAAAATGATAAAATAATCGATCTAAACATGCTTAAATGGTTGGAATATTGCGGTTAAATATCGGATATTTTTAGCAATTAGTTAGTATAATGGCCTTGGTTTCATAATTTTAACATCCAATAGTATTACATGTCAAAAATAGACCAAAATTTTACATTAAAACGACTACGCAACAGATACCGCCTTGTAGTAATGAATGAAGACACTTATGAAGAAGTGGTTAAGTTTAGATTAAGCAGACTGAGCGTATATATAATGCTTAGCAGTATATTTGTAATTCTCTCTTTTTTTACAGTTGCATTAATAGTATTTACCCCTATTAAATACTATCTGCCAGGTGTTGGCTATGGAGATGCAAAACAAGTAAGAGAATATAGAAACTTAAAAATAAGAACCGATTCTATGGAAAATGCACTTATATTTAAGCAGCAATACCTGGATGATCTTAAAAAAGTATTACAGGGAAATATAGTAAAGCTGGATACCAATAAATTAGATATGCCGAAAGTGGAGAATGTTGAAGAATAAGTAAATACTTTAAAAACTTTTTTTGCTGATAGAATAGTAAACAATTCTAAGGTTGAAAAAAGTTCTGAGAGCTTGATATTTTAATAAGTTTAACGCTGTTATAGCATTTCAACTGCAATAATCGGGTAAATTAATCATGGTAAGGTTGATTATCTTTAACTACTAAATCACTTTATCTATAAAACAATTTTTTAATTAAATCCTCTTTCCAAATTTAAAACCCAACTATGTTTAATTCCAAATCAAAAACAACCGAATTACCTATCAGCAGCGCTACTATTATTGGTGGAGGTACCACTATAAATGGCGATATCGAGAGTAGCGGAGATATTCGTATTGATGGTACATTAATTGGCAATCTTTTTTCAAAAGCAAAAGTATTGATTGGTACCGATGGCGTGGTAGAAGGTAATATTATTGGCCAGCAAGCCGATGTTTTGGGCTGTGTTACAGGCCACTTAAAAATAAAAGAATTATTGCAATTAAGAGGTAAGTGTAATGTAACCGGAGAAATACATGCAGGTAAACTGGAAGTAGAACCTTCAGCCACATTTAACGGCAGTTGCCACATGGGCGCAAATGTAGTTGAGCTTAATGCGGATATGGGACTTGTAGCAAGTAAATAAAATGAAAAATGAAAAATGAAAAGAAATTAATACTTCCACTGATATTGTTATTTATTACGCTAAATAGTTTTTTGCTTTTTGGGAAAGTAATGCTTGGCAGATGGGGGCTTCAATTTGAGTTTTTAATTATAGCAAACCTTGTATTTTTTATTATCAGTGTTATTGCTTTTTTAATGCAAAAAAAGGCGTTAAAAAATACGAATCCTAATGTATTTATAAGAAGCGTAATGGGCGGTATGCTTATAAAAATGGCAATCTGTATAACTGCCGTAGCCATATATGTAGTTGGATTTAGAGATAACTTTAGCGGCAACTCTATATTGGCTGCCATGTTTTTATACCTTGTATATTTAGGGGTAGAAGTGGCAGTAGCAACCAAATTGAACAGACAAAATAATGGCTAAGAAGGAATCGCCGCTTCACCAATTAAACGCTTACTTACCCAATGGTAGTTTTGATGATGTAGTTGTGTATTTACAGCAATATAAAGTGCAACTTACTATTACCCGGGAACGATCCTCTATTTTAGGCGATTATCGCAATAGTATTGCCAATAAAAATCACCGCATTAGTGTAAACGGCAACCTTAACAAATATGCATTTCTAATAACCCTGTTACATGAACTTGCCCACTTGTTTACTTACGAAAGATTTGGCCATCGTGTGCAAGCCCATGGTGCAGAATGGAAAGCTGAATTCAGTAAAATATTAAGCCAGTTTTTATCAAAAAAAGTTTTTCCGGCAGATATTCATAGTACTTTGTTACAATCGCTAAAAAAACCTGCTGCAAGCAGTTGTGGAGATACTGCTTTACTAAGGGTATTACACCAATACGATGCAAAAAAAGAGGGTATCGTTTTGCTGGAAACATTGCCGGAAGGCAGCCAGTTTTATATAAAAGGTAATAGAATTTTCGCTAAAAAAGAAACCGTACGCAAGCGTATAAAATGCCTGGAAATTGCTACAAACAAATTGTACCTGTTTAATCCACTGCATCAGGTTACGCTGTTAAATAAAGGGTAATTTATAAATCTTAAAAATTATCTTACCTGTAGATTTAATCAGTAAAAACCGCAGTAATATCTACAAAAAACTTTGCCGAAAACGTTACAATTCTTTCAGCATCCATATATCACAGCCCCCATGGCCGCTATTACCCATAGGGGTTTTTTGATAGGTAAATCCAAATTTCTCATACATAGGTACGGCTGAAGTTAACTCAGGCATGGTTTCCAGATATACTTTTTTAAACCCTAATTCTTTTGCTGTATGCAAACAGTGATTCATTAGTATATTTCCTATCCCTAAACCCCGGGAGGCAGGCGACAGGTACAATTTTACTAACTCACAAGTATCTTCATCTAAACCTGCAGTATAAAAAATGCCTCCACCGCCTACAACTTCATTTCTAATTGTAGCAACATGATAAGCCGATTTAGCTTGTTGAAACAACTCAAATAGTTTATCTGTACTATCATCAAAATAAACTGTACCAGGTTTATTGGCACCAAATTCTTTTAAAGCATTTCTTATTATTGATGCCAATACTTTATTGTCATTTTTATCAATCAAACGGATTTGGATTTGCTGCATTTTACAAATTAATTTATCTCTCTAAAAAAAAGCGTATTCCCATTATTATCTTGTATAAAAAACTCAGCTATACCACTCTGTTTTATTGTAAGTCTTCCGGCAGGAAATACTAGTTCTTTCGAAGACAATTCAGCATAATAATCTTCAATATTAATAGTATAAATACAGCAACTATTGGCATTAAATGGATTGTTTTTTGCAATAAGATTTAGTTGTATTTCAACATTAGCACGCTTTACAATACCCCAACTCCCCATATTAATGGCTGTAAAACCAAGTTTACTTTCATAAAAAGAAATTGTTGCCAGCATTTCAAATACTGGCAAAATTGGTATGGCCTTTATAAACACTACTTAAATATAATTTAATGCGGAAAGGTATTTTAAAATCCATTATTTTCGCCCTCAAACTTTTTATTTTTGGCAGAAGAAATTAAATACAGTGAAGAAGAACTAGTAAGTCGTCTTTTACAAAAAGATCAACAGGCGTTTTCATATTTATATGATAATTATGCTGGTGCGCTCAATGCTGTTATTTATCGCATTGTAGAAGAAAAGGAAATAGCTGAAGATATTTTACAGGAAGCATTTATTAAGATATGGAATAATTTTTCCAGTTACGATAAATCTAAAGGCCGTTTATTTACCTGGATGGTCAATGTTACCAAAAACCTCACGATAGATACAGTTAGAAGTAAGGGCTATAAAAAACAAAGCAAAATCTTGGGTGATGAAAATTTCGTAATTAATTTACAGGATGCCAATATGGGGGCAGATAGGTATGATACTATGGGTTTAAATAAACAAGTAAACAACTTAAAACCTGAGTATAAAATCATTATTAATATGGCCTATTTCAGTGGATTTACGCAAGATGAAATATCCAAACAGTTGGATGTACCGTTGGGCACTGTAAAAACAAGAATGAGGGCTGCAATAGTAGAATTAAGAAAAAATTTACAAAATACCTGAGTTGGAAATTAAAGAAATTATATCATCTGGTTTATTGGAGTTGTATGCAACAGGCTTAGCTTCTGAGCAAGAAAAAGAGCAGGTAAAATTATGGGTAGCTCAATATCCTGAGGTTGCAAATGAACTTTCTCAAATTGAAAATAGTTTAGAAGCCTATTCTAAATCTTATGCCATTCAACCGGATGCTTCTGTAAAAGAAAAGTTATTTTTTAAAATAAAAGAAACGGCAATTGCGCCGGTGATTGCAATTAATAGTAGTGATTACCATGCCAATAAAAAAAACACTGGGTTCTTGTATTGGAAAATAGTAGCAGCAGCCTTGTTATTGCTATTAATTGGTAGCGTTATTATAAACATAAGCTTGTATAATAAAAACAATACTACTAGCAGCCTATTGGCAAGTACAAACCAACAATTGCAAAGTATTGCAGATAAAAACGAAGAAATGAAACAGGATATGCAGATTGTACAAAGCAAGTACAGCATGCCGGTATCCTTAAGTGGTTTGGAGGCCGCACCTGATGCCGCTGCCAAAATTTTTTGGATGAAAAATACCGGTGAGGTGTTTATAGATGCAAGCAACCTCCCCAACGCACCAAGCGGAAAAAATTACCAGCTATGGGCTTTTGTAGATGGTAAACCAGTAGATGCAGGAATAATTACAGCTAAAAGCGGCGATACTTATCGGATACAAAAGATGAAAACTTTTGGTAAAGTAGAAGCTTTTGCTGTATCATTAGAAGAAGTAAAAGACATACCTAATACAAGCCCACAAGGCCCGGTATTGGTAATGGGTAAAATGTAATATACTCACCTATGCAAGTTTTGCATAGCCTTTCAACCCAGTTTAAATTATTTTATGAATTGCTATTGCATTAGTTTGGTCATTAAAAATAACCGTACTACTCAATAAAAATCACAACAAAAAAGCTGATTTATCTATAACGACAAATCAGCTTTTTTAAATAATAAATCCACGTAGGCGCAGGTCTCCCGACCTGTTTCCCCTACGTCACTACTGCCGCCATAATCATTCACTCCAAAAATACAAGACCACGTAGGCGCAGGTCTCCTGACCTGTTGCCCCTACGTCACTACTGCCGCCGTAATCATTCACTCCAAAAATACAAGGTCAAGCAACCCACGTAGGCGCAGGTCTCCCGACCTGTTGCCCCTATGTCACTACTGCCGCCATAATCATTCACTCCAAAAATACAAGGTCACGTAGGCGCAGGTCTCCTGACCTGTTGCCCCTACGTCACTAATGCCGCCATAATCATTCACTCCAAAAATACAAGGTCAAGCAACCCTTTATCCTTGGTTATGTAATCGATCGCACTGCTATGCTTCTAATGCCATGGCTTATTTACAAAGCCTGCTGTTACTGGATTCCAATGCCCGCCTGGATGGCTTGTCGGGCAGGCAGGTAGTTTATCTTTTGATTGAATAGCAAATCGCTGTCAAGCAATACCGGATGCCTGCCCGACTGAGCCATTCAGGCGGGGTTTTCATTCTCCCAAAACTTGTACTTGAAATTACCACTACTCTTTTTACCCTCTGCCTCAAAACACTAAAGCAGGTGCTCTTTTCTACTTTCCTTTGGATTTTTAATAATGGCATCAATTATTTTCATTGCTGTAAAGCTCTTAGAATTTCGCCAGATATCAACCAAATGTTTACCAGTTCTGCAACTGCAAATTGTATGCAGGTGCCCGTCTGACTGGTCATTCGGGCGGGATTGGTCATAAATACCCACCCATCTATTTGTAATCCCAGATTTTGCTGACAATGCTATAAACTAACTAACAATATTTTTTATAAAAAGCTCTTGTAAATACCTGCCCGTTCCCCGTCCGTTACGGCACGGGCGGCCGTTCAGGCGGGCATTACACAATCCAACAACTGTTGAGGTAGTAAGGTAAACTGCGTCTTTATCAATTAATTTATATCGTGTACGCATTAGATTTTTTTATACATAAAAATACCCTATTGTATTAGTAAATTTATTTTAGTAGAGGTTTTCTAAAAATAGGTGCCTTAATAAATAATAAGATTAGTAACAAGTACCTACATGGCTGAAGCACTGCGCCCGTAAAGACAGACCTCTATTTGGAAACTGCGGCAACTTTTATTAATGTGAGTAAACAATAGAAATTATCAGGATCAAAATTTTTTAAAGCAGTGGCATATTCCAAGTTAAAAGTTGCACTCGTCACTTGATCTGCAGTATACTTGTCAAATAAATTTTCCTCCGATGCTGATAAACTTTTAAAGTAGTTTTTTGGGGGTTTTAATGCTTGTTTTAGCAATGCCCCAAGTCTTGTTCTCTTCAAGTCTTCTTTAAGGTACAACCTGCTTATCTTTCTTTTTTCAGTAAGATTAAAGCCCCAGTTCGCATTGTTGATATTTGCCATTTCAGGAGCCAGCAATTCTAAAAATTTTCGGTACAAAGTAAAATCGGCTTTGTACTTATCAGGCACCGACATTAGCGCCTTGTAAAACCTAAGGTTATAGAATGGTGTTAAGCTGATAACAAAATTTCTATTTCGGTCTTCTCCTTCGTTGAGCCAGTTCCCTACTCTATTGTCCATTAAGAAATGAACATACTTTCCGGACATTGTTTTTTCCGGATAGGATTGCAATAAATCAAAAACTTTTTTTGCGGGTGAATACTTCTCGTTGCGCATTATTTTTTGTGCAGCAGTGATAGGTAATTTTTGATTGGAATAAAACACATAATTCCTAAGCAGAGAAACGGACGGCCTTGGTATTGGGGGAGTTAGGGCAGGAAACACTTTGTCACCACCATCTCCCGTAAACATTGCTGCTTGGGCAGATAGCCCTGCCAGGTAGGTAAGATACGGAACCACAAAAGCCATATCAAGCGAATTCATGCCTGCTTTCTTTGCAAAAAGTAATTCAACATCAAATTCTGTGGGGCTGTCTAATTCAAAAATTTCTACCTGCCGTTGATAAGCTGCGGCGATAATTTTTGCAACGCTAAGATCTTTTGAAGCGTCACCATTTGCATCTTTAAACGAAATATACCTGCAATCAATACCTGCATGTTGGAATGCAGCAGCAACAGTCCGAGAGTCCAATCCGCCACTTAATGCAACAATATTAAGGTCACAAAATTTAATCCGGTTTCTTATTCCTTCAACAAAAAGGTTAATAAGGTTTGGCAACGATTCCCACTGCCAGTTGTTATCTTTTATCTCATCAAAATTAAATTGATAATACGTATCAAAGCATATTTCTTCGTTTGCACGGTATATAACGGTTCCACCTGTAATTCTTTTTACGTCTTTATAAATGGTTTCAGAGCCCAATGCATAGCCAAACACCAAAGTATCTATCGCCGTTTCCTGATTTAATTCTAATGGAATCTTTTCTCGAAGCGGCAAAATATTTCTGGTGATATACCAGGCTTCTTTTGATTGAGCAAAGTAGAGCGGCAGTCTTCTTAATACGTCATTGACTATAAT
Source organism: Chitinophagales bacterium (assembly GCA_038234405.1). Taxonomy (GTDB): domain Bacteria; phylum Bacteroidota; class Bacteroidia; order Chitinophagales; family Chitinophagaceae; genus Ferruginibacter. The sequence goes on from JBBQTZ010000093.1 coordinate 9,748, forward strand.
AAATCTATCATCAGATTTCTTTTTTATAAACAGGATGAACTCTGCATCTGTATCACCAAAAATTTTACACAGCACAGGCAAGTCAACAGGATTGTTGAAGCAACTATCCGCTATTCCTTCGCATTTTTGCTTATAGTCAGGCCAGTCAAAAAAATAGCCTTCCGTTATAAATACATATTCGCTGTTCTCCCAAATATTAACCGGGTAATGTGGGTATGGCATTTCTACCGAAATGGCAAATCCGTTAGATTGATATAAAAACGCTCCGTTGTTTTCTACCTCATTGTAAACACTTTTACCCGGCTTTTTGTGGATGATTATATTTATACCAGCCATAGTAAATTTGAGTAATCAGTTTAAATGCAATTGAATAGTTCCTTCCAATACTATTACAAATGTAAAAGGAAACCTACTACAAATATTTATTAAAGTATTTAGAAAAAAAACTTAAAACGCTTTAAGTTAAAAAAATTGACTGCATTTTTTTTAGTGAGGAAGAAAAAATGTGCCTTAATGATGTTGCGATTATTATTGTTTGGCAGGTGCTTTTAACTTTTCAGCCGCTTTTAATAAAGCATCAATTTGTTGTTGCTGATTTACCACCTGTTGCTGCAATGCTACATGCTGCTTATTTTGTTCAATTGTATATAGTGTGAGCTCTTCAATTTTTTGAAGTAATAGTACCTGATTAGAGCCGAGGTCAATAGCGTCTCTATCAATTTCAGCAGCAGATGGAACTTCGGGTAAGTGTTTATGCTGTTGTATATACTTTTCTAGTTCGGGTAACGGTAATAAACTATACTTCTCATCAAATACATAGTCTGGCCAAGTGGCATATAATTTTACTTTTACTTTATTAAAAATGCCATCACCATTTACTGCTAATGCATAAGGTGTAATTTTTGATGTGTAGTCGGCAGCACTTAACCCGCTCATACCAATCACTATTTTATTATTAGCAAAAATATTTCCAGTTACGTCAAGTTTTGCATTTGTATTAGTGGCCTGTGCGCCAATAGCTATTGCTCCGTTTGTCATTACATTAAGGGTGTTCCAGCCACCAGTTGGGGTATATACTCCAATAGCCTGATTAGCAATACCTGAACCTGCCCAGCCTAAAAAGCCTCTATCTGAGGTGCCATCATTAAAAGAAACACCAGGTGTAGATCCGTAAATTTTTACACGACCGGTTGTTTGAAAATCAAAATTGCCGGCACCGAGACCAACTACATCCAATTTGGTTACAGGGGAACTCGTGCCAATGCCTACCTGACCAAGTTGCGAAATACGCATCCTTTCTATATTTTGCTGTGACGGCCCAAAGGATGTATAAAATCTGAGATCCATTTGGTCTGTTCCTCCTGTTCCGTAAGACTCTATTGCGGCGGTATATGGTAGATTACTATTTGCAGCATTTAAGTTACCAGATGCAAACCTTAAACCACCTATTAAACCTGTTCCAATGGGCTTTTCTAATGTTACGTAAGCTCCTAAAGCATCTGTACCTGCTGCATAGATTCCTAATTTGTTTTGCGGAAACGTGATGCCTGCACCAACACCTATGCCCACAGTGCCGTTGTCTGATACTCTAAATGCCTGTGTACCTAAACTGTTCTGTATCAACAAAGAACTTGTTGTATTGGTGCTTCCACTTCCTCTAATATGCAATAAGGCCGTTGGAGAGGTAATACCACCCAAACCAACCATGCCGCTACCATTAATCATAAAACGGGTTAATTCTGTTCCCGTAGGATAATCACTAATTCTAAAACTTCCATCTACACCCCACCTGCCCATCATATAGCCAGTAGCATCAAATGTTGTGTAATAACCAAAATCGATTCTTGCATCCTGGTTGCCAGCCCCAGAAGTAATATCTAGTTTTACAGGTAAAGCCACACTGGTATTTCGCCCAATATTTGCATTACCTATTACCTGAAGATTTGCGCTTGGGGCACTAGTACCAATACCTACATTATTGGTTGTAGAAAATGTACCGGCGGAAGTTGTCTATTGTGCTGTTGAGTTAGTTGTAGCTATTAGCGTTACAATTATTACTAAAATTATTTTTCTCATAAATACTATTGTTTAATGGATGTTTATAATTGACTGATTTGTTATTTATTAAGATGAGTGCGGTTTTTTTATAATAAAATATTCTTTGTATTTGCCACAGCGGCTAAGCAGCATACTGAGTATTACCTTTTTATCCAACACCTAAGCGCTTATTTGTTTCATAACAAACCTGCACCTACCAGTAATTAGCAGGGTTGGTGCTTAAAAGCCAATGTGGCTGCATTGGCTTTAAATGCATGTAATCTAATTTCTGTGCCGCCATTTCTCTGCTAACAATTTTTACAGCCAATGGGTCTCGTTGCCAAATATTATACTGCCGGTCTGTAGCAGTTACTGCGTAGTTTTTTAAAGCAAAATCATTGTCGGCTTTCATATTTTTTACCAATGTTTTAGCTGTAAACTTTTCAAAACTATTTTTAGGAAACTCTTTGCCATTCATTGATAATTGCTCCCACATTAAATGGATATGATTGGGCGACATACCAACAAAGGCGGAAGATGGTTCGTGCGGACACGAACCAAGGCGGTGGGGCGCAACCGGTTTTTTTAATTACGACTGACTTCCCATCCATCATAACATTGAATATCAAAAAAATCCGCAACTACATCAAATGCCAAATTCCTTTTAAACAATTTTTCAGGTGTTAATCTCTCAAATTTCATTACATGCAGTCTCCATACTCCATTTACTTTTTTGAGTTCTTTTAATTTATAATCAGAATTCACCAATTCAGTAAACACCAGATTTAATTTAGCTTTGTTATTATCAAGAAAAAAAAAGCTCCACTTTAGTTGAGATGCTATATCCCAACCTTCCTTTTCTAATTCTTCAAATATTTTTACATAAGTATTAATATCTCTTTTCACAGGCATAAATATTTAAAAACTATTCTTTAAAATAATTTTGATCTGATTAACATTATCATTCATAGGTAGTAAATCAATTGCTTTTATAACAATATTTACTAATAACGAATATTGATCTCTATCTTCCTTAAAAGATTTTAGTGGCAATGATTTTTCAATTTCATAGATTTTACTTTTTTTAAAGTATCTGACATTATTTAGATTTAATTCCTGATCTCGTATTATTATTAAAATTCTTATCTTTTTTATTTCATTTTCAATATTTAAATCGATTAAATTTTCATTGGCTTTTTTTTCAATAGTATTTCTAAGTACTCTGAAGCTTTCGTAAATTTCTTTTTCTACTTCACCTCCAATCCATAAAATCATAATAACCTTTTTTAGTAATCATTTCTATTCAATCTTGGTCTTTTACCATTTTTAGACTTGAAATCAAGAATGTCGTTATGTTGTTCTTTATGCATTGTTTTTTTTGTATCTAAGTTCTCCGGTACGTAATCTACATTTTCTTTATCTAAATATTTTTGGGAATATCTCTTCTGTTTTCCTTTAAACTTGCCGTTTACAGTCTCGCCAATCTTATCCACTTCACCTGTCGTTCTGTTTTTTAAAGTATACTTTTCTGCAATTCTAGAATCAAGTTTATTATTTCCTTTGTAACTCACATCACACGGAGCACTATTATGCACCAACACCTTCGTGTTAGAAACATAATACGTATGAAAATCCTCTACCTCAAAGTTGTACACCGTTGTACGCCCCGGTGCTACAGTAATCTGTTCTATTGCAAGGTTGCTGCCTTCGTAGGTTTTAACACTATCGCCAACTTTAAGCTTAGGTCAAGAGTAAAAAACTTTAGTAAATCACCCAATAAAAAAAAGGGAATCAATAACTAAGGTTTTTGAATATTTGTTATAAATATGTTATTAAAATTACTTTCAATCGAATCAACCAAATCGGAAATGGATAAAGTAAAAAATAATTTTTTATTATCGTTGTTTAAAATTTGTCGGATGGCCAGAATTGTTGTTTGCTTAATGAAATTGAATGATGCATCTAAATCATTAGCTATTTCATTATAATATTTTAACCTATAATTATAGATAAAAGCATTGTCCCTTCCACTAAAAAAATAGGAATCGGAATTGATTTGAGTATATTCAGATAAAGTTCCATCTAGATAGTATCTAAAGAGTAACTTTATTTCTTTACCATTTCTATTCTTTCCAATGTGAAAGGTTTCAAATACTCTATTTAATTTAAGGTCGCCAAAAATGACTTTTATAAAAGTCCTGCCAACCTCTTGATCGCCTAAATAACAGAAATAACTTATCATGATTCAATACTTTATTTTTTTCGCTTACCTGCCCATGGTTCTTTATTCTTGGGCCCTGGGTTTGTTTCAGTCTTTTCTCTTTCTTTTAATCTAATTTCCTTTCGTTGCCCCTTATCAACTTCTTTAAGGTATCCGCCATCCATTTCAGAACTTGTATACCTTCTCTCCATTGGTTCTTGCGAGGTAATTCCATTCTTTTCAAAGTTGCCATCTTTATCATATTTCTCATAAAGCTTTGTAACTTTTTCGCTTCTATCATCATTCCCATGAAACTTCTTCGGCTTCCCCGGCACATTATCACACGGATCACTGTTATGCACCAGCACCTTTGTCTTAGAAACATAATACGTATGATAATCCTCTAACTCAAAATTGTACACCGTGGTGCGGCCGGGTGCTACAGTAATCTGCTCTATTGCAAGGTTGCTGCCGTCGTAGGTTTTAACACTGTCGCCAACTTTTAATTCCGCAACCCTCAGCCAGCGGCCGCTTAACTATTACTTTCTATAAATAGAAGGAAAATCTTCAGGTTTGTGCGAATAGTGCCTTTTCTTTTCAAATCCGAAATGTTTTAGTCTGCCCATCATACCGCTCAGGTCACCATTTACAAAATAGCTTTTACCAGTTACTATCAGCACCTCCAAATTAGGCATATTGCAAAATAAGGTGCAATCATTTATTGGTCCGCTATCGGTTAGCCGAAGCCATTTTACTGATTGTAATAGAGGAATATCTTCCATATACTTCAAATGAGGACATTGCGATAAAATGAGTTTCTCTAATTTCGAATCGTACTGAAGTGCCTGCAGCCGAAATGGCTTGGGACTGAGATAAATTTCCAGCTCTTTTAATTGCTGGCAGTTCTTTAAAAATTCCAAACCAGGGGGCAGAAAACAATCAGTAAGTTCTAATTTTTCTAAACTAACCAATCCTGCGAAATTTTCCTGCCAATAGAAGGTCTTGTCGCGGCAGTTATTAAATGTAAATGCCTTCAAAGACTGCAAAGAATTCAGACCTATTACCCCTTTCTCATAAACCAAAAATAGTTCTTCTAAATTCAATAATCCAGAAAGCGTCAACAAACCCTTGGTTCCATTAATTGATAATTTTTTTATGCTTAAAAACGACAAATCAGTGATATCTCGAGTGCCCTCGCCAAAATTAATTCCGTCAATTGACGTCAAATGCTCAAGCAAATAAAATTTATTCCAATCAAAATTCGTTTTGCCAACAGATACTGTCCTTATCCCTTCATGCTGTATAAATTTCAAATCTTCGTAAAACGACTCACTGCTGATTGAGAGTTCCCGATCTTTAGTAATTGGATTTATGAAAATCCTTTGTTCCAAACTATTCATTTCAAAGCTTTTTACCTGGTGACCAATTTTTCCCATACTGATTTTTAGGCTTTCCTGAAGCATCATTACCACTTGTTGCCTTTTGCCTTGTATATTCATCTTTAAGTGCATCAGCACTTGATTCATGTCTCGTTCTTCTACTATTTGTTTCATCAAAGGTTCGTTCGGGGTTATCATTCCGCAGTCTTTCAAGTGATTGTTTAGCCCGCTTTCCATCCACATCGCCCACTCCATGGTATGGTTGGCCCTGGTCATCAACATGCGTATATGTTTCTCGTGGTTTCGTTGACCTGCTGTCGTTACCATGAAACTTCTTCGGCTTCCCCGGCACATTATCACACGGATCACTGTTATGCACCAGCACCTTTGTCTTAGAAACATAATACGTATGATAATCCTCTACCTCAAAATTATAAACCGTTGTACGCCCCGGTGCTACTGTAATCTG
>JBBQTZ010000094.1:0-15675 GCA_038234405.1 Chitinophagales bacterium
GTCCTGAAAAAAAAGCAGGTATTTTTTTAATGTTGGCAGCTACAATAGTAATGTTACTTGCTTCAATATTTCCCGATTTAAAATTAAAAAATACAGAAAATAAATAAACGCTGCATTTACATTTCTCAGTACCGCAAAAGCTACTATTGTAATTTTTTATCGGTAAAAAACGCTTCAAATTGCTACAATAGAAGGTTTAAAAACTTGGTCAATTTATTTGTACAAGCATGCAGCATTCAATGTATTGCACATTAAAAATAGCTTTTTACTGCTATTGCAGCATAAAGCATAGCAAGAATAAAATAATCCAATTGTTGTTACTACAAAATAGTTTCACATTATAAGCTGGTTATACTAAAGGTTCTAATTGCCTAATAGCAATTTTAAAAAATACCCCTATGAGTTTTGAAAAAGAATTACAAAAAAGAAGTGACTTACCTTGTGAATTATGTGGGTCAAATAATGCAAATCTTATGCAGTACCATCAAGCCCTGGTAACAAGGCTGAACATTATATTTGAATTTGCCCCACCTGCCAACAGCAAATGAAAAATATTGAAACTGCAGATGCTACTCACTGGCATTGTTTAAATGATAGTATTTGGAGTGAAGAGGCAGCCGTAAAAGTAGTATCGTGGAGAATGTTACATAAATTAAAAAATATAGACCGGGCAGCAGATTTGTTAGAAATTGCTTACCTGGAAGAGGATACATTTGAATAGGCTAAAGCTTCGGAAGATGATATTAATCAGAAGGATATTGTAAAGCATCGTGACAACTTTGGGGCAGCAGTACTTAAACAGGGAGATAATATTGTTTTAACAAACCCCTGAGGTAAAAGATGCTACTTTTAATACCAAAGTAAGTACAAAAGTGCATAACATAAGGCTGGTAGCAGACAATGCCGGGCAAAGAGAAGGCAGGGTAAATAATTCAATAATAGTATTACTTACTAAGTATGTTAAAAAGCCGGCGCTTAACAGGCAGTAAAATTTTTGAATTAATCAAAATAACCTTTAAAAAATTTTACAGAAAACATAAAACGAAAAAAGCTCCGGTTTACTTCCGGAGTCTTTTTTTTGTGCTTGGTTTTTATGCTTTAGTTATCTTTTGCCTGCCAATAATACTTCCGTTCATTATTACTTCCATAATATAAACGCCACTCGAAAAGCCAGTAAGATCATCCATTGCCAAACTGTTGTTGCCTTTTATAACTGCACTATGTTTGGTGGTCATCAGCCTGCCGCCGAGGTTTATAATTTTTGTAATAACATAACCTGTAGTGGGTGCATGCAGGTTGTAAGTAAAAGTGGAGGCAAATGGGTTAGGTACCACCCCTAGTGTAGTTGAATGGTTTTGCGAAAGTGAAATTTTAATCAGTTTGCTATACTGTACAGTACTATCATTCCCATTTTGCTTTAAGCGATAGTACACTATATCATTTCTGCGTAAGGCTTCATTATTATCCTTATACTGATAGTTTATAGAAACATTGGTACTTACTTCTGCTCCAAAAACAAGGGCGGTAACTTTAAAATTTACACCATCAAAAGATCTTTCTAACTCAAAATAGTTATTGTTAATTTCTGATGCTGTTGTCCATTGACAGATTACTGTTTTACCTTTTACAACTGCTTCAAATGAAACAATTTTAACCTGGGAACCTGCTTTATTTTTCAAAAGACTATCCTTTTTAAGTAAGGGTTTATGATTACTAATTTTGCAAAAGGCTATTGTGGGAGTGAAATAGATGAATGCTACAATAAGAAAAATTTTCATGGTGGTGATGTTTGAGTACAAAATAATTGCTTGTTTGTTTATGGATAAACTCAAAGCATGCCAAATATTAAGTGGTTGATTACTAGATAGTTAGTAGAAACAATTACCTTTATAATTCCATTTGTTGGAACAGTAACAACTTTTTGAGAATAGTAATAAAATAAAGGGGACTTGTTACAATTTGAAGTAAGTGCCGATGTAAAAAAGATTGCTGCTATAAAAGTTGATTTTAGAATGCCTTGCCAATTGATGTATTAAATCCATGCTTTACAATTAAAAAGAATTAAGACAATTTTAAAAAGCATTCGAAACAGTACAGCAATGTATTAAAACCCATTTTTAACATTAAAATAGCTTAAAGTTTCTTTAATTAATATACCCTGAAACATATACCAGCACTGAATTTGAAGCTTTCTAAACGATATAAATTAATTTTGTTTACAGTTAAAACCATCCTGTACATAAGCTTGTTAAGTATTAGTACAATTACGGCATAAGTTTTGGAAATGTAAATGAAATAGAAACTAATCATTTAAGAAAATTTTAAATAATTTTTCAATGACTAAATCTACAAATGATTAATTTTTACTTAACTTCAAATTCATTTTTTTACAAAAAATGAATTTGAAAACATTTTTATAAAATGATAAGGATATGAAAAATAAAGCCCTCGCCTTTTTACCGTTATTTTTAGCTGGGTTTACCAATAATATTAATCCACCTGCTACTTCTTCATCTAAAACAACCATCGAAATGCAAAAAGATGGCCCTTATGTTATATACAGAAAAAAGAATGTTGTTGTTAAATATATTGTTGGAAGCGATGGTATTGATAAACTTCAAAGTGATAGTTTGCCGGTATCAAAAAAAAATGAGCTAACACTTAACGTATCTACAGATGAACCGGATAAAAAATTTACCGTTAGGTTAAAAGCGAAATTAGAAAATGAGAAACATGAATTTGATAAAGCAGAAAAACTACTGGTTATATCTGATATAGAAGGCAATTTTGCAGCATTTAGAAAATTATTGCAAAAAAGCGCTGTGATAGACAGTAATTTTGACTGGACTTTTGGTAATGGTCATTTGGTTTTGACAGGAGATTTTTTTGACCGTGGCAACCAGGTAAGTGAGGTGCTTTGGCTCATTTATTCTTTAGAAGATAAAGCAAAAGCCGCAGGCGGATATGTTCATTTTATACTGGGTAATCATGAAATAATGAATCTTAGTGGCGACCTGCGTTACGTACACTGTAAATACGTTCAAAATACTATTTTATTAAAAGAAAAATATGTAGATGGAATGTATGGTTCATTTTCTGAACTTGGCCGTTGGCTTAGAACAAAAAATATAGTTGAAAAAATTGGTAGTATATTATTTTTACATGCCGGTATATCTCCTGAAATAAACAGGATGGATATTACGCTTCAGCAACTCAACGATTTAACCCGCCCACACTATCCCGATAGCAATAGTATTTATAAAAATAAGAATATTGATACAATTTTTAGCGGTGCAGGGCCTTTCTGGTACCGTGGCTATTATATCCCAAAGAGTGGCAATATCACCGGACAGATAGATAGTACCCTAAAAAAATTCAACGTAAAGCAAATCGCTACAGGCCATACCGTTATTGGAGATACAATTACTGTGCTTGAAAAAGGTAAGTTAATTAATGTTGATGTACACCATGCATCCGGCCATTCAGAAGCCCTGCTTATTGAAGGCAACAAGTACTACCGTATTAATAGTTTTGGAGTAAAAAAATTGCTTATGCAGTAGTTTTGTAAAGGTATATTTTACATTGATTTACACGTATTATTTGAGAAATAGAGTAACTGGTTATCAAAAAGAAAATTTGCCTTAACCATTTATATTTTATACCGGTTTTAATTGTAAAATATGAATGGTAGCCGTAAAAAAAACCCGTTTGAAAACTATCAAACGGGGTGCAAATAAATATAAAATTAATTATTGTAGTAAAGTAATAAGCATTTGCTCTAATGCAGGACCACGCAGGTTTTTAGCCAGAATCTTTCCATCAGGACCTATCAAAAAATTTTGAGGAATGCTTTGTATTTGAAACTGTTGGGCTACTGCATTACTCCACCCCTGCAGGTCGCTTACTTGTGGCCAATACAATTCATCCATTTTAATTGCTTCTAACCATGCAGGTTTTGCTTTATCTAACGATACGCCTAATACAGTAAAGTTCTTTTGTTTAAATTTATTAAAATTTGCTACTACATTCGGGTTTTCCTGGCGGCAGGGTCTGCACCAACTTGCCCAAAAGTCTATCAACACGTATTTACCTCTAAGTGAAGAAAGAGATAAAGGTTTACCTGTTGTATCTGCTTGCGAAAAATCTGCCAATACAGTACCAATTGCATTTCGCTTAGAATCAGTTACTTGCTTTGCCAGGTATGCACCAATCGAAGAAGCCTGTACAGCAGGAGTTAAAAGATTAAATAGTGCTTCCGTTTTAAAAGGATCATCCGCTAACTGACTATGCCTGATGATAGCGAGTGGCGCAATAAATGAGGCGGGATTTTGCTTTACAAAGTCTTCAGTTGCTTGTAATGCACCTGCTACTGCGGTAGGTTCATGTGGTGCATTTTCAGCAAATTCAGCCTGGTAGGGCGCTATAGCAAGATTGAATTTTTCAAAATCTTTGTGAGAGGCAGACCCTGTAACTACTGCCTTATCAAATGCCTCTTTGGTGCCTGTAATTTTCACCTTACTATTATCCAAAAAAATGGTGAGATAAGGTGGTTTTTTATCAACTATAATAATTTTGAACTCCGGGTCAGATACCTTTCCTTTAAATGAAAAATGGTTGTCTTTAATGGCTGATTCTGCATCAGGTGCGCCTGTTTGTCCATTTAATATTGATATGGCTGTTCCTTCAGGGAAGCCAGTTATAATTCCTTCAATTAAAAATCCATCAACGGCTTTTGCCATTTTGTTTGTTGGTGGTAGTACTTTTTTGGGTTTTAACTGAGCAATACTGCAAACGGGTATCAATAAAGCGAGGTACAATAATCTTTTCATATTAATTTTTGAAATTGCAAAATAGCCCATTTTTATTAAAATGATTAACCTAGAATATTTTTTAGGAAATCTTTAGTACTAGCAACTACGTTTGTATTTTGTTGCAGTGCTTTAATATAAGCGCTTCCTATAATTGCACCATTGGTATAAGTACAGGCCGCTTCAAATGTTTGCTTGTTATTGATGCCAAAACCAACCAATAATGGATTTTTCAATTGCATATTTTGCAACTTTTTAAAATATCCCTGCTGAGCCTCAATAGGTTTACTATTGCCGGTAGTTGCAGAGGAAGAAACTGCATATATAAAACCACTACTGAGCGCATCAATTTGCCTGATGCGTTCTTCACTAGTTTCCGGAGTTACTAAAAAGATAAAATTGAGATTATGCTTTTCAAAAAGGCTTTTATACAGCGTTTCATACTCATAAATGGGTAAATCCGGCAGTATAATACCATCAATACCAACGGCTTCAGAGGCGGCACAAAATTTTTCAATACCATATTGCATTACAGGGTTCATATAGCCCATTAATATCAGTGGTACTTCAATACCTGCATCATCCGAAAGCCTGACATCTTTTAACTGATCAAATAATTTCTCAATCGTCATCCCATTATGTAAAGCCACGCTGCTACTAGCTTGTATTACTTCACCATCTGCCAGTGGATCACTATATGGCATACCAATTTCAATTAAATCAGCACCGTTTTGCTGCAGAGCCTGCAGCACTTCTCTGGTAGAATCCAATTGAGGGTATCCTGCTGTGCAGTAAATATTGAGAATGTTTTTTTTCTTTTCAGCAAAGAGTTTTTGTATTCGTTTCATTTTACAGATTGAGTTACTAATTCCATTTTTAATGTGGGTACTTTTTAAATCAGCATCTGAAACCACCACTATTATGAAACCACATCTTTTACAAATAGAAAACAGGGTTGACTATGCAAAATAATATTCATAAAAAATAGTAAGCTTTCTTTCGGTTAAATTTATTATTCAGCGATAGGTTGGCTTTTAGCGTAATTTTTTGGAGGTATAAGTTTTTTTAAATGATCAACTTCACCAGCGGAAACCCTAAATGGATGCATTTAAAATTGTTAATCCCTATTTCGGTGAAAACACCTTCGGAAACTAAAAAAATGTCAACCGCCTTAGCTGCCCCCCTCAATAATTATTGGTAAACAGCTATAAATATTGCATGTAAGTTGCTAAATCCTTATCTCCCCTCCCACTTAAACATATCACTACTACATCATCTTTTTTGAAAGTCATTTTATCGAGTACTGAGAATGCATGTGCCGTTTCAAGGGCAGGAATAATACCCTCGGTTTTGCTGATATAGAATGCAGAAGCAAGGGCTTCCTCGTCGGTAGCACTCATAAAAACGCCTCTGCCGCTTTTGTATAAATGGGCATGTAATGGGCCAATACCAGGATAATCTAATCCGGCAGAAATACTGTGCGGCTCTACAACCTGACCATCTGCTGTTTGCATCAGCAAGCTTTTACTGCCGTGCAAAATACCTGGCGTACCAAGTTGCGTTGTTGCAGCACTCATGCCCGTATTAATACCATGCCCGGCAGCCTCTACAGCTACAAGTTGTACTTCTGCATCGTTTAAAAAATGATAAAATGCACCTGCGGCATTACTACCACCACCTACGCAGGCAATAACATGTGTAGGCAACTCATTGCCAGTTTTTTCCAGTAGCTGCTTTTTAATTTCTTCACTGATAATACTTTGAAAACGTGCCACCATATCAGGGTATGGATGTGGCCCTACTACACTACCTATAATATAATGTGTATCAATCGGATGGTTAATCCAATCCCGTATTGCCTCATTGGTTGCATCTTTCAACGTTTTACTCCCACTCAATGCAGGCACAACGGTGGCGCCAAGCATCTTCATTCTTGCCACATTGGGGGCTTGCCTTTCAATATCCTTTTCACCCATATACACAATGCACTCCATACCTTTTAAAGCACATACAGTAGCTGTTGCAACACCATGCTGACCAGCACCTGTTTCTGCAATAATCCTGGTTTTACCTAGCCGGCGTGCCAGTAAAATCTGCCCAATGGTATTGTTGATTTTGTGTGCGCCTGTATGGCATAAATCTTCTCTTTTCAGGTAGATATTAGTTTGATATTTATCGCTTAGACGCTCTGCATAAAACAAGGGTGTTGGCCTGCCTACATAATCTTTTAACAATTGATTGCACTCTTCAATAAAAGCAGGTTCTGCCATTATTTGCAAGTACTGCTCTTTTAGTTGCTGTACATTTGGGTACAACATTTCGGGTATAAATGCGCCACCAAAATCGCCATAATAACCGTATTCATTTACAGAGAAATTACCAGTTTTTTTGATAGAAGTAAATGAAGGAGATTCTTGTATATTTTCCATTTGTATAAAATTAAATCCATTTTAAAACAGCTTATATACGCTGCAAAAATTATTATAAATATTTGATAGTTAATAAGGGTACATTTCAAATTGTAACTCCCAATTCCGTTAGGTGACAACACCGACCGTGGGTTGAAAAATGATTAAATAATTTAATAGTTAATAAAAGCAACCTAACTTTTTCATCACAAGCTAAACCGTTAACCATTACCTAACCAAACCTTAATTAACAGGAGATAGTTCCAGAAATTTAAGGTCCATCCACCTGCCAAATTTAAAACCTACTTCTTTAAAGTGTGCTACTTCTACAAAGCCAAATTTGTTGTGCAGCGCAATACTAGTGGCATTAGTTGCCTCTATACCTGCAACAATTGCATGAAGCTTTAGTTCTCTTGCTGCATTAATTAATGGTGGCATTAATAAATTGGCTACACCCTTTCCCCTGCTGTCTGCTGCCACATAAATAGAGTTTTCTACCGTGTACCTGTATCCAGGCCATGGCCTAAAAGAACCAATGGTACTAAATCCATGAATTTCTTCTCCCTCTACGGCCACAAATATTGGAAAACCCTGCTGCTTTCTTAGATCGAACCATTCTTTTCGCATAGCCAATGTATGAGGCTCATCGTGCCAAACAGCCGTAGTGTTTACAATGATATCATTATAAATTATTAGCATGGCAGGCAAATCGGTCTCCACAGCGTATCTAATTTCGATCATTGGTTCTAATTATTTTTAGGATTAGGCACATACTTTGCAAACGAATACTGCTGCGGCTTCGAATAAAAAAATTCCAGAAAATTTCAAAAGAATACGTTAAAAAATCAAGACTGTTTGAGCCTGACAGAAACTTCAAAGTATCTTACTACTCTACTTGCGGCGAGTTCCTTGATTACAGGATTCGGTTGAAATTTTCAGCCTTTTTATTCGCAGCCTTGCTTTTTTGTTACTTTTTTTGCATCAAGACAAAAAAGTAAATAGAGTTTAATTCAATACTGAAAAGGCTTTGCCAACTAAGGACTTTTTCCTGTTAATTTTTATTCAACTAAAAGTGTGATAACTAAACATGTTTTATCACTTGAGCTCCTGCTTCAATTTCAACACCAACCCCATATCTTTTACACCAGGCTCTTTTTCAAATTGACTATTTACATCTATACCGTAAAAATCAGGATGCTTTATTTTTTTAATTGCATCAATATCAGCCAAACTAATGCCTCCACTTAAAAAAAATGGCTTTTCAATTTTTGCTTTTAATAATTTTTTCCAATCAAATTTCTTTCCGGTACCACCGGTGGCACCATTGGCTGTTTTGGTATCAAATAAATAATAATCACACACATCATCATAGTCGGCAACCATCATATCAATATCTTTGGTATCATCAGAAATGCTAAAAGCTTTAATTACTTCTACTTCGGCTGATAAGTCTGCACACATTTCAGGCGTTTCATCACCATGTAACTGTACTACATCCAATCCATAATCATCAATAGCAGTAAGGATATCAATCATTTCTGCATCTTTAAAAACACCTACTTTTTTTATATCAAAATCACTATCCTTTAATGCATCGCCTGCTATTTTTTCACCCACAAATCTTGGGGAGGATGGATGGAATATTAACCCTGCAAAATCAATATTTAAACCGTCTAACTGTTGCAATTGTTTCATCTGCGTAATGCCGCATACTTTAATGTTCATTTGGTTTTACTTGTTTACTTTTTTAATAAAATCTTTAATTGCTTCCATATTTTTTACGCCGGCAATTTGTTCAAATTTGGTATTTATATCAATAGCAAATAACGCCTTTGCCTCTGGTAAAGTTGCAAATGTATTTAACTTATTCTCGTCGGCAGCCTCTATTCCACCACTTAAAAAATAGGGCTTGCCTACTGCTACATTGTGCAACCGCTCTAATTCAAATTTTTTGCCTGTTCCTCCATAGCCTGCTCCTTCTGTATCAAACATAAACATGTCGCAAACATTCATATACTCTTGTATGCGCCATGGAATATTATCATTTTCGCTCAACCTAAATGCCTTTACCACAGAAATATAATCGGCAATTTTTTCACAATACCTCGGTGTTTCGTCACCATGCAGTTGTACCATGTGCAAGCGACATTCATCAACCATTTGCAATACTTCCTCAATAGATGCATTTACAAATACCCCTACTTTATTGATGGCATTTTCTTTTTTTATCTGGCTCGTAGTCATGTGCCGCAACACATACCTCGGGCTTTTTGGATAAAAAATTAAGCCCCCAAATGTTGCACCAATTTCATGTAATCCGCTTAATTGTTCCTGTTGTGTAATACCACAAACTTTTACTCTCATATTTTTCCTCCTACCATTCCCGCTGGCAACAGGGAAGGAATTATTTTAGTTGATTTGTAAAATGAGCAAAAGCACTCATTGGATCAGGCTCTTTCATAAAGTTTTCTCCTATTAAAAATCCATGATACCCTTCGCTTTTAAAAGTACGGATTGTTTCTATATTGTTAATACCGCTCTCGGCAATTTTTATTTTATCAGCAGGAATTTTTTTACTTAAAGCTATTGACCTGTTTATATCTACTGTAAAGGTTTTTAAATCCCTGTTATTAATACCTACAATTTCAGTTTCGTCACAAACATGTCCCAACTCCTCTTCAGCATGCAATTCCAACAAAACTTCCAACTGTAAACTGTTGGCGTATGCTGCCAAATCTTTTACCTGCAGGGGTGTTAAACAGGCAGCAATTAACAAGATTACATCTGCACCCATTGCCTTAGCTTCTGCAATTTGGTAGGCATCTATCATAAAATCTTTTCTTAAAATAGGGATATTGTTTACCCTTGCCTTCTGCAAATCTGCCGTACTTCCGCCAAAAAAATGTTCATCAGTTAAAATACTTAATGCACTTGCGCCATGCAGTGTATAAGCGGCAGTTACTTCTTCCACTAAAACCTTATCATTGATAATTCCCTTTGAAGGTGATTTTCGCTTAAACTCAGCAATGATGCCCGTTTTACTTTCATCCAGCAAATATTGTTTCATTGAAAATACAGGCCGCTTAAAATTGGGTGACTGCTGCAATTCATATAAAGAAACCGCTGCTTTTGCTGCTGCTACTTCTACTTTTTTGTGTTCAATTATTTTATCGAGAATATTCATTGGTACTACTTAATTGTTACTACTTAATTGGTACTACTTAATTGTTACTACTTAATTGTTGGTAATAATTTTTTGGCTGCATATGTAAGCTTGGTTACTTATACTTATTTGTTACAAAGCTGTTGGCAATAATGTTTAAACAGCCTTTAATTTCTTTAAAGATTCCAGTGCCTTGCCACTTTCTAAACTTTCTACAGCTACCTGGTAACACTCATCGTAGTTACTGTATTTTCCAATACACTGTAATGCCATAGCGGAGTTTGCCAGTACCACTGCATTTTGTGCCCAGGTACCTTCGCCTTTTAAAATGGTTATAAATATTTTAGCTGCTTCTTCAACCGTATTGCCGCCATAAATATCAGATGCAGAAATGATGCGTTTGCCCAATTCAAATGGCGTCATTATTTTTTCGCCTTTATTGGTAATCACTTTGGTATCTCCGGTAAGTGAAATTTCATCATACCCATCTAAACTGTGAATGATGGTGAAGTTTTTATCCGTTTGTTGCAATAAGTAATTGTAAATTCTAGCCATTTCTAAATTATACACCCCTACCAACTGGTGTTTTGGAAAAGCAGGGTTTACCATTGGCCCAAGCATATTAAAAAAAGTACGAACACCTAAATTTTTTCTTATTGGGCCCACAACTTTTAATGCCGGATGAAACAAGGGTGCATGCAGAAAACAAATATTGGCTTCCTCAATTTCTTTACTCAATCTGCTGTTGTTGTTGGTAAAAGTATAACCCAACTGCTCCATTACATTGCTACTGCCGCTAATGGAAGTAGCCCCATAATTACCATGTTTGGCAACTTTATTACCGGTGCCAGCCACAATAAAGCAACTAAGCGTAGAAATATTAAAAGTATTTTTTCCATCGCCACCTGTACCTACAATATCAATCAACTCGTGTCCCTGCAAATCTACCGGCACACATAGTTGCAATAAGGCATCTCTGAACCCCTGCAATTCGTCAATGGTAATGCTTCGCATAAGATAAACAGTTATGAAGGAAGCAATTTCGCTTTCGTTATATGTGCCTGTAGAAATATTGATCAATACTTCTTTAGCCTTTTCTTTAGTAAGACTTTTATGTTCAAATAAATGCTGTAAAATCTTTTTCATATCCTTTGTTTTCCGCTGATGTAATATTTCGTCTAACGATGATTTTTTATTAGATCAGCCAGTTACGTATAATTTTTTCTCCCATTGGCGTCAATACACTTTCTGGATGAAACTGTACTCCTTGCACATCATATTTTTTATGTTGCAAAGCCATTATAAAACCATTTTCATCTTCTGCTGTAATTTCGAGTTCTGAGGCTGGAAAGCCTTCTTTGTTTACAATCCATGAATGGTAACGACCCACTTCTACCGTATCGCCAAGCCCTTTTAAAATAGGAGCTTCTGTATTTAAAATTTTTATTGGAGTAGCAACACCATGATAAACCCTGCTTAAATTTTGCAAGGTAGCGCCAAATGCCTCGCCAATTGCCTGGTGCCCCAAACATACACCCAGTATGGATTTAGTAGCTGCATACTCTCTTATCAATGGCAATAATAACCCAGCTTCTGAAGGCACACCGGGGCCAGGAGAAAGAATAATTTTATCGTACTCTTTTACTTTTTCCAAACTAATTTGATCATTGCGATACACATCAACTTTTTGATGGAGTATCTTTTCTACCAAATGAACCAAGTTGTAAGTAAACGAATCATAATTATCAAAAACCAATATTTTCATGCTGCAATTTTTTATTTTTTTTAAACTAAATCTTTAGTAGCGAGACATTGAAATACCCGTAAAACAGGAACGTAAAAAAATACATTACTCCACCAAAGAAGCCGTTTCTACTGCCAATTTCAATGCATTTAATTTATTGTTAACCTCCTGCAATTCACTTTCGGGATTACTTGATATAGTGATGCCTGCACCAGCCTGGTAATACAACGTATTTTCTTTGCTTAAAAAAGTACGAATCATAATGGCATGATTGCAACTACCATCAAAACCCATAAAGCCTATTGCACCACCATAATAACTTCTGCTGGTAGGTTCGTACTGGTTGATCAATTGCATGGCTTTAAATTTTGGTGCACCACTTAATGTGCCAGCAGGAAAAGTAACCGCCAACAATTTAAAAGGATTGGTACCAGCAGGAACGCTAGCCTCTACTTCGCTTACCAGGTGTATGACATGAGAATAATAATTCACTTTTTTGTACTGCGTAACCGCTACTTCATTGCACAACCTGCTTAAATCATTTCTGGCCAAATCTACCAGCATTACATGTTCTGCATTCTCCTTTTCATCTTGTTCTAATTTTATAGCGAGTGCTTTATCGGTTGCATCATCTCCGGTTCTTTTAAAAGTACCTGCAATGGGATGCACCACTGCTTTTCCATTTTGTATAATCAACTGACTTTCCGGAGAAGAACCGATTAATTTATAATCGCCATAATCAAAATAAAATAAATAAGGACTAGGATTGATGCTTCGTAAAGCCCTATACACATTGAATTCGTCGCCACGAAATGGTTGTTGAAATCGCCTGCTCAATACTATCTGAAATACATCTCCCCGATGGCAACTTGCTATTCCCTTCTCCACAATTTGCCTGTAATCTTCATCCAGCATATTGGAAATTTCTGGCCCTGTAGTTGCGAAAGAATAGGATGGTACATCCCTGCTTTTGATCAAACTTTCCACTACCTGTAATTCACTTTCAATGCCATCCAAATGATTTTCGCAGATAAACAATTCATCTTTAAAATGGTTGAAAATAATCACATATTGATAGAGGCGATAACGCATCAGCGGCACCTGTACATTGGCATCACCCATTTGGCTAACCGGAGCCGCTTTGGCAGTTGTTAACTGTATGGTGTCAAAAAATTGTACTGCATCATAAGTGGTGTATCCAAACAAACCCTGTGCTGCATTAATGGGTTTTGCAGCAGCTTCTTTTAGCTCAAATTGCTGCATAAAATTCCATAAATGACCCGGCACTTCCTGTGTGTTGGTGATGGCGATTTTCTCAGGCTTTTGTGCAGGATATTTATATTCGATAATGGCAGTATCTTTTATTTCGATACCAGCAATAGCGTTGATGCCAATAAAAGAATAACTGTTTTCCCCTGCATTAAAATCGGTACTCTCCAGCAAAATGGTATCCCTGAAACGATCTCTCAGCCTGAGGTATATGCCAACGGGTGTGTAAATGTCGGCCAGCATTTTTTTACAGGTAGTAATGATTTGTATTTTTTTCATTTAGGTTGATTTATAGAAAAAGCCCCGGCTATGTGCCAGGGCTTCTATTTATGTTGTACATGATACAATAACAAAGCGGCACAATCAAACGATTGACTGCCACCACCATTGATTTGAATATGTATTGTTATTTTTCATTTGAGATGCAAATATGTGGCAATAATATTTATAAAAAAACTTTTTTAGCGTTTTGTGTAAAATTGAATCTTGTCATACTGACATTGTATTTCAATGATCGTTGTTTTATCTCAATTGATTAATGAAAAACAAAGGCGTAATGAATAAAAGCGTACCTTTTTATCTCAAAAAATTATTTTTTATGAAACTAATCATATTCGGCGCCACAGGCATGGTAGGTAAACAGTTGGTTAAACAAGCACTATTTAACGCACACTCCGTAAAAGCTTATGGCAGAAATGTTTTTACAGAAGATTTGCCAAATGATGAGCAGCTTGAGTTGGTGCAAGGAGCTTTATTTGATGAAGGCCAGGTTTTAAAAGCTATCAAAGGTTGTGATGCGGTACTTTCTGCATTGGGTGGCGGGTTTGATGGTTCAGATAAAACCAGAAGTCTAGGAATGAAAAACATAGTGGAACAAATGAAAAAAGCTGGTGTAAAACGTATTGTTGGCATTGGAGGAATGGGCTTGCTAAACGCAGATGAAACAACCCTTCTCATAGATCAGGAAAACTATCCCCCGGAATACATCCCCGTAGGCAGAGAACATGAAAAAGCGTACGCATATTTAAGTAAAAGCGGATTAGATTGGACATTTGTTTGTCCCCCTGATATTATTAACAAAGAGGCCACAGGCGCATTTAATACCAATGCAGACTATCCGCCAACCCCCAACAATTACAAAATTAATGCAGGCGATCTTGCTTTATTCATGCTGTCAGAGCTCCAAAAAAATGACTACTTGCAAAAGCGGGTAGGGATATCTAATTGATGTGGGAATACATTGTTTTATGAGGGATGGGAGCCATACTGCCTTAATAAAACTGTAAAGCTGTTAGCGTAAAATTAGTAAGTCCACAAACTGCAGGCTTATGCACACAACAATAAAATAGCAGCAGCTAACAACATGATAGTTTTTTGCAGCAGCAAACTCTGCAAGAAAAGCAGTTACAATTAACCCAAATGCAGTTAGAATTGCTCCAACGACAGGCGAGGGAAAGTTAAGCCGATACCTGCAAAAATTAATTACCTCCAACTTTAGCATTCAGCGATGCAATAATAGCCCTAAAACTCTCCAGCCCCGCTTCCAAATTCTCCACAATATCCAATGCCAATACATCCGGATCGGGCAGGTTATCCAGATCCGCCAGTGACTTATCTTTTAACCAGGTAATATCTAAACTCGTTTTGTCTCTTGCAATAATTTCGTCGTAACTAAATTTTCTAAAACGGCCTTCGGGACTGGTGTTGGCGTTAAAAGTTTCCTTTCTTTTATGGCGATTTGTGGGATTGTAGCAATCAA
This sequence comes from Chitinophagales bacterium, assembly GCA_038234405.1. GTDB lineage: Bacteria > Bacteroidota > Bacteroidia > Chitinophagales > Chitinophagaceae > Ferruginibacter. Next base: position 15,152 of record JBBQTZ010000094.1, read on the forward strand.
TAAAATCTTTCAGGTCATCCAGCTTTAATGGATTCTTTTTTAGGGTGTGATGTATGGTGGTGAGTGTTTCCCAATTAAAATCTTTGGGAATAGGCATTTTTCTGTTATGCGGTGGCCGGCTGTATTCATCTGCCATTTTTAAAAAAAGCAAATACGTTAGCTGCTCTAAATAATCGCCATACCTGTCCCGATTTTTTTCGGGAGCCCACGCCATCATCTCGGAGAGTGTTACAGAAAGCCCATACTTTACTTACTATGCTGGAGGTGTTTGGCGAGTTGTTGTTGTTCATGGTTTGTTGTTAAGTAAGTTGACTATGACTTTTATCATCATGTTCCTATCATCCGGGTTCGATGCTGCTATCATCAATGTCAGTGCTACCAGAGCATTGTCGTCAATCACTTTTCTATCATGGTGATACAGTAAATTGTTTCTTTCTAAAAACCATACAAATAAAAAGGCAGCGATGCGCTTGTTGCCATCAATAAAGGAATGATTCTTTACCACGAAATATAAAAGATGAGCT
>JBBQTZ010000095.1:0-15637 GCA_038234405.1 Chitinophagales bacterium
TGAACGTGGTTCTACTTTTAATTGTCCTAATTGCGAACAGCCTTGCAAAGTATATGATAGTACCTATAGAGTATGGCGTCACTTAGATATTTTGAACTACCGCTGCTATTTAAACGTAAAAATGCCAAGATTAAGCTGCGAAATACATCGAATCATATCCCTAGATAAAATCCCCTGGGGTCGAAACAATACACATTTCACACACCTATTTGAGCAATCCGTTATGAAACTTTGCCCTCAAATGAGTATTAGTGCCATTGCCAAACACTTTGGAGAAATTGATACTACCATGTGGAGCATCTTTAATCACCAAATTGAAAAAGCAAAAAAAAATAATTTGATTTTTCAAAATTAACCAAATAAACATAGATGAAACGGCGATAAAAAGAGGACATAATTATGTTACAATATTTACTGATGCAGATACTGGCGATGTAATATTTGTAACTGAAGGAAGAAAGCAAGAAAACTTCGGAACGCTTTATGAGTGGCTATTTGAACACATGGGAGACCCCAATTACATTAAGCAGTTTGGGATAGATATGAGCAACAGTTATAAAGCAGGTTGGGAAGATTACTTTGCACATACGGAACTAATTTTCGACCGATTTCATTTTAAAATGGGATTAAACAAGGCCATTGATAAAGTAAGAAAAGCCGAAGTGAGGCAGGTAGAAAAATTAAAAAAAACAAAATATTTATGGTTAAAAAATCAATGGGGTTTAAACGAAATAGAAATAAAAATGCTTGATGAATTTATGAAGGAGTGCAATACCCAAAAAGTAATTACCACACAAGGTACAAACACATATATAAAAACAATTGTAGTAAGAAAATGTAGCGAACCAGACGATAAGCTAAAGCAGATTTACGACACCTTAAAAATAACACACAAACCATTTAGAAAACGAAAATCTGTAGTACACAAAAAACCCACTTTTAAAACCGAAACTCAACAAAATCAATTACTTATGAGTGAATAGCTGCTAGGTGGGTTAATAGCGTAGTGCAATTAACAAAAACCAGGGCTACAGGTTTTAGAAATATTGACAACTTTATCAACATGATTTATATGATAGGCAATAAGTTCAGATTTAACTAACCCACTAACTTTACCGAAGACCCACTTTTTGCGTGTTTTGCCCTATTTGCATTTGTCCTTTTTTTTCTCTTTAAAGGTAAAGTTTAAAAAAGATTTTTATGTCTATCTTTTGGGTTTCTTGTTTGCAGAATCAGTTGGTTTAACAACAGGAGGAATAATAAGTTATGACAATTGGTACCTGCCTAAACACAAAAAAGCTGCCTTTTACAAGACAGCTTTCTTTTTATTACATTCAATTAATTATTTGTATTGAGCCATTAGCCCCTTTGCCATTTCAGTCATCTTTTTTAAACCTTCTTCTGGTAAAGCACCTTTTTTAAAGTCGGCTAGCAAATCAGGAAATTTGTGTTCCATTTCCAATAAAAAATGTTCTTCAAAAGCCTTTACATTTTTTACAGCTACTTCTCTCAATAAACCTTGTGTACCTAAGTAAATCATGGCTACTTGCTTTTCAACAGTCATTGGCGAGTATTGTAATTGCTTTAATATTTCCACGTTTCTTGCACCTTTATCAATTACATTTTTAGTTGCGGCATCCAAATCACCACCAAACTTACTAAATGCCTCTAACTCACGGTACAATGCCTGATCTAGTTTTAATGTACCGGCAACTTTCTTCATGGATTTAATTTGCGCATTACCACCCACACGGCTTACACTAATACCTACGTTAATAGCCGGGCGAATACCTGCGTTAAACAAATTACCTTCCAAAAATATCTGTCCGTCTGTAATAGAAATTACGTTAGTAGGGATGTAAGCAGATACATCACCCGCTTGTGTTTCAATTACTGGCAGGGCAGTTAAGCTACCGCCGCCTTTTACCAAATGCTTGATAGATGCTGGCAAATCATTCATTTGTGCAGCTATATCATCTCTTGCTATTACTTTAGCAGCTCTTTCCAATAAACGGCTATGCAGATAGAATACATCACCCGGATAAGCCTCACGGCCCGGTGGACGACGCAACAACAAAGAAACTTCTCTATAAGCTACTGCTTGCTTTGATAAATCGTCATAAATGATTAATGCCGGCCTACCGGTATCACGGAAAAATTCCCCAATGGCAGCACCCGCAAAAGGAGCATAGAATTGTAATGGAGCTGGGTCAGATGCAGAAGCAGCAACAATAGTTGTGTAAGCCATGGCGCCATATTCTTCCAATGTTTTCATTATACCAGCTATGGTAGAAGCTTTTTGCCCGATAGCTACATATATACAATAAACAGGCTTGCCGGCAGCGTAAAATTCTTTTTGGTTAATGATAGTATCTACGCAGATAGCAGTTTTACCAGTTTGGCGATCACCAATTACCAATTCTCTTTGGCCACGACCAATTGGTATCATTGCATCTATGGCTTTAATGCCGGTTTGCAGTGGCTCTTTTACAGGCTCCCTAAAAATTACACCAGGCGCTTTACGCTCTAGCGGCATTTCATACAACTCACCCTGTATAGGTCCTTTGCCATCAATTGGCTCACCCAATGTATTAATAACACGGCCACTCATCCCTTCCCCTACTTTTATGGAAGCAATTTGTCCGGTACGCTTTACACTATCACCTTCTTTAATAGCACCGCTATCACCCATCAAAACCACACCTACATTGTCTTCTTCCAGGTTTAACGCAATAGCTTTTACACCATTGTCAAACTCTACCAGTTCTCCACTGCGTACGTTATTTAACCCATATACACGGGCAATACCATCACCCACCTGCAATACGGTACCTACTTCTTCCAGGCTTGCACCTGCGTTGAAGTTGCTCAGTTGCTGGCGCAGTATCGCCGAAATTTCATCTGGTTTAATTTCTACCATGCTATTTAAGTTTTAAAATATTTTGCTTCAAAAAGTCCTGCTTTAAAAAAGCATTAATTATTTATAGGTAGCATTGCTGCTCTTTTAAATTGTATTTATACCATTTTGTTAGATTATGCACCTGCCTGCAGATATATTCTCTATCAACATCCTGCGTAATTACTATCGTATTTGATGGATGTAGTCGTTGTTTAAAAACTGTTTTTTAATATCTTTTAAATCTCTTAAAATACTTGCATCTACCAAATTACCTTCTGTTTCCAGCACAAACCCTCCAATCAATGATTGGTTAATAACTGTTTCTAATTCAATTTTAATATTGCCACCCGCAGTTACATTGGCAATAATAACATTTTTAATTTCTTCACTTATTGCAGCGGCAGTAGTAATTTTTACTTTGCTTATTCCGTTAATTTTATTGTATTGATCTACAAATGCAGCAGCAATTTCAGGCAAATTAGATTCTCTGCCTTTTTTTATCAGCAGGGTAATAAAACCATCTGCAATTTTACCTATTTGCTTACTAACAACAGCAGATACAATCTTTCCTTTTTTCTCTGATTTAATAATTGGACTACGTAGTACTGCAACAAAATCCGGATTGCTTTTACATAACCTTGTTATTAACTTCATGTCATTGTACACAAACTCCAATTGATTTTGCTCTACAGACAAATCAATAATACTTTTTGCGTAACGAGTGGCTAAACGTGGGTTGTGCATATTTCTTTATGTGCTATTTTGCTGATGCGCTAAATTGACGGGTTAGATCTACTGCCGGTTGTGAATTAGCTAATTACAAACAGGCTAGTTAAATTTGGCTTCTTCAGCTAATTTTTTAATAAAAATTTCCTGCGCTGGTTTATCACTCAATTCACGGCGCAAAACTTTTTCACTCACTTCAATAACCAATTTACCTACCTGGTTTTTAAGGTCGGTAATAGCTGCCATTTTTTGCTGATTGATACTTGCATGTGCATCTGCTACAATTTTAGCGGCTGCTTCTTTTGCCTGTTCTTTGGCGTCGTGTATCATTTTATCTTTAATGTCTTTTGCTTCTTTCAGCATCTGTGCTCTTTCTTCACGGGCTTTTACCAACAAAGTTTCATTGTCATTTTTCAACTGAGCCATTTCCAGCTTTATCCTTTCTGCAGATGCAATAGAATTGGCAATATTATCTTCTCTTTCGCCTAATGATTTTAAAATTGGCTTCCATGCAAACTTCTTTAAAATAAAGAATACAATAAGGAAAGCCAATAAAGTCCAAACAATTAAACCGAGGTGTGGTAATAATAAATCCATTATGCGTTAATTTGAAAATTTTAAAATTTCTCTATTTTAAATAAAAACCAGGGAGCATTATTAAGTTGTTACGCCCATTTTACTTTGCAAAAATAAAATTACTGTATCCTCCGCCCTTTGCTTTGGATACAGTAAAATAGGTTGCTAATTAGGCTTTCAATACAGCCAATAACCCGGCGATTACTGCAAAAAGGGCAACACCCTCTACAAATGCAGCAGTCAGGATCATGTTAGCACGAATGTCGTTAGACGCTTCCGGCTGACGGGCAATTGCTTCTACAGCACCTTTACCAATTTGACCAATACCGATACCGGCACCAATCGCAGCAAGGCCTGCACCAATTGCTCCACCCATGTGAGAAAATCCAACCTCTGTTAACAAAGTCATCAATGTCATGATACTAGTTTTTGTTGATTAAAAAAAGCGATTATTAATGGTGTGCCTCCGCATGGTTTTCACTTTCAAAAGCCTGCCCAATAAAAACAGCCGTTAAGTTAGTGAAGATGAATGCTTGTATAAAGGCAACTAAAATTTCGATAAAGTAAATAAAAACAGTGAATAAGATTGAGATGGGTGAAAAACTCCAACCTGCAACTTTGCTCATAGCTCCAAAAATAAATATCAAGCTGATAAAGCTCAAGATAATAATATGCCCGGCAACCATATTGGCAAATAAACGAATGATGAGGGCTGCTGGCTTAATTAATACTGCGCCTGCCAATTCTACTGGTATTAAAATTACTTTTACAGCAAATGGTACACCCGGAGGCCAAAAGATATGCCCCCAAAAATGGCCGTTAGTGCTTGCCATAATAACAACCAAAGAAATAATACCAAGCACAGCAGTAAACGCTGTATTGCCGGTTACATTAGCTAAACCTGGCACTAAACCAAAAATATTATTGATTAAAATAAAGAAGAATACGGTAAGCAGATAAGGCATGTATTGTGCCCATTTTTTTCCAAGATTTGGCTTGGCAACATCATCCCGTACAAAAGTAATAACTGGCTCAATAGCATTTTGCCAGCCTTTGGGTGCCGTTGTTACGCCCTCCCCCTTTTTGTATTTGTTGGCAATACTAATCATCAAAAAGCAAAGTAGAGCCAATGCTATAATCATTTGTACTACGTTCTTGGTCATAGAGAAATCGTACACTACCGAACCATCAACAGCTACAATTTCTTTGTTTTCATTAAACTTGTACCCATTGTGCTCCTCTTCTGCATTGTGGCCAAATTTAGAAGAAGAAAACATAGAAATACCTTTTGAAGGAGAATATAGTATTACAGGAAGTGGTATGGAAGCATGGAAAGACTCATGCGGGTTTTCCTTGTTTTCAATAGTAAAAAAGTGAAATTCATGGGCATCTTTAATGTGGTCTAAAATAATTTTTGCCGGATCAAGCTTTTCTTCCGTAACAATGTGCCCTGCACCTGCCTCCGTTGGATGTTGCTCCTGTGCAGTTGCTACTGTAGAAATAAGTAAGTTGAAAAGGCTGAAAACCGCTACCAGTATAGTTTTGATGCTTTTAAATGCCATGGTATCCCTTAAATTTGGCGCAAAGATAGGGGTTTACAAAGTAAATGTTAAAGTGATAATAGAGAAATTATTGAGGAAAATTAATCAAGCCCCATTTCTTTTCTCAACCGGATAATTTTTTCTAATTCGGTTACATCAAGTTGATCTTTAGGCGTGTTGACTGCCTTTTTATTTAAAACAAGTTGATTTATAGGAAGAAATGGAATATTTACACCCTCAATAGTTGCGATCGTACTGAATTGCAGGTATTCATTAAACGAATAACCTTCTGGTACTTTCATTTTTATAAGTAAATCCAATTTGAGGTCGTTGTTTAATCTGAAATCGGTCCATCCTGGTACTATTTGCATGGATTCCAGCATATAATAGTCTCCCATTTCATACTCCAAAAACGCTTTTCCTGGTAGTGCTCTATTTTTTTTGTATCGCCGATCTAACTATCCATATCTGCGGTAAAGCGCTGATCCCCATGGAGATTAACAGCATAACCACCCAACAGTATGTATTTTACACAATTTGTAGATACAGCCTTCCAAAAGCGGATAATATCTTCATCAAAAATATCTATTGCTTACACCCTGGGTTTAAAAGGTTGATGTATTATTGTAGCGTTTTTGAGCAGCATACTTATTTTATAAAGCTTTTAGGCCTCGTTCGGTGCCGTCACCGAACGAAATCAGGAGCGACCATTTGGGATGCACCCGCTTACACTTTGGCTTTAAAAGATTGATGTATTATTGTAGCATTTTTAAGCATCATACTTGTTTTATAAAGCTTTGTTGCCATCATAAACCTTTCCGTATCAGACTTTTTAAGTGCTTCTATAAGTAAGTTTGTTTCTGCTTTTTGGAAGCATGCAGTACAATCAATTTGATATAATTCCTCAGGAGTTGGGAAGTTTTCTTTTTCATCATTTATATTCATAGAGGCAATTTACAAAAAACTGGTTCATTTTATCAGGCTATAATAGTTTGTTTTTCAAACTGCATTTTATGCAATTGATAATAGGCTCCTTTGGCAGCTATCAATTCATCATGACTGCCAATTTCTTTAATAATACCTTTTTCGAGTACCATTATTTTAGTGGCTTTGCGGATGGTGCTTAACCGATGTGCTATAACGATAGAGGTGCGCCCTGCAATCAATTTATCTATCGCCTGCTGTATTAGTTGTTCACTTTCTGTATCTACTGATGAGGTTGCTTCATCTAAAATAAGTATAGAAGGATTGTAGAGTAAGGCTCTTACAAAAGACAACAGTTGCCGCTGCCCAAGAGATAAAGTAGCACCTCTTTCCATCACATTATAATCATACCCACCCGGCAGTTGCATAATAAAATCATGTATGCCAATCATTTTGGCTGCGGCTATCACTTCTTCTTTTTTTATATCGGTGTTTCGCAGTGTAACATTATCATACACGGAGCCGCTAAATAAAAATACATCCTGCAATACCACAGCTATTTTACTTCGCAGGTAGTGTAGCTCAAATGCATCAATATTTTCTCCATCTATACTAATGCTGCCCTTTTGAACATGATAAAGCCGGTTGAGCAGGCTGATTATAGAAGTTTTCCCGCTGCCCGTATTGCCAACTATAGCCAAAGTTTCACCTTCATTTATGCTGAATGAAATATCCTTAAGCACATAATCTGCTTCAATGTATGAAAACCAAACCTTATCGAAAATAATATTGCCTTTCATTTTTGTGGGATGGAGTTTACCATCATTTACAGCACTATCTTTATTATCTAAAACGGTAAAAACCCGTTCGCTTGCAATCATCCCCATTTGAAGTACATTAAATTTATCTGCAATTACCCTTAACGGACGAAACAATAAATTGAGGCAAAGAATAAACGCAGTAATATTTCCAGCAGCTTCCGTTTGCTGCCTGCCGCCTGCCCACCATACCAATAAACCAAGCGAAATAGCTAATATCAATTCTACCATCGGAAAAAAAACAGAGTAGGCAAGTATGCTATTCACATTTGCATTGCGGTGTTCTTTATTAATAGCACTAAACTTGTTAAACTCCCGGGTTTCTGCTGCAAAAGCCTGCACCACAGCCATACCAGTAATATGCTCCTGCACAAAGGCATTTAATGCAGACACTGCATTACGTACCCTTATAAAAGATCTGTTTACACTTTCTTTAAAATAATAAGTAGCAACAATTAACACAGGAAAAGGGGCAAGGCATATAAGCGTTAGCTTCCAATCTACATAAATCATAAAACTAAGCACAGCAACAATAGACAGTAAATCTGCAATAATAGGAATAAGGCCATCGCTAAAAATATCGTTGATAGATTCTATATCGTTGATAGTACGGGTAGTAAGTGTACCAATAGGGGTTTTATCAAACTGTGAAAGGTTGAGATTGATAACTTTTTTATAGGTAGCAACCCGCATATCTTTTACAACACTTTGCCCAAGTGATGCAGTAAAAAAACTAAATACAAATCTGCAAATTGATTCTATTAACAATAATACAACCTGTATAATGGTAATGCCAATAATAACAGATGCCGCCCCATGTAACCACCAAAAATCTGCTGTGGGTTGCAACCCTTTATTAATGGTAACCTGTATTAGCCACGGCCGTATGGGAGAAATAATGGCTAAAAAAACAGTTAAAAATAAGGACCAATAAAATTTATTTTTATAGGGCGCTGCAAATTGAAATACCCTCCGTAACAGAGAAAAATTAAATATTTTTTTTATGGGTTTTTTATCGCTCATTCAATTACGTTGGTTTTTTTGTTGGTGCATTTAAAATGGTAGCTCCCATTTTGTGCAGGTGGAAACACCAAAGTACAGGCTATAGTTGTTGTAATTAATAAACACAAGGCGCTGCGCTAATTTAAAATGCATTTTTTTTTGTTGGTTTTAATCCACCTGTTGCAGTTAAAAACCTCTGTACGCTTTTCAATTGCAACCGTTGAGTTTAACCTATTACCTGTTTATCATTTTCTTACTCCTTCTCCATCTGCTTATTATATGCTTTAATAAAAATTGCGCCCAGGTTCTTATAGGGAGGTATATAATCGTCCCAACTTTCTCTCATAGCCTTATTAGCGTCTGTATAAAATATTTTGGAGAGAGCTGCCCACATATCTTTCCAAACCAACATTTTACCCGACATAAATGACTGATTAAGGTAATTAATGATTGGCTTATTAATATCGCCCTTGCCAATTTCTTTGGTAGAAATTATATGAGCATCCGGACTTATCTCTAATATTTCGCTCAGGTTTTTGTAGCCCCCGCAAGAGCCAAGTAAAATAACCTTAGCGTTAGCATCTAAATGTGCAATAGTACGGGGTAGCCAATAGCTATGCCCACGGTGTACCACTACAGATACACCTAAATCATTCTTTCTTAAATAGAGTTGCAGGTGTGCTTGTGCGGTATCGTCCAAATTTTTATCACTATCCAAAGGCAGGTTGGCGTATATCCAAACTTTTTTACCTTTAAGCGATTTTATCTCAACCCATTCTTTCTTTTTGGTTATTTTCCAATCTTTTACGTTAAAAGAATTTACAAATGCAGGAAAAAAAATTTTGCCATCATCATCTCCATAAAAAAATACCTGCTGTATTATACGTCCGCTATCGTCGCTAATGTACTTATTGTTTAAAGAATAAATAGAGGGTATGCCAATTTCGCTGGTAAGATCGATGGTATTGTTATCAGCAGATTTAAATATGAGTTTTAATAACCCATAAATTGTTTTTCCTCTTGTGTTGTTTTCATCTATACTTTTTTGCTCGTTTGCTGTTACATTTTGCAGCATATTTTGCAGTAATTGTTTATTGCTGATGCTACTGTAACTATCTGCAACATCAACCGCATCTTCTAAATTTTCGCCTACATCGAGGTTGGCAACAAAGGCTTTCATCAGTATAATAGCATTTTCATCCGGCATCATTTTAAGCAACGTATCAAGCTGGTTATAATTGGCAGCCATTTTAATAAACTTTTTAAAGAAGTCCATATTAACGTTCATCAATAATTTATCTGATCGTGGCCTTGCGCCCATCAACTGAATAAGCCTGCTAAAACTATGTTTGTAGCTAGAGGTGTAAATGTCATTTTCTCCCATTACAATCATCATATACAATTCTTCTGCTGAAAGTGGTTCTATCGCTCTCATCCGGATGGCAATATTGTTTTGCTCATGCAGCTCGTTAATAGGTGTAATAAAATGCCGGATAGCTTTCCGTTGAAGCATATCCCTTAATCCATTGGTGCCAAACATTGCAATAGGTGTATCTTTTTTTATGAGCCTGCCGTAATAGTCAATTTCTGTTTTTACCAATAGCTTAAAATAACCAACGCTGTCAGTTTCTTTTTCACCTTCACCTATAATATTTTTAATACTATCTACAAACTGCTTGCCGCTTAAAATATCATCTAAAAAAGGATAATACAAAAGTGCATTGGGCGTTTGTGCAAGTTGTGCAATTGCTTTTACCATTGGGTTTGCATTACGCCTTATTAGCTTTGCTTCCGGTGAAGTTGGCGACGATGCGTAATCATATAACTGCTTTGGATTATTGATGCAAGCCAATACTATAAGGCTATCTGCAAAAGGCTCTTTAGCAAAAGGCCTTATTACACTTAAAATTTTTCCGGGGTTTAATGTACAGTATTTTACAAAAAGTATTTTTTTACTTTCGGGGTAACCGATGTTGGTATTAAAAATTTCGGTTGTAATGAGTCCTACCTCGTAAGGTACCGCTAAAATAAGTGGCGCCATATTTTGGCTATCTAAATTTGCCTTTAGTATTTTTTCAAAATTATCTATTAGTAAGGGAGCATAAGCAGGATTAATTTTTTGAGATTTCCAGTTAATTCGAAACGATCTAACAATTTCTTCTACAAAATTAAGCTGCCGTATTTTGTCGTTATTAGAAGCTATTCTTGCATCAGTTTCAATAAAGCAAAGAATATTTGCAATTTTACGGTACAGTGCATCGGTTACCTGAATGTTAACTTCATTATTGGTGCCAACTGCTATACTACTATCTGCTTTGCCATCTAACTGATCACATTTATGCTGCTCCTCCTTAATTCTATCGTAAAAACGAACCCGCTGAAAAGGAATAGTTAACTGCTCACACTGTGCGTACAGATTACAGTAGCCAGGAAGGGCAAAAAAATACAGTAAAAATTTTTTCATAATTAAATTACCATGTAAAGTTTACAAATTTAGGCTATGCTCATTCATTTGTATCAGCTTTATTACACCAATTAACAAAGCCATAGTATAGTTGGTTAACAATTTAATAATACAGTACGGTGCCTAAAACTTACTGTGTGACAAGTACATAGACTACTTTTGCGCTGCAAATTATATATGAGTACTGTTAAAAAAATTTTAATTGCTGATGACGAGCCGGATATTCTTGAGATTATCCAGTTTAATCTTCAATCGGAAGGCTATGAGGTTATTACAGCCAAAAATGGTGATGAAGCCATAGAGTTAGCAAAAAAGCACCAGCCAGATCTTATTATATTAGATGTGATGATGCCCGGTAAAAGCGGCATTGATGTTTGCAGTATTCTTAGGTTGCAGCCTGCTTTTAAAGATACATTGATCATATTTTTATCGGCTTTAAGCGATGATAGTTCAGAAGTGAAGGGCTTAGAATCCGGGGCTGATGATTATTTATCTAAACCAATAAGGCCCAAAGTACTGTTGAGTAAAGTAAATGCACTCTGCAGAAGAATTAATAAAGATAATGCTGGCCTGATAAAGCTGGGCGACCTGGTAATTGATAGAGAAAAATACATCATCATTTATAAAGGAACTGAGATAATACTTGCCCGCAAAGAATTTGAATTATTGGCTTTACTTGCATCTAAGCCCAACAAAGTTTTTTTACGCAACGAAATTTTAAACCAGGTATGGGGTACCGAAGTAATAGTAGGCGACCGCACCATTGATGTACACATTAGAAAAATACGCCAAAAATTAGATTTAGACTGTATTACTACCGTAAAAGGAGTTGGCTATAAATTTGAACTATAATACAGGATAAAGTACCCTTAAACCCGGGAAGAGTGTAACTTAGTGTTGCAACTTATTTTATTACTGATCATATACCATAATGCTGTCTGCAAAAAACCTAAACCCACAGCAGTTATCTGCCCTTACTGCCATAATTATTGCTCTCCCCATCAGCATTGTTTTTTATTATTTTCAACCTTCGTGGATAATAGCTGCTATTGCATTAGGCGTAATTTTTTTGGGGACGTACAGGCTTATTCTATTTATGGTACAGCAGTTTGTGTACCGCAAAATAAAGCTCATTTACAAACTCATTTATCAAACAAAGGCCAGCAAGCGGGAAGAGTTTTATTACAGAAATATTTTACCCCAAAAAAGTATTGATGAAGTAAGAATTGATGTAGAAAACTGGGGTAAGCGAAAAAAAGATCAAATAGAAATACTACAGCAAAATGAAGCTTACAGAAAAGAGTTTCTTCAAAACTTATCGCATGAGCTTAAAACTCCCATTTTTGCCATACAAGGCTATGTAGATACTTTAATTAACGGTGCCTTAGAAAACCCTGCTGTAAATAAAAAATTTTTAGCCAGCACCGCTCGTAATATAGACAGGCTGGTAAACCTTGTAGATGATTTAGATGAAATATCTAAACTGGAAGCAGGCGAACAATTATTGTATTTAGAAAACTTTGTGGTGCAAGATTTAGTAAAAGATGTTTTTGAATCGCTTGCCTTACAGGCAGAGGTAAAACAAATAAAACTAATGATTAAAAAAGGCTGCGAAGTACCATTAGTAGTATTTGCAGATAAAGAAAAAATACGGCAGGTATTTATCAATTTAATAGAAAACGCAATTAAGTACGGCAAACAAAATGGAAAAATAGATGCAAGTGTTTATAGAATTGACAGCAAAAAAATACTGATTGAAATTAGTGATGATGGCTTTGGAATTGGCGAAGAACACCTTAGCAGAATATTTGAGCGCTTTTATAGAACTGATACTGCCCGAAGCCGCAAAGTAGGTGGCAGTGGATTGGGTTTATCTATTTGCAAGCATATAATTGAGGCGCATAGCCAGGCCATACATGTACGTAGCACGTTAGATGTAGGCAGTACCTTTGGTTTTACACTGCAAAGTAAAAAAGATTAAAACCCCACAGCGCTGTTATAATTGTATTTATCCTTTTTAAAATAATACACATAAAATCTTCTCGCTTGCCTGCCGCCCCTGCTTTGGTAAATAGTATCGGTGCTTACTGGCAAGCTGTTTTTTACAATGGGCATTTTAGCAATATCAGTAAAGTAGTTAGATGGTATAATTATGTACAAATCTGTACTATCTGCAAGCTTTCCCCTTTGCTGATTGAGCCATTGGTATTGATGAATATCTTCTATTGAACCCAAAGCAATTGTTTGCAAACCCAGGGGCATACCAATATAAAAATCAATATGAGCTGCAGGAAACCATTTGTTAGATAAAATCAAGGTATTGGAAGCCGCCACATTTTTACTATGGGTACTATGATAGATACTATCAAAAGAAACAGCCATTTTTTTCCAGCCAAACATATCAAGCGTAAAATCGCCATCGCCTTTTTTTATAAGCTCCTTACTGCCCAGGGTGCCGGGAAAATAATTTATTACAGCAATACCGGCTGCAACCACTACCAATATAAAACCAAGGCCAAATTTAATAGATAAAGGCACCAAACGTTTACTATCGGATTCAGCTATTTTTTTGGTGGCAAAATAAGAAGCTGTTAGCAGGATAAGAGAAGCGTAAGCCGGCCCTGTCCAATGCGGTAATAAATTTTTAAATAAAGAAACTGCTGTAGCCAACCCAATTAATGGCAATGCTACCAGCAATAGTATTTTTTTCTGGTGTTGTCGTATACCATAGTGACGGTGCCAAAGTGCATATAGAATTACAAAGAAAATGATGGGGTTACAATAGAGTACCTGGCCACCAATAAAAGTGAGCGCTCCTTCAATATCCAGCCCACCTGAAGCTACATCTACCCTTTTGCCATGAAAAAGAAAAGTGATAAAATTGTTTTGAATATTCCACCAGATAACTGGCACAAAAAATAAAACTGTAATACCTGCCGAAACATACAATACCCAATGATTTAACCATGCCTTGTTATAAATCAACACAAAAAGCCCAAGGCCAAACCACAAAAATATAGTGTGTATTTTACAAAGCATTCCAATGCCCGTAACAATACCAAATAGCAAAATATTATTTACACTTTTGTTAGTAAGTATTTTAGATTCGGTTATTTTTATGAGTAAATACAAGGCGGCTATCCAGCAAACCATTTGAGGCGAATCAGGCAAAATAAATATTCCCGCAATAATACTTCCGTAAATAGACGAAGTGTATAATAGTGCAGATAAAAAACCGGCATAAGCTCCATTTAGCCTTTTGCCACACAGGTACATTATCCATGTAGCCAATGCCCCGCAAAGTATAGCACCCAAGCGAATAGTAAATGCCGTATCTGCCAGTAAATTAAAAGTAGATAGCCTGATAAGCCAACCAACCATTGGCGGATGATCAAAATAATTCCACTGCAATGGATTAGCATATAAGCGATAATACACTTCATCGTTGCCAAGCTCGGTTGTAAAAGCAATAATACACCTTACTAAAGTTGCCATCAGAATGAGCAGGATGGTATTGCGGCGGTGGTTCAAACTTTGGTTAATTGGGGCATGATAGAATGATTGTTACCATAAAGGAAAACAATTCTGCTGACAATAGCTTTTTTGATTCGCTAAATATCTACAAACAGTAAGTAAATATTTTATACTAACACTTTTTTGTTGATTATTTCATCCCGGATTTTAGCGTAGCAAATTTATTTTGGCTTTCTGCTGCACAGTTGAGCATCTATAAAAAAATTACCAACAAATAGTTTGTAAATCTTTATTCCAAAAATAACCTGCAGCACTTTTCTGAATTGCATTCTAAAACCTGCCTGCCATTTAAACTGCAATGGATTGGTTTTACTAAAAAACACATTGGCAGTATTGCTGAATAAACTTGCGTAATAAATTATTAATGCAGAATTAACAGCATCTTTTTTTCAGCTTTTCTTTTGTAGCAATTAAAATAAAAACAAGCAGTAATAAAATTGTTTATGTTATGGTAACATAATGTTTACAATTTAAAAACATTGCTTTTTGAACCTTGCAGTAAACATTAACCTATTGGAAAAAAGAAAACTGGAGGTTGCCATCATCTCTGATGTTCACCTGGGTACTTATGGATGCCGTGCAAACGAGCTCTCACGCTATTTATCCACCATAGACCCTGCAACCCTTATACTCAATGGTGATATTATAGATATTTGGCAGTTTAGTAAAAAATATTGGCCGCCCGGCCACATGCAGGTTATAAAACAAATTACCAGTATGCTAAGCCGGGGCGTAAAGGTTTATTACGTTACGGGCAATCATGATGAAATGCTTCGTCGTTTTGAAAACTTTTCCATTGGCGATTTTCATATTGTAAACAAAATCGTTATCCATCATGGTAATAATAAACGCAGTTGGGTTTTTCATGGAGATGTGTTTGATGTAACCATGAAGTACAGTAAGTGGCTGGCAAAGCTTGGGGCTGTGGGGTACAATATGCTTATTTACATCAATGCATTTATTAACTACCTGAGCAAAAAATGTGGCAAAGGCCGTATTTCACTTTCAAAAAAAATAAAAAATTCCGTAAAGGGTGCTGTCAAATACATAAACAGTTTTGAAGAAACTGCAGCAGAAATAGCCATTAAAAAAGGATACGATTATGTGCTTTGTGGCCATATACACCAGCCTTGTAACAGAATGATTACCACCG
>JBBQTZ010000096.1:0-15597 GCA_038234405.1 Chitinophagales bacterium
AGCCATACTTTCTGCTAACAAGTCTAAAATAAAAGCAAACGATTTATTACTGTGTGCGGCTTACAAACAACTATTGAAAGACGCAGACAAGGCTTTAAACTTAAAGCCTATGAGTGTGATGGAGAAAACAAACAAACCTCCAAGCGGCGATAAACATGATTACATGAGCCTTGCCCCTTATTTTTGGCCTGACCCTTCTAAACCAAATGGTCTTCCTTATTTGAGAAAAGATGGAGAAACAAATCCAGAGGTGAAAGACTATAAAGACAAGGAATATTTACCCAAACTATGTGAAGCTGTAAATACTTTAGCATTAGCATATTATTTTTCTGGCAATAACAAATACGCAGACCATGCTGCACAGTTAATAAGGGTTTGGTTTCTGGACAAGGATACCCGCATGAATCCAAATCTTAATTATGCCCAGGCTATGAAAGGCATAAATGATGGACGGGGCGCAGGACTTATTGACACAAGGCACTTGATTAAAGTAGTAGAAGGAATCGGCTTTTTAAACAGTTCAAAAAGCTGGTCGGCAGCAGACCAGCGTGGAATGGTACAATGGTTCACCGATTTTTTAAACTGGATGCAAACCAGTAAGAATGGGATGGATGAAATGAATGCTAAAAACAACCATGGCGTTTGGTATGACGCACAAAGATTGTCGTTTTCCTTATTCACCGGCCAAAAGGATGTAGCAAAGAAAATTGTTTTACATGTGCAAACACGTTTAGATAAGCAAATGGATGATAATGGAAATTTCCCCGCTGAACTCGAAAGAACCAATTCGTTGCACTACACAGTATTTGTTGTGGAGCCGTTATTTATGATTGCACAAATGGCTAAACCTACCGGTATTGATTTGTTTAATTACACAAGCACTTCCGGCAAATCTTTAAGCAAAGCATTTTATGCACTGCAACCTTATTTAACACAGGAAAAAAAATGGACGGGGCAAGAAATTAAGAAGTTTGATTTTGATGAGGCCATTCCATTGTTGGTATATGGTACGGACAAATACAATTGTACAGCTTGTACTGCAGCTTTTAAAAAAATGCCTGCTGACAAAACTAACAAATTGCGAATTCGGTTGCTGTCAAATATTGATTTACAACATAGCGCATTTAAAGCTGAAAAAAATTGTAAAAGGTTTTGAAAGTCGGTTACATGTTATGAAATACACCGAATGTAATATAAAGTGAGGTGAGGTGTAAAGCAGGCGATTTAATAAATATTTTCGCTTAATAAGAGAAGATTTTATAAGGTAAATTAATGTGTTCAATTAAACACATTCAACAATTAACTACAACGATTAATTATTTGTTGTTATGAAAAAAATATTACTCTGTTTAACGCTTGTTTTTGCCATTACAAGTTTGTACGGGCAAACAACTTATTTTTGGGTTGGCGGTACTGGCCCCACATCATTTACTGCAAACATTAATTGGAACACCGCACAGGATGGAAGCGGCAACTCAAGACCATTAGCTGACCCTACAGACATGCTTATTTTTAGCGGGACAAATATTGGAGGTGCCGTACCTACAACAGGTGCTGTTACAGTAACCCTTACCTCTAACACTTTTGCACAATTGCTGCTGTTAAATAACGCTTCCTTATTTTTTACGAGAACAGCCGGTGGTACAGCAACACTTTCGGTAAATGGTGATGCTACCAATGCAGACGACCTTGTTGTAAACGCAGGCTGCTCACTCACTATAAATAATGCATTGGCAGATGGTAATATTATAACCGCAATGTTAGCAGGAGCTACCGGTTTAATAGGTGGTACCATTACAATGGCTAACACAGGTACACATCGCCTTACCTCACAAACTACCAACGGATTGGTATTTACCGGCACTGCTGTTTTTAATTCAGATGGTATTCCAACTACTGCTGCATATCCTTTTGGCAGTGGTACACAGGGTGTACAAAATGGCGTGGTCTTTCAAAGTGGTGCTACATTAAATGTTACCGGTACACGCAGTCCCATGGGCGGCACGTCTACTTTCCAGTCATGCAACATGCTGCCGGGAAGTAATACCTATTTTAAAACGAAGGTTTCCAGTGCAGGTGGATCTTTTGCCAATTTAAAAACGTATGGAAATGTTTTTATACAAAACAGTTCCACTTTTACGTCTGATGGACCTTTGTATAAAGTAGATAATTTAAATATTGAAAGCGGCTCATCTTTTATAACCCATACCAGCGGCAATACACCTCTATTGGGTAATTTAATTGTGAATGGATCTTTAACGGCACCCGCTGCTAGTTCTAATATTCTTGTAATGGGTGGAAGTGTTCCGCAAACAATTTCGGGAACAGGCACCATCAATATCCCTTCGCTTACTATTGCTAATTACAGCGACGTTACTTTATCAAAATCCGTAACGGTGGGCACCATCTGCAATATGGTAGGCAAAATAAATTTTGGAGTTGCCAATCAAATAAATGGAACGGGCACTTTTACATCCCGGGTTAATGGCAGTGCCGTTACGGTAGTTGGAAATACTACTGCAGGTTCTTATCAAATTACGGGTGTTGTTGGCGCATTAGCTGGCAATGTAGGGCTTGCAGTAAGTGGCGCAGGGCTTTCTGCTAATACAAATGCTGTAGGTTTTTCCACAACAAATATTATTATCAATTTATCAAAACCTGCGGCTACAACAACGACGGGCAGTACATTTACTTTCTTTAGCGATACGGCAACACTTGTTACAGCAAATGCAAATGGCCTTGATTCATTAACGGGGAGCGTGGTTGTTACAGGTACAAAATCATTTCAATCTGGTACCGGTTATATCATTAATGGTGCAACCACTAAACCGTTTGGTATTTCTTCAGGCAGTACCAATACCCGCATCAACGCAAGTTTTATAGAAATTAATGCTGCAGTTACACCGAATTTTTCAACATCTGTTTTTAATAGACTTACCATTAACAATAAGTATACATTACGGGTTTTAGATACCGTTAGAATTAATACCGGAGCATATATTAATGGAATATTCAACAACTCAAATTATATCGTTACCAGCTACAATGCAACAAATGGGGATCAAAGTATTGTTCAGTACGATGGTGCTTTAACTGCCATAACATTACCCATTGGTACAGCTACAAATTATTTGCCTGTAACCATTACACCAACTACCCAGTCCAGCTTTACTGCTGCCGTTTTTGAAGGCATCACTACTGACGGAAATATAACAGGCACACCGCTTACAGCGCAACAAAAATTGAGGGTAGTAAATGCTGTTTGGAATATTAACAGGCTTTCAGGCTCCGGTAATGATACGCTTCAACTGGGCTGGACAAATGCCCTTGAAGGTGCAAACTTTACTACATTGCCAAACGACGATATTGGTATAATTTACAACACAGGTTCGTCTTATACATTGCCATCTGGTACAGGAAACAATACCACCAATAATGCCACTACAACCATAAGTTCGTTTGGTGCTTTTGCTGTAGGTGCCATACCACCTGTTAATCCGTTTATCTTTAATGGCATTCCTGTAAAAACGTATGGTGATGCGGATTTTAATGGCGGGGCAAGCAGTTTAAATGCGCAGCCTATAACTTATACAAGTAGTAACCTTGCTGTGGCCATAATCGTTGCCGGTAATATCCGCATCGTTGGGGCAGGCACATCAAATATTACTGCAAGCCAGCCTACGGATGGTTTTTATCCCGCAGCGAGTGTTACCCAAACATTAACGGTAAATAAAGCATCGCTGACGATAACTGCAGACAATAAAACGAAATTTGAAACAATTGCTAATCCGCCGTTAACGATTAGTTATACAGGTTTTGTACTTGGCGAAACAAATGCTGTGTTATTAACACAGCCTTCTATTTCAACAACAGCAACTATGGCCTCGTTGCCGGGGATTTACCCAATTACTGTATTAGGTGCGCAAGCTGCAAATTATAATATTACTTATGTAAATGGCACCCTTACGGTGCAGGCAAACCAACAACTCGTACTAACTTTTAATACACTATCTGTTAGAACCTATGGCAATGCAGATGTTACATTAACAGCCACGAGTACAGCTTCCGTTACGCCCATCGTTTATACAAGCAGCAATGTTAATGTAGCCATCATAATTGGTAATACAATTCGCATTACAGGTGCCGGCACTACTGATATCACTGCATCGCAGGCGGGTACGGTTGGGTATTTTCCTGCAGTAAGTGTTACAAGAACATTAACGGTAAACAAAGCGAATCTTACGATACGGGTTGCAGATACTTCTAAAATACAGGGTGCAGCTAATCCAACATTTACATTTGTTTATACAGGTTTTGTATTAGGCGAAACAGCGGCAAATCTTACCACTGCACCAATAGTTTTAACAACAGCAACCACTACATCTCCGGCAGGATATTACGTGCTTACACCACAAAGTGCTGCAACCAACAATTATAATATTATTTATGTAAATGGAAGACTAACAATTCTGCCGTTAACAGGTGCAGATCAACAATATTTAAGCGCATATTTAATAAGTAACAATAGTTTAAATGTGAGGGTTTACAGCAATGTGCCGGCACTTGCAGATGTAGTTTTATATAACAATTTTGGGCAACCTGTTGCAAGAAAAAATCTTTTTATGCCGGTAGGTTTTACCAATACATTAATACCGGTGGGAATGCTGGCATCTGGTGTTTATACAGTTGTTATAAGAGGCAATAATGTGAATTTACTAAAGCAGATTTTTATACAGAGATAGTTGAGTTTACTAATTATCAAACGACATTATAATAAATTTATGAAAAAAATACGCTGTTTGTTGTTAATGTTACCATTGCTTTTACTGGCAGGGTTAACATTTGCTCAAAAAACGATAACAGGAAAAGTAACAGACAAAAATACCGGTGAACCTATTGAAGGTGTGAACGTACTTACGGTTGATAAAAAAGGAGGAGCTTACACAAAAAGTGATGGCACCTATTCTGTTTCTGTAAAAACAAATTCCAGCACTTTAATTTTTTCTTATGTAGGCTACAATATACAAACTGTTTCAATTGATGGTAATTCAACTATTAATGTGTCGCTTGTTTTATCTGCGACAACAAACGAAGATGTAGTGGTGATTGGTTATGGCGCCATCAAAAAATCGAGTGTAACGGGTGCGGTTTCAAAATATAAAAATGAGCGGTTAGATGAATCTCCGGTCTCTCGTTTGGACCAGGCACTGCAAGGGAAAATTGCAGGTGTACAGATACAGAATACATCATCAGAGGCGGGCAGCGATCCTAAAATACAGGTGCGGGGTGTAAGTTCTGTAAATGCAGGGCAAGGGCCATTGGTGGTGGTTGATGGCCACCCGGTGCCAGATGGATTAGCGTTTGTAAATATGGGTGATGTGGAATCTGTAGAGGTACTAAAAGATGCTGCATCGGCGGCCATTTATGGTTCCCGTGGTGCAAGCGGTGTTATTTTAGTTACTACAAAAAGTGGTAAAAACGATAAGACGAAGTATAATTTAAAAATGTCGTGGGGTTCAAAAAGTCCATACAAGGTATACGACATAATGAGTACCTCAGAGTATACAAATTTATTGTACCAGGAGGCAGCCTTGCGGTTCAGCGATTCTACCGCATTCACACAGGGTTTTACAACATCTCAACTAAATAATTTTCGTAATAACAGAGGCAACCTTGCAACTTCACAGGAAAAAGCCGCCTACCTTTTAGAGCAAGGCGTAAATGGCGGAGTGCAAACGGATTGGCAGGAAGCAGGTTTAAGAACAGCGCAGTTAAAAAATATAGAATTAAATCTATCTGGCGGCAAGGGTGGAACAAAATATTATATTTCGACTGCCTATCAAAATGATCAGGGAATGATTAGGAACAACGAGTATGAAAGATTTAATATTAGAAGTAAACTGGACGTAACATTAAGCAGAAAGGCAAAATTAAATATCAATATCAATCCTTCCTTAATTACAAGAGAAAGACCATCAGCAAATTTTACAGATTTTGCACGGGTACAATCCTATTTGCCGCTAACGCTAAATGCTGCCCAAGTAGCGTTTATAAGACAAAACCCTGTGAATGCAGGTGTGCAGGTGGGTGATTTTGGGCAGCCACGTATTTTTAACGATTTGCCTTACAGTGGCGTAATGCCCGATGGAAGCATTTTTACAAACCCAGCTAATACGGCCATTGCCATCAGCTCAAGTTTAAATAACTCACCATATTCAATTTTGCAAACGCAGAGAATAACTTCCAAAGATTTTAGAATTTTATCATCTGCTGATGTGAGTTATACCATTTTACCGGGGCTTGTTTTTAAATCATTGGCAAGTGTTTATTTAATTAGTTCAAAAGGACTTGATTTTGCTAAAAGTAATTCTGCTGCTGCAGGTGCAGTAAGCAGAGGCGTTTATACAGACAGAATATTTTTAGATTTATTAAACGAAAACACTTTTAATTATGTAAAAGATTTTAAAAATCATTCGTTTAATGTATTGGCTGGGTTTACGTCTCAAAAAACTAAAATAGAGAACCAGCAAATAACCGGTTTAAATTATCAGAGTGATAATATTACAAGTCTTAATACAGCGTTGTCTATTGATCAAAACCCTCTGGCCAGTTTTAATGGCATAAATAACATTGGTTTAAATTCTTATCTGAGCAGATTAAATTATAGTTATAAAAGCAAATATCTAGTAGCTGCAAGCATTAGGGCAGATGGCAGTTCAAAATTTGCACCCGGTAAAAAATGGGGTTATTTCCCCGCTGTTTCTGTAGGATGGCTGGCCAGCAAAGAAAACTTTTTACAATCTGTAAGATGGATGGATAATTTAAAATTAAGAGGTAGTTATGGTGCTACGGGCAATAACAATATTGAGGACTTTTTGTTTAGAGATCAATTGTTTGCCGCAAATTATCCAATTGGTGCAGGTACAGGAGGTACAGGCACTCCTTCACAGGGATTAGGGTCATCAAGTATTATACAGTCAAACCCCAACATTACCTGGGAAAGAACTTTTTCTTTTAACGGTGGTTTAGATCTTTCTTTATTTAAAAACGCCATCACGATTGCGTTAGATGTATATCAGTCTAAAACTGATAAATTATTACTGCGACAATCAGCATTAGCTTTTACCGGTGTTCCGCTGGTAATAAATAATATTGGTAGGTTACAAAACAATGGAGTAGAATTAGAGATTACTACTAATAATTATCGAAATAAAAATTTTACATGGAGTACTTCGGGCAATATTGCTCATACCCGAAATAAATTGTTACAACTGGGTAACGAAAAGCAATTAATAAATATTGGAGAAAGGCAGGATGGGTATCTGAACATTGTTGGCGGAAATCTTATTCAATATTTTGGTTTGAAAACAGACGGTATATGGCTATCGCAAGCTGATATTAATGCCGCATTAGCAAAAGGCCAAACAAGTACTTTGTCGGGTTATTTTGCACCAGGTGGTTTAAAATTTAAAGATATAAATGGAGATAATATTATTGACTTAAATGATAGGACTATTCTTGGAAATCCTTATCCCGATTTTACCTGGGGCGTTACAAACAATTTTAATATCAAAGCACTCGATATAAGTTTTACGTTTCAAGGGGTACAGGGCGGTAAAATGTTAAACGGCGATGCGTTTTACAATGAGGCAAGAAAATACAACGGAGATTACACAGTTAATCGCTGGATAAGTCCTAACAATCCCGGCGATGGCAAAACCCCTTACTTCACCAATGGCTATACAAATGCCTGGACACAGAGCGATTATATTATTTCTGATGCATCTTATTTTGCATTGAGAGAAGTAATTGTAGGTTATAGGCTCCCAATAAGCAAAGCCAATAAAATAAAAATAAATGGCGCAAGACTTTATATGTCAATTCAAAATTTGTATTATCATTTTGCGAGCGATTATATCGGATTAAACCCCGAAGCCAGAACCAACACCGGTGCTTATGCATCACCATTGTTAGACGGATACCAGCGGGGAGCATTTCCCGTAAACAGATCTATTTTGTTTGGGGTAGATTTTAATTTTTAATATTCAAAACTTATTACAATGCGATCAATAATAACACTCGTTTCTATTACTGCAATTTGTTTTATTTCCTGTAAAAAAGTAATTGATTTAGAACCTGTATCTAATTTAACAACAGAAAATTATTACAAAACAGCAGTCGAAATACAAACAGGTTTAATAAGTTGCTACAATGCACTGCAAAAGCCAACTTTTTTTGAATGGCAGGTAACCGAACTGCGAACAGACAATACAAAAATGGGCGTGCCTGGCAGCAGCAGCACCACTAACAGAGATTTGAGTGATCTTGATCAGTTTATACCTTCTAGTGCTCACCCTGCAGTATATAATTACTGGTTAAATACCTATTTTGTAATTCGCAATTGCAACATCGTTTTACAAAATTTAGGTGTTGCCTACAACCCTGGTGCTGGCGCTATATCTTTAAACCCTATCACCATTCCAATATCTGATTCTCTAAGAAAACAATATGCCGGTGAAGCAATGGTTTTAAGGGCGAACAGTTATTTTAATTTGGTAAGGTTATATGGTGGTGTATTTTTAATTCATACAAATGTTTCTGCAGAAGCTGCCAAACAAATAAACAGATCATCGGTTGCTGATATATATAAATTTATTGAGGCAGATTTAACCAATGCAACATTGTATTTAAGCGCATTTAAATTTAACCAGACACCGGTTGCTACTGTTGGTAGAGTAAATGCCTGGGTGGCCAAAGGATTGCTTGCAAAAGTATATTTAACACAAAATAAAAAAACTGCTGCCGGTACATTACTACAGGATATAATTACAAACAGCGGCTACGCATTACAGGCAACTTATGCAAATGTTTTTTCTGTATCAAATGAAATGAACAGTGAGGTTATGTTTACCGTACGGTATAAAGCCGGCAACTTAGGGTTGGGCTCAGCTTTTGGAAATCTATTTGCCGCATCTGGCAGTGGTACTGCAATTATAGCCGGTGCGGGCTCTGGTTTAAATTATCCTACAAATGATATTGATACAGCATACGGTGTAGCGCCTGCACCTATAGATCCCAGAAAAACGGTTGGTATGGCTTCCTTTGGGCCTACAAGCTTACTGTATGTAAGAAAGTTTTTATCGCCTGTTGTTACGCCCAACGATGGAGAAAGTGACTGGCCGGTTTTGCGCTTTGCAGATGTTATTTTAATGCAGGCAGAAGCACAGGATTTTACGCCCGCAAGTATTGCATTAATAAATCAAATAAGAACCAGAGTGGGGCTTGCAATTCTACCGCCAACAATAAATACTGTTGCGTTGTTTGAGGAGGCATTGGCAAATGAAAGACGTTTTGAATTTGCTTTTGAAAACCAGCGCTTTTTTGATCTTGTACGGTTTAATACCACCATGACAACCATTTCGGCGGAGCAGGTTTTAAAGAACCATATTGCTAAAGAATTTGCACGACATTATGCTGACTACAGGCCTGTTATTCCGCTAGGTACTTTGCAGGCTTTCGTAACAAGAGAAAAATTATTGTTGCCAATACCACAACGTGAAATAGATACCAATTCACAGCTCGTTATTCCTCAAAACCCCGGGTACTAAAAAAGATAAGAATGAAAAGAATAAGCCTATCTGTATTAATGTTTTTTTGTGTATCTGCCATTGTAAGTGCACAAAATACAAGTGAAGACACCACTTACAAACCAGTAGCATACCCACAGGGATATACAGCAAAAATTGATGTGGTGTATGTAAAAGTAAATGACTGGAATGGGAGAATGGATTTATACCTACCACCAAATAATGGTAAGCCAACAGCAGTTGTAATAAACATACATGGCGGCGGTTGGAACCATGGCGTAAAAGAAACGCAAACAGGTTACAGTTCTTTTTTTAAAGAAGGAATGGCTGTTGCAAATATGGAATATAGACTAACAGGGCAAGCTACTGCACCGGCTGCTGTAGAAGATACAAGGTGTGCATTAATTTATCTTATAAAAAATGCAAAGGCTTTAAATATAGATGTAAATAAAATTGTGATAATGGGCGGTAGCGCAGGCGGACACTTAGCTTTAATGGGTGGGCTGCTTGCAAACGATAAAAGATTTGACGGCAATTGTCCGTGTAATGAAACAATAAAAGTGGCTGCAATAATTAATAAATATGGTATTACAGATGTATGGGATTGGGCTTATGGAAAAAACGTTACCAGCAAATCTGCCAACAGATGGTTGGGCGATAAACAAAAAGACGAGGCATTTGCAAAATCTGTTTCGCCTGTTTATTATGTAGATAAAAAAAGCCCGCCAACATTTATTGCACACGGCGATGCAGACCCAACAGTGCCTTACCAGCAGTCTGTAGAGTTGCATAAAAAGTTTTTGGATATGGGAGTAACCACTGAATTTATAACTATACCCGGTGGGCTTCACGGCAAATTTGACAAAGAAAAAAACAGCGAGTTAAACAAAGCAATAATAAAATTCATCAAAGATTTAAAAATAATATAAATGAAAAATATCTACCGCACAATCCCTCTATTAATTTGTTTGCATGTTTTTATATTTAATGTAAAAGCACAGACCACTTTAAATGCAACTGGCTCCGGCGATACTTATGCGCTAATAAACAGCGTTCTTGCGCCTGGCTATAATGCAGTAGAAGCACCTGACCAACCAACTGGAACGCACCCTGCATTTGGGCAGCACATTACACAGGTTTTTGACGCAACCCTAAATAAAAATGTTTTCGAATTTTATTCGCATCTGGTAGAAGATAATGATATTTCTACCGGCGCTACAGACAGGCAAAGAGTAGAAATAAAAACCTATAGTCAGTCCCCCGCAAACCTTCTTGGTACAACCGGCGAAACAATTACTTACAAATGGCGTTTTAAATTACCGACCGGTTTTCAGCCGTCTACAACTTTTACGCATATACATCAGATTAAACCTGTAAATGGAGATGATTCAGATCCACTGTTTACACTAACGCCACGTAAGGGTACGCCCAACAGATTGGAATTATTATACGTAGCTACTTCTGCAGGCTCTACTACAACGTTGCAAACGCTTAATCTTTCTTCCATAGAAAATGTATGGGTTGAAGCAACAGAAATTATAACAGTAGGGGCAACAACTGGAACCGGTAAATATTCTTTTCGTTTAAGAAGAGTGAGCGATGGGTCAATATTAATGGCGTATAACAATGCAGCCATTGCAACTATAAGAGCAGACAATAGTTTTATTCGTCCAAAATGGGGTATTTACAGAAACGTTACAATCCCTGCAGATTTGCGTGACGAAGCAGTTAGATTTTCTGATTTTTCAATTGCAGAAGATGCAGCTGCGTTGACTCCGATAACATATTATTGGGTGGGTGGAACGGCTGTAACAAGTTTTACATCAAATTCAAACTGGAATACACAGCTTGATGGTAGTGGTGCAAACCGTGCTGCACTTGCGCCCGATGATGTTTTAATTATTGATGGTTCAAATGTTGGTGGGGTAATTTCAACTACAGGTGCTATTACTACAACCTTAGGTGGTACTGGCATTTCATGTGCCCAATTAAAAATGATTAACAATGCTAGCGTATTTATGCAAAGACCTTCAGGTGGTGGAGGTTCTGGAACGTTAACAATTAATGGCGATGGTACAGCTGATGCTGATTTAGTGATTGCTGCTGGTAGTAGTTTCACAATTAACAGTCCAATTGCAGACGGCAGTATTTTTATACCAATGCTGTCAACAGCTACAGGATTGGTGCAAGGAACATGTACAATAGGTAATACCGGTCAACATAGAATAACTTCGCAAACAACAAATGGATTAGTGTTTGCTTCCGGATCAATTTTCAATTCAAATAATATTCCTACTAATGTTGTTTATCCCTTTGGCAGCAGTGGGCAGGGTGTTCAAAATGGAGTTCTGTTTCAAGCAGGTTCTAATCTTATTTTTACGGGAACACGGAGTCCAATGGCGGGGACATCCACTTTTCAGTCATGCAACATGCAACCAGGCAGTAATTTTTATGTGAGAGCAAATTTTGCAGCAGTTGCAGGTTCTGTTTCCAATTTAAAAACGTACGGTAATATTTTTATAGAAAATAACGCAAACTTTACAGCAGATGGTCCATTTTATAAAATTGATAATCTTACTATAAACACTGGAAGTACACTAACGGTTCATAGCAGCGGCAACACACCTATACTTGGAAATCTTACTGTAAACGGTACGCTGACTGCTCCCGTAGGAAGTTCAAATATTATTGTAATGGGCGGAAATTCTACACAAACAATTTCCGGTGCAGGTGCTGTAACCATACCTTCTTTTACTGTTGCTAATTTTAGCGATGTAATATTGAATAGAAATATTTCTGTTGGCACAACAACTAATATTGTTGGTAAGTTAACTTTTAGTGGGTCTTCACAAATAACTGGAACAGGAACATTTACATCAAGAGTCAACGGTTCCGCAACAAGTGTTACAGGAAATACAACTGCAGGTTCTTATCTGGTCACGGGTGTTACAGGAACACTTTTAGGAAATGCGGGGTTAATAATTTCATCACCAACTTTGGGTGTATTAACGGCTAACACAAACGTTGTTGGATTTTCCACCTCACAACTTGTCATTAATCTTTCACAACCTGCATTAACCACTTCAACAGGAGTAACGTTTAATTTTTTCAGCGAGAGTGCTACATTAACAACATCAAATACAAATGGTTTTGACCCCACAACAGGAAGTGTAATCGTTGCAGGAACGCAATCATTTCAATCTGGGACTAACTATGTTTTTAATGGTGCTACTACAACGCCTTTTTCTGCAGCGTTAAACACAGGAAGCGTAACTGCAAATGCCAACCTTACATTAAATTTCCCAATTAGGGTTTATAATACTTTGGCATTTAACAATAGCATTATTACTACAACAGCTACGGACATAATAACACTGGATAGTGCTGCAGTTGTAACCGGCGTAAGCAACAGCGGTTATGTAAACGGTCCGGCAAGATGGAGAACAACGGCCACCACACCTGTCGTATTTCCGGTTGGTAAAGGCGGTATATACAGACCTGCAATTGTTACACCTGCAGGCACAAATATTTCGCAATACCAGGCTGAGTATTTTAATACAGGTTACGGAACATATACAATAGATGCACCATTAACCTCTGTAAACAATACTGAATATTGGGATGTACAAAAAATAAGTGGTGCAAATGCAAGTGTTGGTCTTACCCTTAACAGTATTTTTACTGGTATACCAAACGCACCAACAAACAATGATGGCGTTTTAGTGGCACATTTTACCGGTACAGCTTGGGTATCTGAAGGCGGTAATTATTTAGCGCCAGCCAATACCGTAAACAGTGGCACTGTTACCACAGATGTGTTGAGTAGTTTTAGTCCGTTTACATTGGCATTGGCACCTATTTCGGTATTGCCATTAAAATTAATTTCATTCACTGCAAACAGAAATAATGGAAATATTAAACTGAATTGGATTACTTCGAACGAAATAAATGTTAACAGTTTTGTTGTGGAAGAAAGTACGGACGGCGTTTTATTTAAGAAAATAGGAAACGTAAATGCTACAAATAACACACAGATAAACAAATACAATTTTGCTACTGTAAATAACAGTTCAGGCAATTTGTATTACAGAATAAAAATGATAAACAGCAATGGGAGTGTGGAATACAGCAGTATTATCTTATTAAAATCAGAGAAAGACAACGCAATAACAGTTTACCCTAACCCTGTAAAAAATAATTTAAATATCAGCGGCCTTTCAGAAAATACTGTATTGAAAATTATAAGTGTGACGGGGCAAAATGTATTGGTTCAAAACGTAAATGCTACTGCCATCAGTATAAATGTAGAAAAGCTAAAAGCAGGTTTTTACTTTGTAGAAATATTCAGCAATGGTAAAAAAGTAACTAGTAAAATATTTATTAAAGAATAAGCGCTGTAAACTTTCATGGCAGGTATAAACTGTCATGAAAGTTTTTTTGACAAGTTTAAAGGATAACTTTTAATTCACGTTGTAAAGTTGAAATTACATTGCGTAGCTTTCAATTTTAAATATTTGCCGATGAACTTCTTTACATGTTTAATGCTGATTTTTTCCGTTTTCTTTCCTGATAAAGAAGAAAAGATATATGATAGAATAATAAAAGTTTCTTCAGAAAGTCAATTGAAAAGTGCATTGGAAAATGCCCGTCCAGGCGATGAGATTGTAATACGTGATGGTGTTTACATTGGCAATTTTAAAATACCCGAAGGTAACAACGGCACGGAAGCAAAGCCGATTTTTTTGCATGGTAGCAACAAAGTTATTCTGGATGGAAATACTACCCAAACTGGCTATGTGCTTCACTTACAATCAGATTACTGGCACATAAAAGGTATTAGCATTACCAATGGTTTAAAGGGATTGATGTGCGATAAAGCAAATTATAATGTTATTGATAGTCTGACGATTTATAACATAGGAGAAGAAGGTTTGCACCTGCGGCAGTTTTCTACGCATAATATTTTAAAGAATAACACCATTACAAATACCGGTATTAAGATACCAGATTACGGCGAAGGAATTTACATAGGGATGGCAGTTAGTAATTGGTATAAATACACTAATGGAAAAGCTGACAGGTGTGACTCTAATATTGTTGTGAATAATAAAATTGGTCCGGGTATTACTGCGGAGTGTATTGATATAAAAGAAGGCACCACCGGAAACATGATCATAAATAATATCTTTGATGCGGAGGGAATCACGGGAGCAAACAGTGCTGATAGTTGGATGGATGTAAAAGGAAACGGAACGCTCATTGAAGGTAACACCGGTTACAACAAAGTTGGTTCTATTTTAAAAGACGGTTACCAGGTGCATTGTGCAGTAAATGGCTGGGGCAACAATAATATTTTCAGCAATAATATTTGCGAAGTATATGCCGATGGCTATGGATTTAATATTGTCGAAAAAAGCAGCAAAGGAAATGCGACCGGCAACAAAGTATATAAAAATAATAAAGTGGTTGGCGCAGCGGCAGGGGCGAGTAATGTGGAGCTGGAATAGAATATGAATGTTGAATGTTTCGCAAGATATTTTAATCAGTGAATAAGCTATAAATACTTTTGTATAAGTGGTCCGTCGTCTGCAGTCCGTTGTCAATTTTATATTTCATTGCGTTGCATAATTTTGAAACTGAGCTTTCTTTCTTTGACATTATCTTTTAACCATAAGGAAAGCAGTGAATATCTTGACAATATTGACTACCTAAAAAATTTAAATTAACTGCACGCTTTAATAAAGTAGAATTTCTGTTTTAAAATAAAATTGTAAATTAAAACAACATGACGCAACAAACAATCGGAAAATACAGGTGGACAATTTGTGCCATGGTTTTTTTTGCCACAACAATTAATTACCTCGACAGAGCCGTTATCAGTATTTTAAAATCAGATTTAACCAAACAGTTTAATTGGACCGAAACTGATTATGCAAACATTGTAATTGCTTTTCAGGTTTGTTACGCCATTGGTTTTTTAGGGGCGGGCAGATTGATCGATAAATTGGGG
>JBBQTZ010000097.1:0-15513 GCA_038234405.1 Chitinophagales bacterium
CACATAACATTGAAAAATTAATACTTATTGTTGAAAGGGTATAAATCTATTAGGTGAAAGATTTTAAAAGTATGCAGGTGGTAGCGGCAAAACGATAAGAAATTAAGGGGACAATAGTCAGCAGGCTTTTCTTCATATTAAGCGTTTTATTTTTAGCAATATTAATTTTTCGGTCAATGTTTTAGTAGCGTTGCAAAACTGATAAAAACAGAGCAGGTATCAGTTAGCGGCATTTTGGGTGGCAGCCCCCTAAAGCATAGCAATTTAATAAATAATGGTAAATTGTTATTAAATTGTTTAGCAGGCTTGAGTAAATTTAAAAATATGGCATAAATATTATTTATTGACGGCGATTTACAAATAAGCGTGCAGCAATAGTGCCAGGTTGTGCCTGGCATATATTCATTCCGCAGAAACCCCGTTTGGGAACTAGCGGGTGTAAAATATTGTAACGAAGCAACTGTTGCTACAACGATTTACAATTCAATTATAAGAACACCGCCATCAAAAAAAAATACGAATAATTATAGGTAAAAAGTAAAAAGTTACCTGCAATGCCAACAAACAATGCCAATTAAACATTATAATAAAAAGCTAAGCAGGTATGAAAAATTTTATTGTTATAGTGATGGTTTGGGCGAGCAACTCATTTACTTCCTGCAATTCGCAGCAAAAAATTGTTGCAAACACTGCTAATAACGATACAGGTTACACGTACAACAAAGCATCTGCAGATGGCATAGGTAAGTACTATTGGGGCAGAGAAATATCTCATGTTATGGGTGCATCCGGCAGCAATTGGCTGGAAAGAAATGAAAGAAACGAAGAAGAGAATACAAAATTAGCTATAGAAAAAATCGTTGTTCCTGCTACGGGTGTTATTGCAGATATTGGCGCTGGCACAGGCTATTACAGTTTTAAACTAAGTGGAAAAGTACCACAGGGAAAAGTATTTGCAGTAGAAGTTCAAGATGAAATGATTAACATACTGCAGCAAAATAAAATTGCAGCAAATGATTCTATTGTTGAAATTATAAAAGGAAATGAAACAACGCCTAACCTGCCAGAAAACACCATTGACCTTGCAATAATGGTAGATGTATATCATGAACTGGAATACCCTCAGCAAATGTTACAGGCTATAAGAAAAGCTTTAAAATTAAACGGTAAAATTTTGCTGTTGGAGTATAGAGGCGAAGATGAATCAATACCCATAAAAGCATTACACAAAACCACTGTAGCGCAACTCAATAAAGAGATGGAGGCCAATGGTTTTACATTAAGTTACAAAGGAGACTTTTTACCTATACAGCATTTTTTATTGTACCAAAAAAAATGATAGTACCATAGTATCAATCCGAATGTTGCAGTTGAAAGACTTATTATGGCTCCCAACCGTTGCACAACCAGGCATTTTAGAACATTTTTTAAACAAAATCATATAAAAGTTCACATTTAGACTGTGCATTTAAGTATTTGTTTTAATGTTAAGCCACTAACTTATTCAATAGGTATAACTTTACGCTATGAAAATTGCATTTTTCTCAACCAAATCATACGATCGCCAGTTTTTTGATAAATACGTTGCAACGCATGAAATAATTTATTTTGAAGCAAGGCTCGATAAGCAAACCGCTACGCTTGCAGCCGGGTGTAATGCAATCTGCGTATTTGTAAATGATAAACTCAGCCGAAATACCATTATTGAATTAAAAAGAATAGGAATTCAGTTAATAGCTTTAAGAAGCGCCGGCTTTAATAACGTTGACCTTGCAGCCGCTAAAGAAAACGGGATAGCAGTGGTAAGAGTACCTGCCTATTCGCCTTATGCTGTTGCCGAACATGCACTAGCGCTAATGTTAACGCTTAATCGTAAAACACACAAAGCTTACAACCGGGTAAGAGAAGGCAATTTTTCGTTAGAAAGACTTACCGGCTTCGACTTGCATGGTAAAACGGTAGGTGTAATTGGTACCGGAAAAATAGGGCAAATATTTTGCGACATTATGCTGGGCCTTGGCTGTAAAGTATTGGCTTTTGATATGATAGTGCACCAGCCAACAGCATCAAAGGGCATAACGTATTTACCGCTGGTAGATCTGTTTGAGCAATCAGACATCATTTCGTTGCATTGCCCATTAAATGAGCAAACAAAGTATCTCATAAATGAACAAACCATTGGTATGATGAAGGAAGGAGTAATGCTCATTAATACAAGCCGTGGAGCATTAATAGATACTACCGCTGCAATTAATGGCTTAAAAACAGGCCGTATTGGTTATTTAGGATTGGATGTATATGAACAGGAAGAAAAATTATTTTTTAATGACCTTTCAGAAAATATTATACAAGATGATGAAATACTGAGGCTGCTGAGTTTTCCAAATGTGTTAATTACTTCTCACCAGGGATTTTTTACTGAAGAGGCCTTAACACAAATTGCACAGATTACACTTTCAAATATTGATGAGTTTGAGGCAGGTGGTACTTTACAAAATAGCGTTACGTAAGTTTTGTGCATTACAAATTTACGCAGTGCCTGTTGGTTGGTGATATACATAACTATGACCCCGGCAGGTGTACCCACCCTACGAAATGGGGAGCAACAATTTAAAATTCACCCCATAAGTTTTAATATCAACTAAAAAAAAATACACTTGAACCATACTAAAACTATAGAAACAAATCGTTAAAATAATGGCAACAAATTGTTTATGCAACGTACTAAATTAAATTATTTTTCGTTTTCTAATAAAACAGCGTAATATTGTGCTGGAATATTGCTGATTAGGTCTCTCCAATTTTGTTTATTGCTTACAGACAATCACATTCCATCAAATAAAATTCTCACCCGATAATTTGGGAAATTTCAATTTAACACAAGCCTTTTTTGAAAAACTCTTTTCATTGACTTTATGTACGACATTTTACAACTGAACGATATGCTCGTTCCTGAGTTGCATGATATTGCAGATCAACTTGCTATACCCAACTATAAAAAATTAGAAAAACAAGATCTGGTTTATAAAATACTAGGTAAGCAAACTACTGATAGCGATGCTGCAAAAACTATTACTGACGATAAACCAAAACGCAAACGGCTTGTAAAACCAACCGATGCAGAGGCAGAGCCAGTTAAAGAAAAACCTAAAACGGAAAACCGGCCAGAGCCAAGGCTAGCAAAGAGATCTGAGCCAATTGCTGAAAAAAAGAAGCAAGTTAAAAAAATAGAGCTGGAAGATGAAGAAGATTTGCAGCCTATTACCAGTGAGCAAAGTACCATTCCCGCTGCTATAGCTAGCTTATTGCAAGAGGAAGACGATATACAACAACAGCAGCCGGAAGTGCAGCAGCAGGAAAGTTCGCCGCAAAATCAATATCCTGCCAAGCAATACCAGCAAAGAAGGGATAACCAGGTTTTTAATATTGAATTTGATGGAATTATATTGGGTGAAGGTGTACTGGAAATGATGCCAGATGGTTATGGCTTTTTAAGAAGCAGCGATTATAACTACCTTTCGTCTCCAGATGATATTTACGTTTCTCCCTCTCAAATTAAATTATTTGGGTTAAAAACAGGTGATACAGTTTACGGTTCTGTTCGTCCGCCAAAAGAAGGTGAAAAATATTTTGCCCTGTTAAAGGTAGAAACCATCAATGGCAAAAGTCCGGATGAAGTTAGAGACAGGGTTCCATTTGATTACTTAACGCCGTTGTTTCCTTTCGAAAAACTTAATCTTACTACTTCTTCCAGTAATTACAGCACAAGAATCATGGATCTGTTTACGCCCATTGGTAAAGGACAGCGTGGCTTAATTGTAGCCCAGCCAAAAACTGGTAAAACAATGTTGCTGAAAGAATTGGCCAATGCCATTGCAGAAAATCATCCGGAATGTTACCTGATGATAGTTTTGGTAGATGAAAGGCCGGAAGAAGTTACTGATATGGAACGGAGTGTAAAGGCCGAGGTTATTGCTTCTACTTTTGATGAACCAGCAGATAAGCACGTAAAAGTTTCTACCATTGCTTTACAAAAAGCAAAACGTTTGGTAGAATGTGGCCATGATGTAGTTATTCTATTAGATAGTATTACCCGTTTGGCAAGAGCACACAATACGGTGGCACCTTCCAGCGGTAAGGTATTAAGTGGTGGTGTAGAAGCAAATGCTATGCAAAAGCCAAAACAATTTTTTGGTGCTGCCCGTAAAATAGAATTTGGTGGCTCACTTACTATTATTGCTACTGCACTAGTTGATACAGGCAGTAAAATGGATGAAGTAATTTTTGAAGAATTTAAAGGTACCGGTAATATGGAATTGCAGTTGGATAGAAGATTATCTAACAGACGTATTTATCCTGCTATTGATATCGTTGCATCCAGCACCCGCCGGGATGATTTATTGCTTGACAAAGAGACCTTCCAGCGCATGTGGGTATTACGTAAGCACATGGCAGATATGAATCCGGAAGAGGCATTAAATACGTTGCTTAAAAATATGAAGGGTACAAAAGATAATGCAGAGTTTTTAACCAGCATGAATGGATAATAATATTAGCAGTTTTTAAAAAAATTGTTTTAAACCCAGCTTTTGCCGTTGAAAATTTCAACGGCATTTTCTTTTAAAAGTTATCGGCAAAAAATAGTTACTATAATAAAATGGCCATACAAAAAATAACCATCGAGCAATTTTTAGACCTGGCAAAAACCAATCCTGTATTGGATGTACGCAGCCCGGGAGAATACATTCATGCACAAATACCTGGTGCGTTTAGCCTTCCATTATTTACCGATGAAGAAAGAAAAGTAGTTGGCACCGCTTACAAACAACAAAGCAGGGAAACTGCCATTAAATTTGGACTGGATTTTTTTGGTGTGAAGATGAAAAAAATGGTAGAAGAGGTAGAATCATTATTGGCAGAAAGAAAAAAACAAAGCAAAAAAATAAAGGGTAGCGAACCAATTGTATCCAATTCAGTATTGGTTCATTGTTGGCGAGGCGGTATGCGTAGCGCAGGTGTAGCATGGTTATTAGATTTGTACGGCTTTAAGGTATATACACTTGCAGGTGGCTATAAAGCTTATCGAAAATGGGTAAGAGATCAATTTGATAAAAAATATCGTTTAAAAATAATAGGAGGATATACCGGATCTGGAAAAACACTAATCATAAACGAATTAAAGCGGATTGGAATACCCGTAGTTGACCTTGAAGGCCTTGGCAATCACAAAGGGTCAGCCTTTGGTTCGTTAGGAGAAGCACCGCAACCAACACAGGAGATGTTTGAAAATTTATTGGCAGAAAGTTTACACAACATCAATAGCAGTGTTAATGAAATTTATTTAGAAGATGAAAGCCAGCGAATTGGACAGTTACAAATACCCATGCCATTTTGGGATACAATGAGAGCAAGTAAAGTTGCATTTTTAGATATTCCCTTCAAAAAACGATTGGAGTATATTGCAGAGGAATACGGAAAATTTGAAAAAGAAAAACTAATCAATGCTGTTATTAGAATTCAAAAAAGATTGGGCGGACTTGAAACAAAAAATACCATTGGTTTTTTACTGGAAAACAATCACAAAGAGGCGTTTAGCATTTTACTCACTTACTATGATAAATGGTACTACAAAGGTTTACAAAACAGGGAGAATTTAGTTGATTTATTAACTAAAATACCCTGTGAAAGTGTTGATGCAAAAGCCAATGCTAACATTTTACTACATGAAAATGAAACTACTCTTTAATTTTTTTACTCTTATACTACTATTGCCAGCAGGGCTTGCAGCTCAGGATGTACAAGATATTACCGGCTTGTGGAAGGGGGAAATGTATGTAGATTCTGTAAAACTACATTTACCTTATGAAATTTTGATAAGTGAAAATAAAGGCAAATTAATTGGATATTCTCGGGTAATATTTTTTAAAGATGGTATTGAGGGAGGTGCAGAAGAACCAGGCATACAAGATATCAGCATCAAACAAAATGGTGACCAGGTTACAATAGAAGATGAAGGGTTTCTGGAGCACAACTTTAGCATTAAACCACCAAAACAGGTTAAGAAAACAATGGTGTTAACGCTAGTTGTTTCTGATACAGAAATGGTTATGGAGGGAAGTTGGAGTACCAATAGAACCAAATATTATTTTGTTGCAACGGGTACCGCTTCGTTAAGGAGAAAAAATAATTATAAAGAAACGGCTTTGTATAAAAGATTGGATACACTTAAGCTTACCAGCAAATTAGTGATCAATCCACCAGTTAAAAAGCCAGTACCTATAGTAGCTATTACCGCTGTGCCAGCAATTAAAATAGAATTGCCAAAAGTTCAAGAGCCTTTGCCAGAGCCAGAACTTATCATTCCGCCTATCAAACAGGTTGTATTTGCCCTTATTCCCATTTTAAAAAAACAAGCCACTTCAACTGCCAAAATAAGCGCACCTTCTCCACAGAAAAAAGCTTTGTACAATTCCCTTACTATCACCAAACTAATTTACATACCTAAGGAAATTATTCCTGTAATTGCTGTAGCGGAAAAATCTGTACCTAAGCCAGAACCTATACCAGTTATTGCAACGAACAACAATAAACCAACGCCTGCTACTATTGTTGTAGCTGCTGCACCCAAACCTACACCGGCGCCAATAGTAGCAGTTGCGGCAGTGCCAAAGCCAAAACCAGCAACTATAATATTAACTCCTGCTGCACCAAAACCAACGCCTGTAATAGCAACCCCGCCTGCCCCGCCAATAGTGATAGAAAAAGTTGTTGCAGTAGAAAAGAAATCAGCAGCTATTTTGACTCCGCCGGTAATTAAACCGGTGCCCGATAAAATTTCAACTACTGTAATAGTTGCTCCTTCTGCAACGCAGGGAGCTGCAGAAATAGAAAAACGAACTACAAAATCTGACCAGATATTTTATTTTGAACAAGACAGTCTTGTATTAACCTTGTATGATAATGGTGAAGTAGATGGCGATACAGTAACAATATTAATGAATGGCGGTATTATTTTTTCAAAACAAGGATTGAGTACAAAAGCAAATACAAAAACAGTTTACATACCTGCCGAGTCAGACTCTGTAAACCTGGTAATGTATGCGGAAAGCCTTGGTGAAATACCGCCCAATACCGGCCTGATGATTATTATGGATGGGGAAAAAAGGTACGAAGTTAGATTTAG
Organism: Chitinophagales bacterium; assembly: GCA_038234405.1. Taxonomy (GTDB): domain Bacteria; phylum Bacteroidota; class Bacteroidia; order Chitinophagales; family Chitinophagaceae; genus Ferruginibacter. The sequence goes on from JBBQTZ010000097.1 coordinate 7,184, forward strand.
TGCTGATTTAAAGAGTAACGCCGGCATTATTTTGCAGAGGCGAAAAAATAGAAAATAGAAAACTGAAAACTCAATGGAAAATATTCAATTAACGAAGTACTCACATGGTGCCGGCTGTGGCTGCAAAATTTCGCCTAAAATTTTAGATGAAATTTTATCTACCAACTTTGCAGTGCCCGATAATAAAAATTTATTAGTAGGAAACCACAGTAAAGATGATGCGGCAGTATATGATATGGGCAATGGCACTGCATTGATTTCTACCACAGATTTTTTTATGCCGATTGTAGATGACCCTTACGAGTTTGGCCGTATTGCCAGCGCCAATGCCATCAGCGATGTGTATGCAATGGGAGGTAAGCCTGCACTTGCTATTGCCATACTTGGCTGGCCAATTAATATCTTGCCCCCATCTGTAGCACAAAAAGTAATAGAAGGCAGCCGCAGTATTTGCGCCGAAGCTGGTATTCCGCTTGCAGGTGGCCACAGTATAGACTCGCCGGAACCTATTTTTGGCCTGGCAGTAAACGGGTTTGTAGCCATAGAAAACATAAAACAAAATAATACGGCACAAGCAGGAGATATTTTATTTTTAACCAAACCACTAGGCGTAGGTATATTAACTACCGCCGAAAAAAAGGGCATTCTTAAAAGTGAGCACATTGGCGTTGCGGCCAAACAAATGATGCAGTTAAATAAAATTGGTGAACTATTGGGTAAATTAAAAGGTGTGAATGCTATGACGGATGTTACTGGCTTTGCCCTGTTAGGTCACCTGGTAGAAATGGCTGAAGGGAGCAATTTGAGTGCAGTAATAGATTTTAACCATGTACCAACTATTAATGACCTGGATTTTTACATTGATCAAAAATCTATACCCGGTGGCACCGGCAGAAACTGGGATAGCTATGGCGAAAAGATTGGTACTATTACCGAATATCAAAAAGCAATATTGGCAGATCCGCAAACAAGCGGTGGATTATTGGTTGCTGTAGCTCCAAATGCAGTGGAAGATGTAACCAATCTGCTTTATCAAAATGGCCTGGAAAAATTTGCACTACCTATTGGTTACCTTACACCCAAAAGTGAAAAATTTATTACCATTCAATAACTGATTTAATGCTTTAGTATAAAAAAAAGGTATCAATCACTTTTGCAAGTTTTCTATCTTTTTCTGTAATAATATCGCCGGCATCGTGTGTGCTTAGCCATATTTCTACTTTGTTGTACACGTTGGTCCAAAGTGGGTGGTGATCTGCTTTTTCAGCAGCAATAGCTACCCTTGTCATAAAAGCAAATGCAGCAGAAAAATCGGAGAACTCAAATTTTTTGTACAGCTTATTTTCTATTTCTTCCCACATAGTTGTAAGTTTTAAATGAACGTTTTAATCATTGATTGAAAATGCTTTATCGAGCGAAAAATTTTCCGGAAACTTTGGATGTATGCCATTGTAAAATTTCATAATAGTTTTCATATCTGTTTCATAATCGGATGGAAAGATAGTTAATCCAATGCCCGCAATTTTATTTTTATAATCGCAATAGCCAAGGCAGATGGGTACGTTAGCTTCTTTGGCAATATGATAAAACCCGGTTTTCCATGTTTCTCTTCGGCTGCGGGTACCCTCAGGAGTAATTACTATTATCAGCTCCCCGTTGCTATTAAAAAGGTTGGCCATGGCAACAGTATAACTAATTCTTTCTCCTGCTTTAGCAGCATTGCTTCTATCAATGCCAATACCACCAAGGGGTTTGGTAATAATACTAAAGGGAAAGCGCATCCATTCTTTTTTAATGGTAAAGCGGATAGGCAAGCCATAAATACCAAATGCTGCAATGGTATATACAAAATCCCAATTGCTGGTATGCGGCGCTGCTATTAATACGCAGCGTTTTAAATTGGCAGGCAAATTAGTATCTACCTTCCAACCTTTCCACTTAAAAAAAAGAATAGCGAGCTTTTTAAACATTTTTAAATAATTACAATATTTATTGTAGGAGATTCTGAATAGTAAGTTTTACAGGCCAATTAACGATGCTGATTTTTGATCTGATAAATTTTTTATAGCTGCATTAACCATTGCAAAAGTATTAATTAGACGGGAGTAATAAATAATTACATCTGGCAATATTCAGGTATAATTGTAAGTCTGGCTTATGTTTAATTTTTCAGCCTGGGTCGGTGTTCCCTCACCAACCGGAATCGGGAGCTACAATTTGAAATGCACCCATCATTACATCTGGTAGGATAAAAGCTACAATATTAGTTGTTCCTTGTTTTTCAGCCTGGATGGTATTCCCCTCCAACCGGAATCGGGAGCGACATTTTGAAATGCACCCATTATTACATCTGATAGGATAAAAGCTACAATATTAGTTGTTCCTTATTTTTCAGCCTGGGATGGTATCCCTCACCAACTGAAATCGGGAGCTACTATTTGAAATGCACCCATCATTACATCTGGTAGGATAAAAGCTACAATATTAGTTGTTCCTTGTTTTTCAGCCTGGATGGTATTCCCTCACCAACTGAAATCGGGAGCTACAATTTGAAATGCACCCATCATTACATGTGTTAGTATTACAGTTACAATATTAAGTGTTGCTTATGTTTAATTTTTTCAACCGTCATTTCGGTAACTAATTGTACACCTGTTAAATTTTTAATAGACGGTACTATTATTAGTTGATCTTGTACGGAGGTTCCGCAACCCTTTATCAACCATAAAAAATCAAGGTGTTTAAACTCCGGCAAAAGGTATTCTCCATCATGCTGGTTATTGTACAAATAATGAATGATAGAACTGGAGGGCACTAAATACTCGTAAGTAGAAAAGAAATATTGCCTGTTTTTTTTGCGCAACTGAATTTCCAGATCGTTATTTAGCCGGAAATTAAACCCTAGCACCTGGTTGAGTTGCCAGGTAAACTGGTAGTCCTTTACCGGCGCAACAATGCCCAGCAAAATACTGTATTCAAAAAACTCCTCTGCTAATGCCTCATTGTCTATTTTCAGTTTCATTTTCCCCAATACCTCCATTTGCTTGGTGCTAAAAAAAGTGTGAAATTTAAAAATTGGCATTACTAAAAAACTATATCAAAAAGTATTTCTTGAGTTCCCCTTACAACCTTTACTTTGGTAGCATCTCCTTTTTTAAACTTAGCTAATGTTTCCATATAACCCTGCACCTCACTAAAAGTATAATCGCCCAGTTGTACCAGCACATCACCGGCTTTTATGCCCACCCGTTGGGCCAGTTTGCCTTCACTTATACCATCTGCCCTTACGCCTGCTCCGCTAAAAGTATAATCTGGCATAATACCCAACGATACTTTAAAGTTGGTTTTGGTACCCATCGCCACTTCCCTTGTTTTAGTAAAACCGAGCTTGCCTTTTTCATCAGTAGCTTCTACCAGGGCATTAATGTATTTTACTACCTGTAACTCACCATTGTAATTTATTTTGTCGGCATCATCGGTTGGCCTATGGTAATCGCTATGTAGCCCCGTAAAGAAAAACAACACCGGTATATCTTTTCGGTAAAAAGAGGTATGGTCGCTAGGGCCGGTACCGCTGCTATCAAATTTTATTTTAAAGTATTTATTATCTGATTTTATTAACGTTTCCCAGGCAGGTGAGGTACCAAAGCCACCAATGGTAAGGCCATGGGTGCTATCATTTAGCCGGCCAATCATATCAAGATTAACCATATAATTTGCCTTTTTTAAATCTATAGATGGGTGCTCTGTAAAATATTTAGAGCCATATAAACCCAATTCTTCGCCAGAAAAAGAAATAAAAAGGTAATTATTGCTTTTAAATTTTGATGCAGCAAGCATTTTACTCAATTCTAAAATGGCAGCAGTGCCGCTTGCATTATCATCTGCACCATTGTGAACCTGAATATCTGCGCCGCTATACAACGAGTTAAGATCTTCTCCATACCCTAAATGATCGTAATGTGCACCTAAAATAATGGTATTGGCAGCTCCATTATCTTTAAAAGCTATTACATTATGCCCTGTTCTTTTCTTTTCGGCTATAAGTATTTTTAATTTTATATCGAGCGTTGCCGTTTCATCTTTAAAATATTTATCTGCTGCTTGCTTGTTAAAATAAATAATTGGCACTTCAGCCAATGGCGTTTTACTTTTACCATCAAACTTTAATTCATCTTTAATGCCAGACGAATTGTAAATGAACAATGCTGATGCACCTTTTTTTGCAACCTCGGCAGCTTCGCTTTTAATGGCATCTTTAAGATCAAAATGTGGATTATTTTTATTGGTTTCCAGCAAATCTTTTAAATCAAAAAACCAGGGGTTTCCACTTTCATGCAATGCAACAGCAGCGGTAGCTTCTAAAGATCCATTGGGGCAAAACGAAACAGGAAAAAATTCTGTATCGAGTGATAAATCGTTGCCATTAATAAATACATGCGATGATGGACTGATGAATCTTCCATCATTTACTTCAAATGCCTGTAAATAATCTCCTTTGTCACCTTTTGGCGAAAGGCCATTTTTAGCATATTCTGCAATAATATATTCGTACGCCATTTTTTCTCCGGCAGTTCCGGTTCTTCTCCCTTCTAGTTTATCATCGGCTAAAAAAGCAATGTGTTTTTGCAAGCTTAACAAAATAATTTTGTCGGCTTTTCTTAATTTTTGTGCCTGGCATATTTGAAATGATACCAATAGCAGCCAAAATAATTGCTTCATATACTAATTAATTTTTTATAATTACGCAAAGGTAATTGAAGAAAATATGCAAATAAATAAATGTACAGGCAAGCATTAAGCCAAAAATTAAGTCTCCTTTTTTTATGTAAAATTTAGGTTGAGAAAAAGGGAACTTACACCTAAAAAATTGTTAATAGTAGCGCATTTGTTTTAACTACCTATAGCGGTTGAGGCATTTTGGTACCAGTATTTTATCTTTCTTAAATTCGTAACAATCAACCGTTTATTCCATTTATTTTTGCTGCCATATTTTGAACAAACAACTTAACATAGCTTTAGTAGGTAATCCAAATAGTGGCAAAAGCTCCCTGTTTAATGCTCTTACAGGTTTAAATCAACAGGTGGGCAATTTTCCGGGAGTAACTGTAGATAAAAAAACAGGAAACGCTAACATTGCTGATAATCTTACTTGTACAATTATAGATTTACCCGGTACTTACAGCCTTTATCCTAAAAGGTCAGATGAATGGGTAGCGTATAAAGTACTTATTCAACAAGATGCTGATATTAAACCCGATATAGTAGTGCTGGTAGCGGATGCCAGCAACCTAAGGCGCAACCTGCTTTTTTGCTCACAAATTATAGATCTTAAAACGCCAGTAATATTAACACTCAGCATGATGGATTTGGCTGCAAAAAAAGGCACCCAAATAGATATTGCCGGCCTTGAGCGTGAGTTGGGTGTGCCTGTATTGGCCATCAACCCCAGAAAAAATAAAGGTATAGCCCCATTAAAAAAATTAATTGAAAAAACCGCAACAGCCCATTTTATAAAGCCAAGGGCTTTAATAAACAACAAACTTTTGGCAGAAAATGCCATCAATGAGGTAAAAAAGGAATTTCCGGTAATAAGCGATTATAAAGCCCTGCACTACCTTATTAACCACGAGCATTTTGATTTTGATACAGCCACCCAGCAAAAAATTGAAAGCATAGAAAAAGCCAATGCTTTTAACCCTACCAAAACACAGGCAGAGGAAATAATGCAACGCTATGGCCGTATTAAAAGCATTATGCAGCAAACAGTAATAGAAGCCGATCCACTTAGAACAGCATTGTTTACAGAAAAACTCGATAATATTTTATTGGATCGAAAATGGGGATATCTCATTCTATTGGCAGTATTATTTCTTTTGTTTCAAAGTGTATTTTGGATAGCCCAATATCCTATGGATGGCATTGAATGGATATTTGGCCAATTAAGTGGCTGGCTAACAGCTCACTTACCGTTGGCATGGTGGAGCGATTTACTTATAAATGGTGTAGTAGCAGGCCTAAGCGGCATTTTTGTATTTGTACCCCAAATAATGATTCTTTTTGGCCTTATTACTTTACTGGAAGATACTGGCTACATGGCCCGTATTAGTTTTCTTACAGATAAATTGATGCGTAAGGCCGGCCTCAATGGCAAAAGTGTAATGCCCATGATTAGCGGCCTTGCCTGCGCCGTACCTGCCATTATGAGTGCCCGTAATATTGAAAATCGTAAGGAAAGGCTGCTAACTATTATGGTAACACCGCTTATGAGTTGCAGTGCAAGATTACCGGTTTACACCATATTGATAGCGTTGGTTATCCCATCTAAATTATACCTGGGCTTTTTAAGTTTGCAGGGGTTGGTAATGATGGGCCTCTATTTAATGGGCACATTTGCAGCATTAGTTGTGTCTTACATTATGCGCCTGTTTATCAATATTAAAGAAAAAAGTTTTTTTATTTTAGAGTTACCGGTTTACCGCAATCCACGCTGGGCCAATGCAGCCACTACTATGGTAGAAAAAGCAAAAATATTTGTTAGGGATGCCGGTAAAATTATTATGGTAATCAGTTTGTTATTGTGGGGACTTAGTCATTTTGGGCCAGGCAACCGAATGAATAATATCAACGCACAGTTTGATGCTCAAATAAAAAAAGAGAGCAGCAAGGCAGACGAACTTAATAAGCAGCGCAGCACCATTTTATTAGAAAATTCTTATGCCGGCATATTGGGTAAAGCCATTGAACCAGCTATTGAGCCACTTGGCTACGATTGGAAAATTGGCATTGCACTCATCACATCTTTTGCCGCCCGGGAAGTATTTGTAGGCACCATGGCCACTTTGTACAGTGTTGGCGAGGGCAACGATGAAAACAGCAGCACGCTTCGCCAAAAAATGGCAGCAGCCACCCGGCCCGATGGTAGTAAAGTTTATACTTTAGCCACCGGCCTTAGTCTAATGGTTTTTTATGTTTTGTCTATGCAATGTATGAGCACCCTCGCCGTAGTTAAAAGAGAAACCCGTAGCTGGAAATGGCCAATTATTCAATTAATTTACATGACAGTACTGGCTTACCTGGCAAGCTGGCTGGTATTTGTTTTGTTTAAATAAAGCAACATAATTTTTTACGTTTACTTTTTCAATACAATGTATCCTAAAAGTTTTGGGAGCTTTCTTCTGTCAGAATAAAAAAACAATTGTAGGTTGTATGCTATTAACCCTGCCGGCACCAAAGGTAAGGCAGGGTATTAAATCACCACCGGTTGAAACCAAAGTAGAGACCGGGTATAAAATCACCCCCGGTAGGTATCGAAAGTTAAACCGGATATAAACTACTCCCGGTCTGACCTTCAGTGCCGACCGGGTATCAAATCTTCGGTGCAGACAGGGTATCAAACCTTCGGTGCAGACAGGGTATCAAACCTTCGGTGCCGACCGGGTATCAAACTTAAAAAAACGATTATGCCATCTATTTTATATACAATTAGTAACAACATAGCCTTTGTAACCCTCAACAGGCCAGAAAAATTCAATTCTTTTAACCGGGAAATGGCATTGCTGCTGCAACAAACGCTTGATGATTGTGCTGGCAATACATCCATCAGGGCTATTTATTTAACCGGAAGCGGCAAAGCATTTTGTGCTGGTCAGGATATTGGCGAACTTACCAGCGAAAACCCTCCGAGCTTTGAGGTAATTTTATCCGAACATTACAACCCCATTGTGCAACGCATCAGAAATATTCCATTGCCAGTAGTTTGCGCTGTAAATGGGGTTGCGGCAGGCGCCGGAGCCAATATTGCATTGGCCTGCGATATTGTGGTAGCTACAGCATCTGCATCATTTATACAGGCATTTAGTAAAATAGGATTAATACCAGATAGTGGAGGCACTTATACTTTACCAAGGCTTATTGGCTTTCAAAAAGCAAGTGCTTTAATGATGTTGGGAGATAAATTAACCGCTAACGAAGCAGAACGAATGGGAATGGTTTACAAGGTATTTGAAGATGTTGATTTTGAAACAGCTAGTCTGCAAATAGCAACTACTTTAGCGCAAATGCCAACAAAATCGCTAGCCTACACAAAAGAAGCACTCAATGCTTCCCTCTACAATACATTTAATGAACAGTTAATTACAGAAGATGAACTGCAAAAAAAAGCGGCTAACACCGCCGATTTTAAAGAAGGCATTGCAGCCTTTACCAACCGCCGCACACCAATATTTACCGGCAACTAAAGCATACAGCTTATCACTATAAAAATGCAATTTGCTATAATTAAATGCATACCTAAATGATCAAAGAAAAAGATTTATTTGTCCTATCTG
>JBBQTZ010000098.1:0-15479 GCA_038234405.1 Chitinophagales bacterium
TTAGGCTTTGCCCCACAAATAGCAATGGCAATTTTTAGTGGTAGCATTGTTTCAAATAAAAAATACTCTTTTTTACTTCCGCTTTTTTCTATGCTTTTATCTGATATAATTTATGAGGTATTATTTCAGTTTAATTTATCGGCAATACCTGGTTTTTATGGAGGGCAATGGATCAATTATTTATTGTTTGGTGCCTTAACCGTAATTGGCTTTGGTATTAATCAACGCAAATGGATAAATATATTAGCTGGCTCAATAGTAGGTGTATTTGCTTACTTTATATTATCAAATGGTGCCGTTTGGGTTGGTGGCGGACTTGATATCAACAACCAGGCATATCCAAAATCTTTAGATGGATTTTTACTTTGTTTAGCAGCAGGTTTACCTTTTTTAAAAGGAAGCCTGTATGCAACGCTAATTTTCGCAGGATTATTTTTTGGTAGTTACGCTTTACTAAACAAAAACTATCAAAGCGCTGGTTTTGCAAAGTTGTAAACAATCCGCTACATACTACTATCAGTATCTATTAGGTATGTTTTTTTAATTAAAAATTTCTTGTCAATATTTAAAAGCCTTTACCATAAGGCTTTTTTTAATGCTGTATATTATCCTTTGTACATACTACCAATCTTTTTTAAAAACAATTCCCCTCAGTTTTATGCTACATTAAAATGTGTTTGCAATGTAAAACGCCTGCTGTATAAAAAGTATTGGTATAGCAATCCGATTTTTTAATACAGCTTTTCTATCTTATATATTTATAGGTTTTAAATACTATACAGGTAATTGTTACATATTTTTAGTCGAAAAAATAGTAGACTATTTTGAGGGCAAAATGTTCTTAAATGCTTACCTGTTCAGCAATTGGAAGCCGTTATGGATTTCAACAACACAAGTTTACATTTTATCGCAGTTACAAATTAGATGTAGAACGCTTACCATCTTATCGCTACTTTTGATAAATAAAAGTAAGATTATTGCCACTTCAACCCTCCCATCATGCCTACACAAAGCAGTACTTTTCAATTAAAAGTAAATGAAGAACTTGTTAATTTTACTACAGCAGATATAAATGGTTTTGATGTAATTTCAGCATCATCTGATACATTTCATTTAATAATTAATCAACGTTGTGTTACTGCTACGGTAGAGCAAACACCCGGGGGCAGCAATAAAATCTTGACTGTAAAAATAGATGGAGAAGTATTTACAGTACATATACAAGATGAGCTTGATCAAATGCTTTACCAGATGGGCTTTGGTAAAGTTGTACATAAGGTGGTAAAAGAAATAAAAGCTCCTATGCCAGGTCTTGTTTTGGAGATTGCAGTAGTAGAAGGTCAACAGGTAAAGCAAGGTGATAAATTACTTATTTTAGAGGCTATGAAAATGGAAAATAGCCTGCAGGCCAGTGCCGACGGTGTTATCAAAAAAATTTATGTATCTAAAGCCCAACCAGTAATTAAAGGTCAGGTGCTGATAGAATTAGAATAATTCTTTTTGCTTTTTGTAAATACCTTACCTGGAATACAGGCTTTTCAATTTACAAACCAGGGTATAAATCCTCAAAAAGAATAAATAGTTAGCCCTTTCCAAAAGTACACTTCTCAAAAATTAATCAATAGTATGCAAAAGATATTAGTAGCCAACCGTGGTGAAATTGCCCTTCGGATTATGCGTACCATCAAAAAAATGGGTATTCAATCTGTAGCTGTTTTTTCGGAGGCGGATAGAAATGCACCCCATGTTTTATTTGCTGATGAAGCTGTTTGCCTTGGTGCTGCACCCTCTTCACAATCATATTTAGATGGTGACAAAATCATTGCATTTTCCAAACAATTAGGTGTAGATGGTATTCATCCCGGTTATGGTTTTCTTAGTGAAAATGCGGTTTTTGCTGAAAAAGTAGCTGCTGCCGGTATCAATTTTATTGGGCCAGGTGCTGCATCAATGGCTATAATGGGCAGCAAGCTTGCGGCTAAAGAGTGTGTAAAGCAATACAACATACCCATGGTGCCGGGTATAGATAAAGCTATTGATGATATCACCATTGCAAAAGCAACTGCTCATTATATTGGATACCCTATTCTTATAAAAGCCTCTGCAGGCGGTGGTGGAAAAGGTATGAGGGTAGTAGAAAAAGAAAGTGATTTTGAAGAGCAAATGCAACGGGCCATTAGCGAAGCCATTTCTTCCTTTGGCGATGGTTCGGTTTTTATAGAAAAATATGTAGCCTCACCACGGCATATAGAAATACAGGTATTGGCAGATAAGTTGGGCAACACTGTTCATCTTTTTGAAAGAGAGTGTAGCATACAGCGCCGCCATCAAAAAGTGGTGGAAGAGTCGCCATCCTGTGTACTTACACCATCCATCAGAAATGCTATGGGCGCCGCCGCAGTATTGGTAGCAAAATCCTGCAACTATATAGGCGCAGGCACCGTTGAGTTTTTGTTAGATGAAAAACTCAATTTTTATTTCCTGGAAATGAATACCCGCCTGCAGGTAGAGCATCCTGTTACAGAAATGATTACCGGGATAGATTTAGTAGAGCAACAAATAAAAGTTGCAAGGGGAGAAGCCCTTTCTTTTACGCAGGATGAAGTAAAAATGAATGGTCATGCGATAGAACTAAGGGTGTATGCGGAAGATCCACTCAATAATTTTTTACCATCTATAGGAACAATCACTAAATACAGCATACCAACCGGCGATGGCGTAAGGGTAGATGATGGGTATAGAGAAGGAATGGATATTCCAATATATTACGATCCAATGATTGCCAAACTAGCAACGCATGGTAAAGATAGAGCTGAGGCTATACAAAAAATGAAGATGGCTATTGCTGATTACCAGATTGAAGGCTTATCAACCACTTTGCCTTTTGGAAAGTTTGTAATGGAGCATGCTGCCTTTGTAAATGGTGATTTTGATACCCATTTTGTAAAAAATTACTATTCTCCGGAAATAGTAAAACAACAGTTACCATCCAATGTTGAAGCCGCTGCTATAATTGCCTTAAAATATTATTTAACTGCTAAAAATAATATTAACGTGCCTGAAACTGTTGCAACCAATTGGACGAAAAGGTGAACTAGCATCTGTTCCATAAGGGGGGAAATGCAAGAGAATGAATGAGCTAAATCTTTTGAATTGTTTGTAAGGCTAAAATTCAGCATCCTATTTTCAGCCCACAAAAAAATGGGTTTGTTGCAGGAGGGATAGAACGCAGCACTTTTAAGTAAACCAATATGCTTTTTAAATATTTTTTTTAAATTATTCCCAAATAAACCTACAGCAGCATGAATGCAAAAATAGCGACCCTTCAAAATAAACTTGCCGAAGGCAGGCTTGGCGGTGGTACAGACCGTATAAATGCTCAACACAGCAAAGGAAAGCTTACTGCGAGGGAACGTATAACTCTGTTGATGGATGAAGGTTCTTTTGAAGAAATTGGCGCTCTTGTTGTGCACCGCACTACCGATTTTGGCATGACGGAACAATTGTTTTCTGGCGATGGAGTGGTAACGGGTTATGGTACTGTAAATGGACGACTTGTATATGCTTTTGCACAAGATTTTACCGTTTTTGGCGGTTCTTTATCAGAAACCCATGCAGAAAAAATTTGCAAGGTTATGGATCTTGCTATGAAGACGGGCGCACCCATGATTGGGCTTAATGATAGCGGCGGTGCCCGCATTCAGGAGGGGGTAAAATCTCTTGGGGGTTATGCCGATATTTTTTATAGAAATGTACATGCATCCGGAGTTATTCCGCAGCTTTCGGCTATTATGGGGCCATGTGCCGGGGGTGCGGTTTACTCACCTGCCATTACAGACTTTACTATAATGGTGGAGCATACAAGTTACATGTTTGTAACCGGCCCTACTGTGGTAAAAACGGTTACCAACGAGCAAGTAAGTTCCGAAGCGCTTGGTGGAGCATCTACCCATAGTACTAAAAGTGGTGTTACACATTTAACCGCTGCCAACGACATGGAATGTATTCTTCAAATAAAAAAATTGCTTAGCTATATGCCGCAAAATTGTGAAGATACTGCGCCAAGGCTAGCGTATGCTTTGGGTGATGAAACGAGGCTTTCTTTGCAAAACATTATACCCGAAAATGCCAACAAGCCTTATGATATGCGTTTGGTAATAGAAGGTATTACCGATACTGAAAGTTTTTTTGAAATTCACCCCCACTATGCCACCAATATAGTGGTGGGCTTTGCAAGGCTTGCAGGTCGTAGCATTGGTATTATTGCCAATCAACCCATTAGTTTGGCTGGAGTGCTGGATATTGAAAGTTCACGCAAAGCTGCCCGATTTACCCGGTTTTGCGATTGCTTTAATATACCCTTGTTGGTACTGGTAGATGTGCCCGGCTTTTTGCCAGGAACCGATCAGGAGTGGCATGGCATTATTACCAACGGTGCTAAATTATTGTATGCTCTCAGCGAAGCTACAGTGCCAAGGGTAACTGTAATTACCCGTAAAGCTTATGGCGGTGCGTATGATGTAATGAACTCCAAACATATTGGTGCCGATATGAATTACGCATGGCCTGGTGCCGAAATTGCAGTAATGGGTGCTAAGGGTGCTACTGAAATTATTTTTAAAAAAGAAATAGCTGAAGCTGCCGATCCTGCAAAAGCTTTGGCAGAACAAGAAGCTGACTATGCGGCCAAATTTGCAACGCCTTACCTTGCCGCAGAGCGTGGGTTTATTGATGAAGTTATATTGCCGGAGCATACCCGTACCAAACTTATAAAAGCCTTTACTATGCTGGAAAATAAAGTAGCTAAACTACCCCGTAAAAAGCACGGAAATATACCCTTGTAAAGTTGTTTTGATGGAATAGGTTACTGCTTAAAGGTTAGGTAACAAATGGGAGGCAATGATAAAGCTTGTGGTGGTAATTGGTACCTCCTTTATAGCTTTTATGTTACTGTATTGTAGCTAGAGATATATTTACCGTTAAACCCTGTGCTGAAGTTGATGTAAAAAATAAGGGCCCGGAAAACAACAAAAACTCGACAGATTTACGTTTGCCGAAAACGCATCCGATAGGTACTGCAGCCGATTATTTCAACATTCAGCAACACATTCAGCAATACTTTTATTAGCAGATTTGCTTCTCTTTAATCGTTCTCAATAGCTTTGTTCAAAAAATCAACCAGTGGTTTTGTCGTTTTAAAGTAGCCAATGATTTTCTCAAATGTATCCTCCAGCATTATTTCTTTGTCTGTTAGTTTTTCCATTGTGTAAAAACCTTTCATTTTTAAAAATTCGCTTGCTTTATTTTCTTCATCAAATTCTTTTGGTACCCTGCTTAAAACTCCTGAATTGTTGATACCACCTGGAAATGTTTTCTTAAATAGTTTGTCTTTAATTATCGCTGTCCACTCTTCAAAAGAGTAGTCAATTTCTTGCCTGATTTTTTTCAATTGCTCAGGTTGAGGATTATAAACGCCACCTCCTGCAAAGCAATTGTTTTGTTCAATATGCAGAAAATAAAAGGCGGATGGGCTATTTTTACCGTCTTTGTTTACTACAATATAATAGTCTGTTTTGTAAGGCGTTTTGTCTTTTGCAAATCTCAAATCTCTATTCAGTCTTGTAATGCACTTTTTAGGGTCAAGATAGGCGATTGAAATTGTATTGTCAAAATTTGCAACTGCTGTAATTAATTGCTCTGTCAAAGTAAGAATGTCATTTTTTGCAAAGTCATACTTTTCTCTATTTTCGTGAAGCCATTCTTTTAAGTTGTTTACTTTTAAATCTTTTAAAAATTTTAAAGTTTGTTTGTTTATCATACTATTTTACTTTTTAAAATGTAGTTTTTGATGTGTTTTTTTGCCTTGCTGCTACCAACATTTATTGTACAAATAAAAAATAATATTCTTTAAAGAGTATTTATAATTGGTTTAAAAGCTTCCATTCATCTTCCAAAATGCTCATTTCAATCATGCTCCAATAATGGCTCTTGTACCAAAGTACATCCCGTTGAATACCTTCTATTTTTAATCCGCTTTTTTGGTAGCAACTTACAGCAGCATCATTATTGGTGTAAACCCCCAGGCTAATGCGGTGTAGTTTAAGATTTTGAAAGCCAATTTTTAAAATGGCAGTAACCATTTCACTGCAACAGCCTTTTCCTCTATTTTCCGGGCTAATAAGTACCCTTGTAATTCTTGCGCTCCTATTTTTCCAACTAATGCCGCCCAAAGAAATATGCCCGATTGTACTACCATCCTCTGCTACCACTTTATAAACAAAGGCATCAGAATCACCCGGTACATTGGTGTCTTTTATATACCACTCAAGGCTCGATTGGGTAAGTGGAAAATTAAATAATCCACCTGACCATTTGGTCAGCAAATCTTCGTTATCAATCCACCGTATTAAATTGTCAAAATCAATTTTCTCAAAAGGAACAAGTGCAATCATATATATATTTCTACTGCTAAATTACGTGTAATGTATTTTCCTTGCCAAACAATTGATCGGATGAATAATAATACTTGGTTTAAACTGCCTGCCGTTGTATAAGAATAACAAAAATCTTATAAAGCTGCTTCAGTAAAATAAATCTATCATCAACTGTTCTTTATTAAATAAAAAGCTATCTGAGATAGATTTTGTGAACAAGAGTTGAGATAACGGCGCATTGGGCGACAGTAAATAAACTACGATGTCATTAACCGTTATTTTGCCAAGACCAGCAGCAATAAAAAAGCCAGCTTTTTTTGTTTGTACATAACAGCCATTGCCAATTTCAGTTGCTATGCTGCCACAATTAATGTTCATGAGTGCTGCAAGTTCTCGTTTGTTTGCAGCTAACTGACTAGCATACATATCTTTCTGCAGGTGGTTCATAGCTCGGGAAGTTTCATATTTATCACCTGCACTGCTTTTAGATTCACTATTGGCGGCCTCTTGTGCGTTGTTCATTAATTGCAGGGTTGCAGCAATTCTTTCTTCAATAATACTTATGCCTGCTTTTTGAAGCTGCTTTTTAAATGCTATCTGTTTTTGAGTGTTCATATTTTTTAAAGCTACATTGGCAAAACGAAAATAGTAGTTTTAATACTTAGTAATCAAAATGTTACCCTATCGATAAAACAAATTGTTTTAGTTTATAAATTAAACGATTGATGTGGAAAATAATCACAATCTTATGTGTATTTTAAATTATTTATCCTTTCCTTTGTCCGCTTATACTTTTATAGAACCACATTTCAGCCCAATAACTGAAATTACGTTGGTTAAACATCAATTTTTAGTAATTCATTTTTCGAAAATGACACATCAAAAAAAATGGCTTTTTATAGCTGCATTTTTACCTCTCTTATTTGCAGCATGCAAATCTTCTACAAATGAAAAAAAGGATGCACCAAATCCTCCCGCTGCCCCCAGTAAAGTTGATGCTTACATTGTGGCAACTGCCACCCTCGAAGATGATATTGAAGTGCCAGGAAGTCTTGCTCCATTTGAAGAAACCAATATTCAGCCAGAAATTAGTGGTAAAATAACAGGTATTTTTTTTAAAGAGGGTGCCATGGTTAATAAAGGAAGCTTACTTGTAAAATTATACGATGCAGATTTGCAGGCACAGCATAAAAAGTTGCAGGTGCAATTGGCCATTTCAAAAAAAACAGAAGAACGGCAGGCAGAGTTATTAAAAATAAACGGTATTAGTCAGCAAGATTATGACCTTAGCCTGCTATCAGTAAAAAATCTGCAGGCAGATATTGATATTTTGCAAACAAGTATTGGTAAAACTTCTCTCACAGCTCCCTTTTCGGGCAAAGCAGGTTTTAGAAATATCAGTTTGGGTGCCTATATTAATCCACAAACTATTGTTACCACTATTAGAGAAGTTAACCGCCTAAAGTTAAAATTTACAGTGCCAGAGCGCTATAGTTCAAAAATAATGTCTGGCAGTGCTGTTCATTTTAAAATTGATGGTAGCAACGACTTATTTCCGGCTACTATTTTAGCAACAGAAAATGATATTGCCGAAGATACCCGAAGCATGAAGGTAAAAGCTATAGTAAACTCCGGTAGTTCCAAATTATTTGGCGGTGCATTTGCTAAAGTTCAATTGTCTCTTGGTAAAAATGAGACAGCTCTAATGATACCAACACAGGCAATTATACCTCAGGCAAGAGGAAAAAAAGTGATGGCCTACCGGGGTGGTTTTGCATCTTTAGAAGCTGTTACTACCGGTGTAAGAGATACTTCAATGATAGAAATTACCAACGGCTTAAAAGCAGGCGATACCATTTTAATTACAGGTTTATTATCTACCAAGCCAAATGCAATGGTTAAATTAAATGCCATTGTTGCTGCAAAAAAAGATTAGATTAGATATACTTTAAAATTATACCATTGAATATATCAGAACTTAGTTTACGAAGGCCGGTTATGGCAATAGTACTCAGTATTGTTATTGTGTTGTTCGGCATAATTGGCTTTACATTTTTAGGAGTCAGGGATTATCCTGCCATAGATCCTCCCAATGTTACAGTCCGTACCAATTATCCAGGAGCCAATGCCGATATCATTGAATCGCAGATTTCCGAACCACTCGAAAAAGCAATTAATGGCATTGCAGGGGTAAAAAATATTACCAGCAGCAGCAGCCAGGGCACCAGCAGCATTAATGTAGAGTTTGAGCTTGGCAGCAATTTAGAATCTGCTGCCAACGATGTAAGGGATAAGGTATCTCAGGCCATTAATTCTTTGCCATCAGATTTGGATGGACCTCCTGTGGTTACTAAGGCAGATGCAAGCTCAGACCCAATTATAAGTATGACAGTCAGGAGTAACACCCGCAACCAATTGCAGGTAACTGAGTATGCCAATAATAACCTGCTGGAAAAACTGCAAACCATACCGGGCGTTAGCGCCATTGATATATGGGGCGAAAAAAGATATGCCATGCGTATTTGGTTTGATCCGGCTAAATTGAGTGCATACAATCTTACTCCATCCGATGTTCAAAAGGCTTTACTTAGCCAAAACGTTGAATTGCCTTCCGGCAAAATTGCAGGCACTGCTACAGAACTCTCTGTACGTACGTTTGGTAAAATAAATACGGAAGAAGAATTTAATAATATCATTATTAAAAGCATCAGTGGAGCCGATATTAAAGTTAAAGATATTGGCGAGGCGGTTTTAGGACCCGAAAACGAAGAATCTATATTAAAGGAAAACGGCATCCCAATGATAGCACTGGCAGTTATTCCACAACCGGGTTCTAATTACGTTGCAATATCTGATGAGTTTTATAAAAGATTTGAATTAATAAAAAAGCAATTACCCGCTGATATAACCCTTGATGTTGGTCTTGATCAAACAAAATTTATTAAACGGTCTATATCTGAGGTTAAAGAAACGCTCATTATAGCATTTATCCTTGTGGTGCTTATTATTTATCTCTTTTTCAGGGATTGGTTAATTGCTATCAGGCCATTGATTGATATTCCTGTATCGTTGATTGGTGCTTTCTTTATCATGTACCTCTGCGGTTTTACCATCAATGTATTAACCCTGCTAGCCATTGTATTAGCTACCGGGCTTGTGGTAGATGATGGAATTGTAGTTACAGAAAATATTTTTAAGAAAATGGAGCAGGGGATGAACAAGTGGCAGGCTGCTAAAGAAGGATCTAAAGAAATTTATTTTGCAGTAATTGCTACTTCCATAACACTAGCCATCGTTTTTTTACCCATCATTTTTTTACAGGGTTTTGTTGGGCGCCTCTTTCGTGAGTTTGGGATAGTAGTTGCTGGCGCTGTTTTAATTTCCGCATTTGTATCCTTAACGCTTACACCGGTACTCAATGTAAAACTTACCAGAAAAGCACACAAGCATACCTGGTTTTACAATGTAACAGAGCCTTTTTTTAGAGGGTTAGAAAATGGCTATCGAAAATCTTTATTAGCATTTATGAGGGTACGATGGTTGGCTTGGGTGTTGGTTGCTATCTGCTTTGGTATTATTTATTTTATTGGCAGCAGCATACCATCGGAATTGTCGCCGCTTGAAGATAGAAATCAATTTAGGCTATCAATAACGGCTCCTGAAGGAACTTCTTTCGATTATATGGATAATTATATCGATAAGATTATACTATTTATACAGGATTCTATACCTGAAAAAAAAGGATTAATAAGCGTGACTGCACCCGGATTTACTGGTTCCGGCTCCGTTAATACGGGCTTTGTAAGGGTATTGCTAAACGATCCAAAAGACAGAAACCGATCTCAACAGGATATAGTAAATATGGTTAACAAAAACTTGTATCGCTTTCCGGAAGGCAAGGCTTTTGCTATACAGGAGCAAACCATATCTGTAAGCCGCAGGGGAGGCTTACCGGTTCAATTTGTAATACAGAATATAGATTTTGATAAGATAAAAGATCAGTTGCCAAAATTTTTGGAAGAAGCTAACAGAAACCCCGTTTTTCAGGGGGTAGATGTAAATTTAAAATTTAATAAACCCGAATTACGGGTGTTGATTAACAGGCTAAAAGCAAGTACCCTTGGCGTAAGTATTCAGGATATTTCGGAGGCACTCCAATTATCGCTTAGTAATCGCAGGTTAGGCTATTTTTCAAGAGAAGGCAAGCAGTACCAGGTAATAGGGCAGGTTGCCCGCAGCGACAGGGATAATCCGGCTGATTTACGTACGATATATGTAAGAAATAACCTTGGTCAATCCATATCGCTTGATAACCTGGTAACGCTGGTAGAAGAAAGCACACCACCAACCATTTATCATTTCAACAGGTATAAATCCGCCACTGTTTCTGCTGGTCTTGCTCCCGGTAAAACTGTTGCCGATGGTATTAAGGCCATGGAAGATATTTCAAAAAAATTACTCGATGAAAGTTTTACAACTTCTCTTACCGGCACATCAAGAGATTTTGCAGAAAGCAGCAGCAACACAAGCTTTGCCTTTATTTTAGCTTTATTGCTTATTTACCTTGTTTTAGCCGCACAGTTTGAAAGTTTTATAGATCCATTTGTTATAATGATTACCGTGCCGCTTGCACTTGCAGGTGCTTTATTATCACTTTGGATTTTTAATCAAACACTTAATATATTCTCACAAATTGGTATGATAATGCTCATAGGCCTTGTTACCAAAAACGGGATTTTAATTGTAGAGTTTGCCAACCAAAAATTATTGGCTGGCAGCAAAAAAATACCCGCCGTTGTTGATGCCTCCACCTCAAGACTACGCCCCATTTTAATGACAAGCCTTGCTATGAGCCTTGGTGCACTGCCATTGGCTCTTTCTCTTGGCGACGCATCTACCAGTCGTATTCCTTTAGGTATTGTAATTGTAGGTGGTATTATGTTTTCTTTATTACTCACCTTGTATGTAGTGCCTGCCATGTACTCTTACCTCTCATCTAAAAAGAAAGTAAATGAAGAATTGTAATTTACTGGCAATTAATACAATATTTTTTTTGAACCCGGTTAATTCGTATTGGGCAGCATCGTTGCGGCACACGCTTGTACTTTTTAAAGTACTGTCAACTTTTATTATGCAATTTATTAATACCCTTAAAGTTAAGCTCAGCAATATGGTTAGTACTTTACCAGGTGCCGTAATTGGTGTTACCGCCATTCAACTACTTAAAAAAGCATTATTTACCCAGTTACTATTGCTTCCATTTTACAGCATGTCGCAAGCCCCTTTGCTTACCCTCGATGAGGCTATTAAAATAGCCATTGAAAATAATTACGGAGTAGTTATTGCAAAGAATGAAGTAGAAATTGGTAAAATAAACAATACCTGGGGCAATGCCGGCGCACTACCGGTAATAAGTGCCACCGGTAATAAAACCATTGCTACCAACAGTATAGAGCAAGAACTTCAAAACGGCACTTTAATTAAACGCAATGGCGCATCGGTTAATAATATGAACGCCGGCCTGGCAGTGAGCTGGCGTTTTTTTGATGGTTTGCGAATGTTTGCTACCAAAAAACGATTGGAAGAATTAGAAAAAACAGGGGAGTTGAACTTTAGGAAAATGACTAACGAAACTACCTATAATGTAATAGCTACCTATTACTTAATTGTAAGCCTGCAGCAACAAACAAAGGCAACCAATGATATGATTGGTCTTTACAAGGAAAGGCTTAAAATAGCAGATGCAAGATTTACTATTGGTACTGGCAATAAGCCAGATGTACTACAGGCTCAGGTAGATTTAAATGAACAGCAATCTAGCTTGCTCCTGATAAATAATAATATAAATGTTGGTAAAACAAACTTAAATATCATTCTGGCAAGAGACCCTTTAACAAAATTTGAAACCATTGATTCTTTCACCCTAACTACTCCCCCCGATTTTTTAGCCCTGCAACAAAAAATAATACAACAAAATCCAGATGTAATGCTGGCACAAAGTAACCTTGCAGTACTAATTCAATCAAAAAAAGAGCTTTATTCACTTGGTTTACCATCAGCAACATTAAATACCAACTATAATTTTCTCCGCAATAAAAGTGCAGCAGGTTTTACATTGCTCAACCAAATCTACGGGCCATCTGCAAGTATTGGCATTAGTATTCCTATTTTTAATGGTGGAGTGGCAAAGCAACAGCTAAAAGTAGCAGATATCAATATTAAAAATCAAACGATTGTAAACGAACAGCTAAAAAATCAATTGCTTGGCGCTTTTACCAATGCTTTTCTCAATTACAATAATGGCTTAAAGTTGGCAGATATGGAGCAAAAAAATTTACTGCTCGTTAAAGAAAATAATTTTATTAATGTAGAAAGGTTTAAAAAGTTTTCTATTACTTCGGTAGAATTAAGGCAGGGGCAAATTTACTATACTGATGCACAGGCTCGGTTAATCAATGCACAATACCAGGCAAAAATAGCAGAAGCTGAAATGCTTTTGCTGGCAGGGGAAATTAAGTGATGGGTTTTATCTTGCTAAAATTAAAATATGGCTTAATGGCATAGTAACGTTTGGTGTAAGTTTTTAAAGCCATTTTTTAGCTTAGCTTTTGCAATTGCAATTATACGTATGTTTTCAAGTAAAATAATGATTGGATTATCATAAATTAGCTAAAAATAATTAACCGGATTAACCACTTAAAATAAATTAAAGTGACAGAAAAAGTAAACATCGATCAACCAAAAACAACCGTGTTAGTAGGTATAGTAATGGGCAGCGAAAGTGATTTGGAAGTAATGAAAGGTGCTGCCGAAATGCTCCGACAGTTTGAGGTGGAGCCTGAGTTAACCATTGTATCGGCACATCGTACTCCCGAAAGGTTGCGTGACTATGCAAAGTCTGCTAAAGACCGTGGATTAAAAGTAATAATTGCAGGCGCAGGTGGCGCTGCTCATTTACCTGGTATGATTGCGGCACAAACTATTTTACCAGTAATTGGTGTTCCTGTAAAATCATCTAATTCTATTGATGGTTGGGATAGTATGTTATCCATACTTCAAATGCCTTATGGCGTGCCAGTGGCTACTGTTGCATTGAATGGAGCAAAAAATGCAGGCATTCTGGCAGCACAAATATTGGCACTCTACGATCCATCTATTGCCGGAAAATTAGAAGCCTATAAAGAATACCAGGATGATATTGTGATGGAAAGTGTTAAAAATGTAAAGCGTTTTGGCTTTACAAATGAGTTTGATAAATAGGTGTTTTAAATACTGCTGTACTGTTTTTGTACATTATCAGCAGTATCTATTTTTAATGACTATCCGCAATTGAATGCAACTTTACAAAATAGATAACTTTCATTAAAAATTGTGTCACGTGGCCTCATCCCAACCCTTCTCCAAAAGGAGAAGGAACTCGAAGATTGGAGCGGAAAATCTTTAGTATGGAGTTAATTTTTTGTTTGCACCTCTTTGCGGATAATGGTTCTATTTTTTCAATTCATCCCATTTATTAAAAGCATATAACAGGCAGGATGTATGCAGGGCCTGTGCAAATTGATTTTTTTTCAGCATTGTCCTTACTTCTTCTACAGGTAATAGCAGCACTTCTATTTCTTCATTGTCATCAAGCTCCTGGGCTGCAATTTTTTTGCCTCCTGTTGCTAAATATAAATAAGTATAGTTGGAAAGTGCCCCGGGGTTAGCGGCTACTTTTCCTACTTCATAAATGTCAGTAAACTTGTAACCAGTTTCTTCCATTAATTCCCTGGCAATAGCAGTAGCGGGTAGTTCTCCTTCATCAATAAAGCCACCCGGAATTTCATTGAGCGTTTCTTGTACCGGATGTCTGTATTGTTTTGCAATAAGTACGTTTCCATCTTCTGTTATGGCAAGTGCACAAACCGATACAGGCATTTCAACTACATAATACGAAGGAACAATTCGTCCATCCGGCATTTCGCAGGTATCAACCCTTGCCGTAAAATATTGGTGTTGCGATATATATTTAGAGGAGAGCGTTTTCCATTTCATAGTACTTTTTTTGTTTTATTACGCCATTAATTGACTTTGCCTGGTTTAATGCTGAACCAGAATTTTAATTGCAAAATCCTTATTTAATGATTTTTTCTATTTGCGCTGCTTATTTTTTATGGAGCTTAGACGTAGTTGTTATCATTCATTTAAAATTATACCCCCTATAACTTTATAGGAAATTTACATACCCATCAACCCTTTACTATTTCCATCCCATCCTTTCATTTAAACCAGTAATATGAGCAGTATGGTGCCTGCCATGCCAGGCATACATACCTAACAAATGCCAAACGGTCATTTCTTTATTTGTTGCCGGATGAAAAACGGTTCTGTTCCACTCTTCCGGCTTTATGGCCAGTATTACAGCACACCAACGTATGTGTAAGGCATGCAATAATGTAAGTGAAATATTAATGGGTATTTCTTCGGTATCTTTCAAATTTGCCCAGGCGGCCTCATCGTATGGTTTTATAGTTGGGTTATTTTCTGTAAGTGCCAGCTTAAAACGAATATAGGCATTCATGTGGCTATCAGCAATATGGTGTACAAGTTGTTGTACCGTCCATCCTCCTTGCCGGTAGGCAGTTTCAAGCTGGTAGGCATCTAAATTTACCACAGCATTTTCTACGTGCTGTGGTAAATATTGTAAGTCAATTATCCAATCCTGCAATTGCTTTTCACTAAAAGGCATGGGTTGGTATTTGCCAATAGGATATTGCAGGTCTTCAGTCATTTTTATACGTTTTTTAATTTTTCTTTTCTTCTGCAACGGGGTTTGCAACAGCTTGCCTTACTTCCAGTAGTTCCATGTCAAAAATTAATGCAGCGCCGCCAGGTATATCTGCTCCTGCACCTCTTTCTCCGTAACCCAATTCACTTGGAATAAATACTTTAAACTTATCGCCAATGTGCATCAGTTGCAAAATCTCTGTCCATCCTTTTATAACACCTGCTACCGGTATTGTAAGTGGCTGTCCTCTATCGTAAGAGTTATCAAATTTTTTGCCG
>JBBQTZ010000099.1:0-15430 GCA_038234405.1 Chitinophagales bacterium
ATCTCCCTAATGGCTCAGGATAGTGAGTATGCATTCCAGCTTATATTTGACCGCCACCGAAATAAAATTTACACAGTTGCCATGTCTTATGTGAAATCGCCTGTTATTGCCGAAGAAGTAGTACAGGATGTTTTTCTTAAACTTTGGTTCCAGCGCAAAAATCTACACGAAATCCGTTCATTGGAATCCTGGCTTTTTACCCTAACAAAAAACCTTACCCTAAATTGCCTCAAAAAAATTGCCCACGAATGGACTGCCAGGGAAAAATGGGTTAAAGAGAATAACCTTTCAGAAAACACAACAGATTTTAAAGTTATGAATGCGCAATACCAGCAATTACTACAGAAAGCAATTGCTAATTTATCTCCGCAACAACAGCTGGTTTACAGGCTTTCAAGGGAACATGCACTTTCTTATGAAGCCATAGGTGCCCAACTATCTATTTCTACGCTAACTGTAAAAACACACATGGGCAGAGCCCTTGCTTCGATCCGGTTATTTCTGGAACAAAACGGCATTGCTTCTGCCTTCCTTATAGTTGCCGGCCAGTTAATGCTTTAATTTTTTCAGGTAATGTACTCCTTTGCCTTCTTTTGGTTGTCTTTATAGTAACGATTGAATAATTTGCCTGTTAACACAGGTGTAAGTTTAAACTACTATATGCCTACAAGGGAAGAATTTATACTGCTGCTGGAAAAATACCAGGTAAATACCATTTCTGCTGAAGAACGCAGCCTTTTTTTTAGCGCTGTTTTATCTGGCATTTTTGATGACCTGGTAACAGAACGAATCCAAAATGAACTCAACGTTTTGGATACAGTAGAAGCGAATCTTCTGCCTCACCGCTCTGCTGAAATACTACATAAAATTTTATCATCCGAAAAGCAAAATTTATCGTTGCTGCCCAGGGTATTTCTACAAACCAAAATATTTCGTTTAACCGCTGCGGCAGCAATTCTTTTCGGCATCATCTGCTCCGTTTATGTTTTCAATGTAAGAACTGTTAAAACAGCCGCACCAATAATTGCCCTGCAAACAGGTATGGAAGTGCGGGTCAACAAATCAAACTTGCCATTAAAATTGAAAATGGAAGATGGGACTTTTATTAGTTTGCAACCAGGCGCCATCATTCATTATCCCTTGCATTTTTTGCAGGACAAGCGGGAAGTAGTACTGGACGGCGAAGCTTTTTTTGAAGTAAGCAAAAATCCAAACCGGCCATTTTTTGTGTACAATAAAAACATTGTAACACATGTATTGGGAACAAGTTTTAATGTAAAGGTGAATAGTGAAACTAAACAGTTAGAAGTTGCTGTAAGATCGGGCCGGGTTGAAGTTTATGAGCGCATTGATTTGGATAAAAACACCCCTTCCAATAAAAGCAACGGGGTTATTCTTTTACCCAATCAAAAAGTGGTTTACGATGAAAATGCCCGGCAATTTATTCCTTCTCTGGTTGATAAACCTCAACCCATAATGATCGAATCGGACGGGAAGAACAAATTACCGGATGCCAACATGGTATTTGAAGAAACACCGCTTAAGACAGTTTTGCCTTGGTTAGAAAAAACCTACGGAATTGAAATTGTAGTGGAAAATGAAAGTTTGTACAAATGTCTTTTTACAGGCGATATAAACAAGCAGGAATTATACACCAGGCTCGATATAGTTTGCCAGGCCACTGGAGCCTCTTATGATGTAAAGGGAACAAAAATTTTAATAAAAGGAAAAGGCTGTAATTGATTTTATTCACCAAAAACTACTAAAACTATGATTGAGCATTAAAAACTTACTTCCTGTGGGAATAAAAAAAGCCGGCAACGTGAAGCATTGCCAGCTTAATAAAACCCCTAAAACAGGAGCAATTTTGTCCGAATCATTTTTCCAATCAACTGACAAAACTTATTAAAATTATGAAAAAAAAGCAACTAGTTGCTACAATACTGCTTGCAATGAAATTAACGATCGTACAAATAACATTAGCCTTTATTTTATGCGGTTCTCTTTATGCAAACGAAACTGCCGGTCAGGAAATATTAAATAAAAAAGTTTCAATTGCTGCAGACAATATCGAGATTAGCAAAGTACTGTCGAAAGTACAAAAGCAAACAGGTATAAAATTTTTGTATAGCTCCAACACTATACAAGCAAGCAGAAAAATCTCCTTTTCAGTAATCGATAAAAAGCTGGGTGATTTTATTAGTGAAATCATCATGCCCTTATCTATAGGGTATAAAATAGTGGATGAACAAATTTTATTATTCCCGGAAAATAGTAGGAGTGAAAACGATGCCGGTAAAATTTCCGGATTGGGCAATATGGATGTGCAATTAAGCAATTCGGTCTCCACTATTGTAACAGGTATTATAACCGATGACAAAGGAGTGCCGCTTGCCGGCGCAACAGTGATGGTAAAATCTAACAAAAATAATATTACCACAACCGATAATGCAGGAAAATTTAAACTGGATATTGGAAGTAATTCAGCAGTATTGGTGATAAGTTACACTGGTTTTGCCATACAGGAAATAACAGCCTTTGCAGATCGTCCATTTACAGTGAAGCTGTTTATTGCAGAGGCCAGCCTGGAAGCCGTAATAGTAACGGGTTATAACAAACAAAGCAAAAGAGATATTACTGGTGCTGTATCTACAGTTTCGGCAGATGTAGTTGCAATGACGCCAGTGGCAGATGTGGGTTCTGTATTACAAGGCCGGGTAGCAGGTGTTAGTGTAGATGCACAGGGCGGACCTGGCAATGTTGCTGTGGTTCGTATCCGTGGCTTTGGCAGCAATGGCAATAATGATGTGCTATATGTTATTGATGGTGTTCAAATGAGGGGTGGCAGCAACCTGGTAAACCCAAATGATATCGAAACAATAACTGTGTTGAAAGATCCATCCACTACGGCTTTGTATGGTGCACAGGGTGGTAATGGTGTAATAGTTATTACTACAAAAACCGGTAAACGTGGCACAGCACCCAAATTGGAATACAATGCTTATGGATCCTGGGAAACACCCACTAACTATCCTAAGAGTTTAAATCCGCAGGAATATGCAGATGCTTACTGGAACTATTTAAAAAATTCCAACTTGCCATTGAATGATCAATTTTATGGCTCGGGTGCCACACCTGTGTTGCCAGACTATTTAATTGCAAGAACTGGGTTACCAGTCTTAGTTGCTTCCGAAGGTAGTGCTGCAGTCAACCCGAGTCTTTATAACTTGTCTAACTACAGGATTTTAAAAACCAATAAGGAAGGTACTGATTGGTTCCGATCAGTTATGAATCAAAGTTTTAGCCATAACCATCAGTTAACATTGAGTGGCGCAACTGATAAAAGTAATTATTCACTGGGAATGGGTTATTTAAACAATGAAGGCACAGTACTGGGTACTTATTTTACAAGATATTCATTCAGGGTAAATACAGAATTCCGGCCCACTAACTGGTTAAAAGTTGGCGAAAACATCCAGTTTTCTTATACACAGAGTGCAGGTGTAAGCAATGGTAATCATAATCCGCAAAGCCTTTTAGGCGGCTTGTACCAACGTAGTCCTTTAATCCCAATATTTGATATTGCTGGTAATTATTCTGGACCAAGAGGTTTTCCTGTCACCAGGGCATTACAACCCGGTTTAAACAACCCGGTACTTGGGCAAAATACCGTTCGAGATAACACCGGCGGATATAATGCTGGTATGATTGGCTCAGCCTTTATTGCAATTGAACCTATTAAAAATTTAATATTTGAATCAAAACTAGGTGCACAGTTTTTTCCATACAGTTACCGCTTTTTTATAGATACTGTTCCGCAAAATGTTTTTTCTGCTCCTTATAACCAGTTTACCGAAGGCGGTGGTTATAGCAGTGACCTGCGATTAACCAATAAACTGTCTTATGAAATTGAATTAAACAACATTCATAAGTTAAGCGCATTTGTGGCTTATGAGGCAAATAAAATAAATTCAAGAAATAACCAAGGCACCGCCACCAATCTTTTATACACTACGCCCGGTTATTTAAACCTGGGTAATGGGATATTTAACTCAACAATACCAATGACGGGCAGTAGCGGATTTGAAAAATCCACCTCTGTTTTCGGTACCATCAATTACTCACTACTGGATAAATACCTTTTCAGCTTTGTTGGCAGGAGGGATGGCTCTTCCAAGTTTGGTCCCCAAAACCGTTATGGAAATTTTTTTTCCTATAGTGGCGGATGGAGGGTTTCTAAAGAAGCATTTATGCAGGATGTTAATTGGGTGAATGATCTAAAGTTAAGGGCCGCCTACGGTGAAAATGGTAATAATGCCATTCCTTCAGATTTATTTGAAGACAGGTACACCACTATGGGTTATGTAAACTTTAGCAGCTATGATATAAATGGTACCAACAACTCAGCTTTTACAGGCGCAGGTTTGTATCAATTGGGCAATCCGTTTATTCGTTGGGAAACTAATAAAACAACCAATATTGGTTTTGATGCGGCATTCTTTAAAAATAAATTGACAGTGGCTTTCAGTTGGTTTAACAGGGTGACGAAAGACTTGTTGGCAGTACCACCAATAACAGGGCTACGTGGAGATGCATTAGCGCCTTTTGAAAACATTATGGAATTTTCAAATAAAGGAATTGAACTTGAACTGGGCTATAATAATGCTATAGGCGATTTAAAATATGAGATGAATTTTAATATTGCTACTTACCGTAATAATGTAGCATATATCAGCAGTGATAGTGCCGCACATATTGATGGTAGTCGCTATGCGCCTACACAATTTGCATTAAACAGGAGTGTGGTGGGCATGCCCGTATCAAGTTTTTTTGGTTTTGTACAGGAGGGAATATTCCAGTCTGCGGATGAGTTCACAAAAAATGGTGTAGCACATACAGGCCTTACTGCTGCTACTGCGCCAGGTCATTTTAAATTTAAAGATTTGAACGGAGATAAAAAGATAAATGACGATGACCGCACTTTTATTGGCAACCCTCATCCAACGTTTACCTATGGATACAATTTGAACTTGAGTTATAAAAATTTTGACATGGGAATATTTTTACAGGGGGTGGCAGGTAATGAAATTTTCAATTACTGGAGGGCATTCACCGTTTTCCCCGGTGCACAGGGCAAAGGTGCAAATAATACATGGAGCCCAACAAACACCGATGCAAAATTGCCAATATGGAACAGCACTGCTTCAGATGATATAAAACCGTCCAGTTTTTTTATTGAAGATGGGTCATACCTGCGATTAAAAAGCCTGCAAATAGGCTATACAATTCCTCAGTCAAAAGCTTTCAATAAAATGAGGATTTATGTTCAGGGATTTAATCTTGCCACCTTCACAAAATACACCGGAATAGATCCGGAAATAAGCACTGGCAGTGCTACCAATATGGGGGTTGATTTTGGAGGCGTTTATCCTATCTCCAGAAAAATTGTATTCGGTGTCAATTTTGTATTATAAAAATAGTTTTAAAAAAATAAATATGAAAAAATTATTAATAATCCTGCTGGCTGCTGCATTTATAATCACAGGATGTAAAAAAGATTTTTTAGATACACCTTCTTCTACTGGTGTTACTTTAAAGGAACTGTCTAATAAGGCAGGTGTTCAGCAACTGTTAGTGGGCGCTTATCATAATGTTACCGGGTTAACAGTAAAATCGAGCTGGTGGAGTACAAGCGGCACCAATTGGGTTTATGGTGATATTACCTCCGGTGATGCTTATCGTGGAGGTACCAATGATGGCGCTGAGGGATTAACCATTGAACATTTTAGAACACAATCATCTACTGCATTCCTTGCTGATAAATGGCGTACGGTGTATGATGGTGTAGCCCGTTGTAATAAAGTAATCCTGGCTGCCAATGCAGCTACTGACATGACTACTGTGGAAAAAACAGAAGCTATTGCAGAAGCCAGGTTTTTAAGGGGGCATTTTCATTTTGAAGCAAAAAAAATGTGGAATAAAGTCCCTTATATTAACGAAACAGTTATTGATTTTAATGTATCTAACGAAACGGATATATGGCCTGATATAGAAGCAGATTTTCAGTATGCAAAAGATAATTTAAAGGAAACACAAAAATACAAAGGACAAGCTAACAAGTGGGCGGCAGCCTGCTATCTTGCCAAGGCTTATATGTTTGAGAAAAAATTTACAGAAGCGAAAGCATTATTAAATACAATTATACCCGGTGCCTTTGGCGGCAGTGGTAATGGGTTAAATGCCCAGGGGAAACCTTATGGATTAATGGTAAATTTTGACGATAATTTTAATCCGGAATTGGAAAATAGCCTGGAGCATGTATTCCAGATACAGTTTTCCGCCAACGACGGAGCTAATGGTGGTAATTCAAATATTGGTGAAATTGCCAATACCCCTACATTTTTCCCCGTAACAAGTTATTATGTTAGTTGGAAACAACCATCATTTAATCTGGTAAATGCATTTAAAACGGATGGCAACGGCTTGCCGATGCTGGATAATTTTAATGCTCTTAATATGACCAATGATATGAATGTTAAAGGCTGGGAATATTATACAGCTTACGATGGCACAGTTGACCCACGCCTCGATTGGACGGTGGGCAGAAGGGCTGTTCCTTATTTGGACTGGACAACACCATCCTTTTATAGTGGCTATGGAAGCAACCCTGGGAGTGATCCCAATTATGGATGGATTAACGACAGGACTTTTGGTGGACCCTATGTACCGGTTAAAAATAATTTCAGGTATGCCGGTGGGAATTTCGCTAAGTACAGTGAAAACTACGCACAATTTTACATGCTCACCAGCGCTGTAAATGTATCTATCATTCGTTTTGCGGATGTGCTGCTTTGGGCTGCAGAATGCGAAATAGAAACTGGTTCTGTAGATAAAGCAAGAACGCTGGTAAACTTTGTACGTGACCGAGCCAAAAAAGGTCGCCAGGTGGAAGTAACTTATGATGCTATTGGTGGATTTGCAGCTTCTGCCAACTATAAAATTGGCTTATATGAAACAGCCTGGGCAGATCCGGTTACAGCCCGTAAAGCGGTGCGTTTTGAAAGAAGGCTCGAACTGGCATTAGAAGGCCATCGCTTTTTTGACCTGGTTCGTTGGGGAATTGCGGCTGATAATATCAATACCTATTTGCAGGCAGAAAGAGGAAGGTTACCAGCCAATCTTACCGGTGTAAATTTTACTGCTAACAAAAATGAATACTTTCCCATACCGCAGGTGGAGATTGATTTAAATGCAAAACTGAAACAGAACCCTGGCTATTAAAATCTTTAAATCACCATGAAAATATTTGAGCTTGTAAATTGTAGCGCTTTATTTATATTAATCAACCTGGTACCGGTTTCCTGTAGGGCAGAAATTAATATGTCACCAAAGCCGTTGGTTGAATTACAGAAAACTTACTTCATTGCTGCGGATGGCAATGACAATAATGATGGCAGCAGGAAGCACCCATGGAAAAACATTTCAAAGGTTAAGGGATTAGTGCTACAGCCAGGTGATGCTGTTTTGTTGCAGGCGGGTGAAATATTTTCAGGAACACTTGTTATAAACTATCATACCAATGGCACCGTTGATAAACCTATAGTAATTTCTTCTTATGGCAATGGCATGGCAACTATCAATAGCGGCGAACAGGTAGGAATAATAATCAATAATAGCAGCCATCTGCGCCTGCAGAATATTAAGGTAAAAGGCATGGGCAGAAAAGAAGGGAATACAACCAATGGTATTACTATTTCTTATTGCAATAATATCAGGATAGATAGTATGGATATCGCCGGCTTTCAGAAAGCTGGTCTGCAAATTCGCAATTGTTCTGCTACAATTATTCAAAATGTATTTGCCCACGATAATGGCTACGCAGGTATTGCAGTAGACGGAGAAAATTTTTCAAAAAAAGAATGCCGTGATATTGGCATTTTAAATTGCAGGGCTGAGAATAATCCCGGCGACCCGACTAACTTTAATAATCACAGCGGCAATGGAATTGTAGTGAGCCAATGTACCAATGTAAAAATAGCCTATTGCACTGCCACTAATAATGGCTGGGATATGCCACGAATCGGAAATGGACCGGTGGGAATATGGGCATGGGAAGCTGATAGTGTCAGCATCGAACATTGCCTTTCGTACCGCAACAAAACCTCCAATGGCGGCGAAGATGGCGGTGGCTTTGATTTTGACGGGGGCATTACCAATTCGGTGATACAATATTGTTTGTCATACGAAAATGAGGGCAGCGGTATCGGGCTGTTTCAGTATGCCGGAGCTACTGCATGGAACAACAATACCATTCGCTATAATACCAGTATCAATGATGGAAATGTTTCTGCAGCAAAAGCAGGTATTTATATCTGGAATTCCAGTTATGAAAATAAATTACAGCATTCTTTCATCTACAACAATACCGTATATAATAATAAAAATGCTGCTATCCGTTTTGCAAAGGAAAGTGCCAATGAAGGGCTTGTTTTTTACAATAACATTTTAATAGCCAATAACGAAATCATCTCCGGAGATAGTATTGCCGGAAAATACCTTGGAAATTGCTGGTGGAGTTTCAGCAGCGGATTTGATGTGCAAAAAATCAACAATTTTCAAACATGGGCAAGGTACTACCAGCAGGAAATATTGGATGGAAATATCATTGGAATAAATATCAACCCTGGTTTTGCAAACATCAGTACAATCAATACCAGTGATGCAAAAACGCTTGCTTCTTTTGATGCTTTAAAAGCAAATAATACTTTGTTATTAAATGGAGGAATTGATTTGCTACAATTGTTTGGTATGGCAACAGGTGGCAAAGATTTTAATGGCGGCATGGCACCGGTAAAAGGCATCGGCTCCAGTTTTTAAAAGGATGTCTAAAATTGATTACATGAAACAAGTTTTAAAAAGGAATCTTTTTTTCGTCGCTGCAATCTTATCATTTAATGTTTTACAGGCACAAACCATTTATTCCATTGATGCATCTAAAGCCGTTACTGCAGCAAAGCCCGGAAATTTTAAAATGGGAAATGCCGGCCCTGCAGGCAAGGAAATAAAAATCAATACCCGATATTTAACCATAGCTGGCATACCACAAATACCCGTAATGGGTGAGATGCAATTTTCCAGAATTGCAGTAGAGAGGTGGGAAGATGTTATACTCAAGATGAAAGCCGGAGGTATCAATATTATTGCTACCTACGTTTTTTGGATTCATCATGAAGAAATAGAAGGACAGTTTGATTGGTCAGGCAATAAAGATTTCAGAAAATTTGTGCAACTCTGTGCTAGGCACGATATGCTCGTTGCTGCCCGTATTGGTCCATGGGCACATGGAGAGGCTCGTAACGGAGGCACACCAGATTGGATACTCACCAAAAAGAATCTAAAGAACCGGACCAATGATCCGGTTTACCAGCAATACGTTTCAAGGTTTTTTGAACAGATTGGCGAACAAACCAAAGGGTTATTATATAAGGATAATGGCCCCATTATGTCACTTCAGTTGGAAAATGAATATACAAGAGGGCAAAAAGGTGAGGCGCATATTCAATGGCTGAAACAAGCAGCTATTAAATATGGAATAGATGTACCGATGTACACCGTTACAGGTTGGGGCGATGGTTCTGTTCCGTCTGGTGAAGTGATACCCATGTGGGGTGGTTATCCGGACCAACCCTGGGATCCTACAATTGAAAAGATGACAAGCTGCGGTGACTTTGAATTCAATGCCTTTCGTAATGATGATAAAATAGGAAATGGGCTGAAACAAAAAAAGAAACAGTATATGGATTATTCTGATGAACCTTTTTTTACCTGCGAAATGGGAGTAGGCGTGCAAATAACACGTCACCGCCGTTCTGTTATCGGCAAATATGATGGCCTTGCAATGACCACCAATCGTATTGGTTCGGGAAGTAACCTGCTTGGATATTATATGTATGCAGGTGGCAGTAATCCAACCGGCATATTAACCAGTTTTAATGAAGATATGGATGAAACTGGTAACTGGAGCGAAACACCGGCAATTTCGTACGACTTTCAGGCAGCGATTGGTGAAAACGGTTTATTGGCACCATCGTATTACGAGGCAAAGAGAATAAATTACTTTTTAAATGAGTTTGGAAGTAAAATGGCCCCTATGGAACCTTTTTTTTCAAACAACAAAGATGGGTTTCAATATGCTGTGAGAGCCAATGAAAAAAGTGCCTTTGTATTCGGCATTAACTATTGCCGCTTTGAAGCTAAACCCGAAAGAAAAGCTGTACAGTTTAAAATAAAATTAAAAGCAACAGAAATTACTTTCCCATCACAACCTGTAAATATTGAAGACAGCAGCATTTTTATCTGGCCGGTAAATCTGGATTTAAACGGAATTGTGTTACGCTATGCTACTGCACAGCCATTGTGCAAAATAAATGATGATGAAGGAGAAACTATCTGGATATTTTCCCAATCAGTCAAAGCAGCGCCGGAGTTTTGCCTTGATGCTGAAAGCATAGACAAGCTGCAGTCTGTTAATGGAAAAATGGTACAGTTAAAAGGGCATTGGTTGATAACCGGGTTAGAGCCAGGAACTAACTGCGTAATCAATATCACGGGTAAAAATGGCATCAAACAAAAAATACTAATCCTTACTACCGAACAGGCTTTGCAGGCGTGGGTGCTGAACAATGCTGGTAAGACGCGATTCTTTTTGTCGGGCGAAACGCTTTATTTAAACGATGATGTATTAAACATTATTGGTGAAAATAACAGGCAATCAATAAGAATACCGGGCAACAGCATAGTAGTAAATAGCATGAAATTTTCTGGTAAGGATGGAATCTTTTCAGTGCATGAAAATATTATTACCCAAAATAATTTGAAGCCCCATTTTACAAAAAACAAATTGTTGCAGAATGCGCAATGGCTGCAAACATCGGTTGATTATATTGATGAAAAGAATAAGTTGTATCATAAATTATTTGTAAAGGAATTTAACCTGGGTAATCCTTCAAATATAAAATCTGCCATTATTTATTTGGCTACCCAAACCCATAGTCGGGTACAGGTAAATAATGTCTGGGTAAATCAATCGATTGATACTGGCAGTATAAGCCCGATAGATATTACTGGCTATGTTAAAAAGGAGGAGAATAATTTATTGCTCGATTTCCCTTTTGTAAAAGGCAACAAAAGTTTTGCAGCAAGGGTAGTCGTGGAATATTTCAATACGGATGAAATTAGTTTTGTAACCGATACTTCCTGGCTACAGGCAGAGCAATATTATTTCCCTGCGCCCCTCGGAACATTTGGCAACTTTTTTTCAACGTCCAAGGTTATGCCTGGTCCTGCAACTTTCAATGAATCTTTCAGCGGATTTACAGAATATTCAATTGACATCCCATGTAATTATTTGGATGGGTTGAACAACTTGTATCTCTCGGTAAACTATATGGGCATTCGTTCAGAATTAAGGTTGCAACACAAGTTAATAGCCGATAATTACAACAACAATACAACATGGAATATCGACTTAAAAAGAAACGGAAGCCAGTTGCAGTGCCGCAGCCTGCTGTTAAAATTATTTCCGCTGAATACAGATGATAAGATATTATTTGATCTGCCACCTGCTGCTACAGATATTGGAAGAGCTGTTCTCAATAAGATCAATTTTATACCAGAATATAAAACAGTTTTTAAGTTAAAGCCTTAAATAAAATAAAATGAAAAAATACACCTTGTTTTTTTTATTGTGTGTAAACCTGCATGGTTTTGCCCAGGTAAAAATTCCGCCACAACCAAATGGTGAATTTTGGAAAGATACAAATGGTGATACCATCAATGCGCATGGTGGTGGCTTATTATTTCATGGTGGCATCTATTATTGGTTTGGTGAAATAAAAAAGGGTAAAACCTGGTTAGTGCCCAACCAGCAGTGGGAAGATTACCGGGTGCCAGCCGGCGGTATAAATTGTTATTCATCCAAAAACTTAACTGACTGGAAATACGAAAGAGTTGCGTTGGCTTCTAAAATGGGTAATGCAAATGATGACCTGGATACCAGTAAAGTAATTGAAAGGCCAAAAGTGGTGTACAATAGGCGGACAAAGAAATTTGTAATGTGGATGCATGTAGATGCAAATGACTACAGCTATTCGCAGGCCGGTGTAGCGGTGAGTGATCAACCAACCGGACCATATAAATATTTAGGCAGTGTAAAACCAAATGGCCAGATGAGCCGTGACATGACACTGTATAAGGATACAGATGAGCGGGCTTATCTAATTTATGCGTCTGAAGCAAACAAAACCATGCAGGTATGTTTATTAAGTGATGATTACCTGTCACCAACTACTACTTATACCCGAATCACCTCTGCGCAAAATAGGGAAGCACCTGCTTTATTTAAATACAATAAGAAATATTATTTAATTACTTCTGATTGTACGGGCTGGTCGCCCAATCCTGCAACTTACGCCACAGCAGATAGTTTATTGGGAGAGTGGCAGCAAATGGGAAACCCCTGTACTGGAGTTGGTGCTGACAGTACATTTAATGCGCAGAGCAGTTTCGTTATGCCCATTCCTGGAAGTAATAATAGCTTCCTTTTTATGGCAGACCGTTGGGATAAAATGAATCTTCCCGATTCTAAGTATATATGGCTGCCCATAAAAATGACAGGCGATAAACCAATAATTGAATGGGTAAAATGATGAACTTAAAAAAGCATTTTCGCAGCGTTGTTCCGCTGCTTTTACTGCAACATTTTTTCTATGCAGGCATTGCACAAAAAATTACTTTTGTAACCAAAGCGCCTGGCCGGGTTGCGGTTGGTGCAAGGTATCAATACAAATTTGTTGCTTATGATTCTTCAAAACAAGCCATCAATTACACCTGCGCTCAGCTTCCATCCTGGCTACAACTTGATAAAAAAACGAATACCCTATCCGGCATTGCAAAAAAGGCGGGGCAATATCCTGTACAAATTAATGCGGTTACAAAGGATACGTTGATCAAACAGCAATTTATGTTAACAGTTTATGATCAGCAAACGATCAATATTTTACCATTGGGCAATTCCCTAACCAACGGCACCAATGTTTACAATAGCTATCGCAGGCATTTATGGCAACTGTTGCACAAGGCGAATTTTAATGTTGATTTTATTGGTTCATGGGACAAACACCACATGGATGGCAATATGCCCAACGCAGATTTTGATATGGATCATGAGGGGCATTCGGGTTGGAAAGCCAGTGATGTTTTAAAGCCACCAGACTGGGATAAGCAACGGGGTAATATCGATGATTGGCTGCAATCATACCGTCCCGATATTGTTTTAATAGAATTAGGCACCAATGAAGTATTTCAATGCGTGAGTGTCAGTTCAGCGATGAATGATTTTTTAATCATCCTTAATAAATTGCGTAAAAAGAATCCTTTAGTAAAAATTTTATTGGCACAAATACCACCACTCGGTAAAGAGTGGGCATCCAAAAAATTATGTGGTACAGATACAAATTATGAACAGGCTGTAACACTATTCAATAATGCGATACTTCATTTTGGCCACACAAAAACAACCTCATTATCCCCTGTTATTATCGTGGATCAATTTACCGGAGTAGATCCCGCTATAGACATGTATGATGATATACACCCAAATGCAACGGGTGAAAAAAAGATGGCGGAACGATGGTCCGAGGCATTGAAACCGTTCCTTAAAAAATTGAATAAATAGTTACAGACTGTTATGGAAAGAAGGGAATTTGCGAAAGATGTTTTGCTAGCCTCATTGGCACTTACAGCCCCGTCATTTCTGATGGGGCAGGGAAATGAAAAGAAAGTTTCTCCCTTTCTCAGGATCGCTATGAATAATGATTCTCCACAATTCGATTTTTTTTCTATTGATTCACTTGGGAAAAATAAGCTGGACGAAAATGTAATACTGCATGAGGAAGAATGGATGGAGAAAAAACATGTTGGTAAAAAAGCCGGTAATAAATTTAGTTATTCAACATTGCAAACTGGTAATGATAAGTTTGTATGGGAAATAAATATTGCTAACAAATCTTTTATACTTACCAGTACTTACCAGCAAAATTATAGCCAGCCATTTTTATTTAATATAGAGCAACATCTTAATCACGCTACATTGTTGGGTATGATGAATGGTAATGATAATGCCATCAACCTGCCAGCCATATTGCATTTACCAGATATGGGTACACTTAGGGTAACATCAACTATTGCAGGAGTACAAATCAACACTACCGCTAAAAGATTTATTGAGCATCCTTATGTTCGCCTGGAGTTTCCTGCTGCTGATGAAAGCAACAAACAAATAGTTTACAGTTTTGAAGTGGTGGCCATTCATCCGACGGTAAATGGTATTGGTAATGATAGCCGCTACGATTGCTTCCGCAAAAATTTCATCAGCATTTTTCAGATCAATCCATTTTTAAAAATACTGGCAAATAATACTGCCAGCGACGCTTGTGCTTTTACATTATTTAAATATGCTACCGTAGCGGCAAAAACACCAGCACTGGCTAAAGGCTTGCAAGCAAACGATCTCATTCGCATGACCCTTGATCGTTACCTAGCTGGCAAAAAAGGATATGGCATACTCGGTTATGATTATGACAAAGAATGGGATATTCCTGAAACTTCCACCGCTTGCCATTCACTGGATTCTTATCCTTCTTTATTAATGTCTGCCTGTATTTATACTTTAAGCAGCAACGATGCAGCATGGTTTAAAACTAACTATACCGGAATTAAAGCATGGGCAGATAAAATGTTGTCAATGGATAAAGACGATGATGGCTTACTGGAATTTTGTTTATCCGGAAACAGCGGAAGCTGGAAAGGTGATAAATCGCAAAGGCCCGCCAACTGGTGGGATACAATTGGCTTCGGCCATAAAGATGCCTATTCAAATGCCTTAGCTTACAATGCATTGGTACAATTTGAAAATGCCATCCGTAAGTATGGCAATGTGGTTGATGCAAATTATATTAAAATGAAAGCAGATAAATTAAAATCAGTTTATGCAGTTACTTTTTATAATCCAGACTCTGGTATTCTGGCGGGATGGAAAAGTGCTGACGGCAAGTTACATGATTACTATTTTATTTTTGTAAATACCGTTGCCATTAGTTATGGATTGATAGAAGACGATTTGGCCAACAGTATTATGGATAAACTCCTCCAAAAAATGAAAGCTGTAGGATACACAAATTTTGAGTTAGGATTGCCCGGTAATTTGATACCGGTTATCCGAGCAGATTATACAGACTTGCTGCTGGAAGTGGGCGGCGGAAAAAGGGAAGATAACCAGGATGGTTTCCAGATATATGAAAACGGTGGAGCTACTGCATGCTTTACTTACTTCACTATTCATGCATTGCAAAAACTAAAGAGGAAAAAAGAT
>JBBQTZ010000100.1:0-15408 GCA_038234405.1 Chitinophagales bacterium
CTAAAAAAGAGCTTGCAGATGGTAATATGGTATTTTTTGGTGATAGTTATTCCAATGCTGTAGATGGGTTGGATAATCTGAAAAATTACAATTTTGGTGAAAATTTCAGCATATTAAAAGGTACCGCTGAATTGGTTGCAGAGCGCAGGCAAGTACCAACTGGTAATGATACCATCAACTTTGCTATGTACTCATTAAAAACCATGAGTTACCAGTTACAGATTTTAGGAGATCAACTGGCACAGCCAAATCTGGCAGCTTTTTTACAAGATAAATTCCTGAACACTTTAACCTCAATCAACCTGGAGGATACTACCAATTACACATTTGCTGTAACAGCAGCAGCAGGTTCTAAAGCAGCAGATCGTTTCCGCATAGTTTTTAAACCAATTAGTATACTGCCGGTTACTTTTACCAGCGTAAAAGCTACCCAGCTAAATGGTAAAGTAGCGGTAGAATGGGCAGTAAGCAATCAACTTAATATCAGGCAGTACAGTGTAGAAAAATCAATCAATGGCCGCACGTTTACAGCAGTTGGCAGCCAGGCAGCAATAGGTGTAAATGGCAGCAGCCAA
This sequence comes from Chitinophagales bacterium, assembly GCA_038234405.1. Taxonomy (GTDB): domain Bacteria; phylum Bacteroidota; class Bacteroidia; order Chitinophagales; family Chitinophagaceae; genus Ferruginibacter. The sequence continues at coordinate 576 of JBBQTZ010000100.1, forward strand.
GCCTACAATTGGCTTGATGTAAACCCTGCAAACGGTTTTAATTATTATAGAATAAAAAGTATTGACGCAAACGGTGGTTTTAAATTTACCAGCATTGTAAAAGTAATACTAGGTAAAGGAGCACCTTCTTTCACTATTTCGCCTAACCCTGCAGAAGGCAATACGGTGAACCTGCAATTTGCAAACCAAGCAGCGGGAAATTATACCATCCGTATGCTAAGCATTGCCGGACAAATTGTTTACAGCAATATTAAAAACCATAGTGGTGGCAGTGCAACGCAAATAATGGAATTACCTTCTTCTGTTGCTAAAGGTGCTTATCAGTTAGAAATAATTGCACCAGACAATAGCAGACAAATACAAAAATTACTGATTAAATAAAATTTGTAAGAATTGATAATTGAGAATGGAAAAAATGCCATTAAACCTTTTAACCCAATTGTTTATTATCAAAAACACTTTTTCAGTAAATTAAAAAGCAACTACTAAACCCCCGCAAAATTTTAATGCGTCTCTATTCAAGAGACGCATTTTTTTGCCCGTTATAAACATAAACCGGTCGGCACCGAAGGTCAGACCCGTCATCAACCGGTCGGTACCGTAGGTCAGACCGGTTATCAACCGGTCGGTACCGTAGGTCAGACCGGTTGATAACGGAGAGTGTCAAATATCGATATGGTCAACCCCTCTGGTGCTGACTGGTGAAGCTTGCAGGTGATTTCGATCCGGTCAACTCCTTTAGTGCCGCCCGGTATCATAAATCCGGTCTGACCCTTGCTGCCGACCGGTCTGACCCTTGGTGCCGACCGGCTGACCCTTGCTGCCGACCGGTCTGACCTTTGGTACCGACCGGTCTGACTCCTTTGGTGCCGACCTGCCTGAACCTTGGTGCCGACCGTTCTGAAACCTTTGGTGCCGACCGTTCTGACTTTTTTGGTGCCGACCTTTCTGACCTTTGGTACAGCCCTGTCTGACCTTTGGTACAGCCCTGTCTGACTCCTTTGTTGCCGACCTGTCTGACCTTTGGTGCCGGCCTGTCTGACCTTTGGTACAGACAGGTATTATCAACCCGGTTTAACCTGCAGTGCCAACCGGAAGTGCCGAAAGAAATTATTTCAAGAAGCTCCATTTAAAAATCCTTCATACAAATACTTGTTTAGATTGAAAGTTTTTATGTTTTAGCTTCTCTATCAATATAATAATCATTTTAATAAGCAAATAAGTACAGTTTTCTTATATTTGCGGCCTGTAAAGTGGGCAAATTGGCAACAATGCCTTTATGTTTAATAAAACAGCAGTTGTCATTACAATTATTTGTGTGCCATGCAGCAATGCGTGGCTTTATTTTACTCACTTACAATTGTTGTGGGAAGAGTTATCAACTCCAGCATAAACGTCAATTTTGGTTTATCATTTACAGCTTAACATACAGCAATGGCTGTTTAATTTTTTAATTCTTTATTAAAGTATACTATTCAGATGGAAATACAATTGCAACAAATGAAAACATTAACACAAGAAAAATGGGCTAAACGTCCATTAATTATTAGCGGCCCATGTAGTGCCGAAACAGAAGAGCAGGTTTTGGAAACCGCTACCCGTTTAGCTAAAACAGGAAAAGTAGATGTGCTTAGAGCAGGTATTTGGAAGCCAAGAACCAAACCAGGTTTATTTGAAGGTATTGGTACCAAGGGTTTGCCCTGGTTATTACAGGCAAAAAAAATAACCGGCTTGCCTGTGGCTGTGGAAGTTGCAACTGCCAAGCATGTAGAAGATGCATTACAATTTGATGTAGATATTCTTTGGCTTGGTGCAAGAACAACAGTAAACCCGTTTAGTGTACAAGAAGTTGCAGATGCATTGAAAGGAGTTGATATTCCGGTTTTAATTAAAAACCCTATTAACCCGGATTTAGAGCTTTGGAGTGGTGGTATTGAACGTATTCAAAAAGCCGGAATTAAGCAGGTAGGCATGATTCACCGTGGATTTAGTAATTATGGCAATACTGAATTTAGAAATGCTCCCATGTGGCATTTGCCCATTGAAATGAAAAGGCGTTTTCCTGAAATGTTGTTGATTTGTGATCCTTCTCATATTTGTGGTAACAGGCATTCGTTACATGCAGTTGCTCAAAAAAGTATCGATCTTGATTTTGACGGTGTAATGATTGAAAGCCATATTGACCCTGATAATGCCTGGAGCGATGCCAAACAGCAGATAACGCCCGAGCAATTGGGTGCAATGATTGATTCATTGATCTGGAGAAGCGAAAATTCTGATATCGAAGAATTTATTACCGCATTGGCTACCCTGAGGGAACAAATTAATCATGTAGATGATGAACTGATTACATTGCTTAGCCAACGCATGAAAATTTCTGAAAAAATTGGTGAGTATAAAAGAGCCAACAATATCACTATTCTGCAAACAAACCGCTGGAATGATATTTTGGAGAAAGCCTTTAAAAAAGGAGAAAAAACTGGTTTAAGTCAGGAGTTTATTACCAAATATTTTGATGCTGTGCATTTAGAAAGTATCAATCACCAGAATAAAGTAATGAATAGTTAAGATTACTGGTTTTATAAAAGTTTGATGTTTGTGTAAAGCACACTTATCTAACACAGGAAATAATTTAATAGCCTGCTGTCACATTTTGTTGAAGCAGGCTATTATTAAATTGTGTTGTGTTGTTGTTGCAGTGTAAAATTGCAGAAGGGCATTCCAGGTAGTTGCTGATTGGTAGGGCTTCTGCCAACTATAGCCTAAAAAATATCATACCTATTGTACGTAACATGAAAGAACAGCAGTATCATTTTTCTTCGGGCAATTGTTCCGTTTATCTCAATGCGTCTTTTGCATCATTGCCATCATTTGTACCAGAAAATCTCATTTTTATTACAGATGAAAATGTTTTTCAGCATCATGCTGCCAAATTTGATGGCTTTAAAACTATTGTAGTAAAAGCAGGTGAAGAAAATAAGCAACAATCAACAGTTGATGCTATTTTGCGCCAGCTAATTGCGTTGGAAGCAGACAGGAAAACTTTTATTGTAGGCGTAGGTGGAGGTGTAGTTACAGATATGGCAGGCTATGCAGCAAGTGTGTACATGAGGGGCTTAAAATTTGGCTTTGTGCCAACTACTATTTTAGCAATGGTAGATGCGGCAATTGGTGGTAAAAATGGGGTGGATGTTGGTGCCTATAAAAATTTAGTTGGTACTTTTCGGCAGCCACAATTTTTGTTGTATGACTATAGCTTTTTACAAACGCTTCCACAGGAACAATGGGTAAATGGATTTGCAGAAATTATTAAACATGCCTGTATAAAAGATGCAGGGTTGTTTAATTGGCTAAAGGATAAATCAATTGAATATTTTCAATACAGTGCAAGCGAATTAGCTGTTCTGATTGAGCAAAATGTTCAGATTAAATCCGGTATAGTTACACAGGATGAATTTGAACAAGGCGATAGAAAGTTACTCAATTTTGGTCACACTTTTGGGCATGCCATTGAAAACGAAAATCAGCTATTGCACGGTCATGCCATTAGTATTGGTATGATGATTGCCTGCACCATTTCTGAAGAAATTAATCAATTTAACTCAACTGAAAAGGCAGCCGTAAAAGCATTGCTTGAGCAATATAATTTACCAACCTCTCTACAGTTTGAAAAACAAAAAGTGTGGAATTTGATGAAGATGGATAAAAAAAGAATAAACAACACCATGAGTTTTATTTTATTGAACAAAATTGGTGAAGCCGTAGTTAAACAGATTCCATTAGTACAATTGGAAGATATGGTAAGTCAATATTTATAATACTTTTACCTTTTTGTAGCAGAACATTTTAATTTTAAAAAGACAAAGTAATATTTATGATAGCAAAGATTGCACCTTCAAAAATAAAGGGTTCCATACATGCACCTGCCTCTAAAAGTAGCATGCAGCGTGCTTGTGCAGCCGCTTTACTACATACAGGTGAAACTGTCATATATAACCCAGGTAGCAGCAATGATGATAAAGCGGCAATAGGGGTAATCAAAAATTTGGGAGCAATAGTAACGCAGCAAACAGATGGAACTTTGCTAATTAAGGGCGGTACTTTATTTACAGATACAATAGGAGAGGGCGTATTTTCCTGCGGCGAAAGTGGCCTTGGAATAAGAATGTTTGCTCCAATAGCTGCATTAAGTACTAAGCAAATCACTATTAATGGAGAGGGTAGCTTGCTTACACGGCCAATGAATTTTTTTGATGAAATATTTCCACAGTTAGGTATTGATATTGAATCAAATGCTGGTAAGTTACCCATCAAAATTAGAGGCCCTTTACAACCAAAAGATATTACCATTGATGGCTCGCTCAGTTCACAGTTTTTAACAGGATTGTTGTTTGCTTTTGGTAAAGCTGCAACCCGGCAGGTAACCATTACCGTTACCAATTTAAAAAGTACGCCGTATATTGATCTTACCTTACAGGTGATGCAGCATTTTGGATATAATGTAGTGAATAATAACTACCAGTCATTTACCATTAGTCCTGCCATTGGTGGGGTTCAAAATACGCTGCAGTACACAGTTGAAGGCGATTGGAGTGGCGCATCTTTTTTGTTGGTTGCAGGTGCTATTGCAGGCAATATTGTAGTAAAAGGGTTAGATGTTTTTTCTACCCAGGCTGATAAAAAAATTCTGGAAGCGTTAAGAGATTGCGGTTGCACATTGTCTATTGAAGAAAAAGTAATTACGGTAGCAAAATCTCCTTTAGGTAAGCTAGGTAAGCCATTTCATTTTAATGCAACAGATTGTCCGGATTTGTTTCCTCCATTGGTAGCATTGGCAGCTTATTGCGATGGTAAATCTGTGATAGAAGGCGTAAGCAGGTTGGCACATAAAGAAAGTGACCGTGGAATAACCTTGCAGCAAGAATTTGCCAAAATGGGTATTATAATTGAATTGCAGGATGATATAATGATTGTGCACGGCGGTACCGGAGTATTGGGAGCTACAGTACATTCCCGGCACGATCACCGGATTGCCATGGCTTGCGCCGTAGCGGCTTTGGGGGCTACAGGTGAAGTTTTGATTGAAGAGGCAGATGCTATAAATAAAAGTTATCCGGATTTTTATGAGCATTTAAAAGTATTGGGCGTACCTGTTGTAAGTAGTTAAACCCGGCTTTTGCAGTTAAAAACCTTAGTACGATTTCAATACAAAATCTGAAATAAATTGTATTGTTTTAAAAAGAGGATTTTATAAAACATGTTATCATTAGATGTATAAAAAGGGTAGATTTTTTAATTAGTAAAAGTTGAATTTATTTATATGAATAGTTTCGGGAAAATTTTCAGGGTGCATATTTTTGGTGAGTCGCACGGGCATTGCGTTGGGGTAAATATTGATGGCTGTCCGGCTGGTTTGGCTTTAAGTGTAGATGATTTTACGGTAGATATTGAAAGGCGCAAGCCAGGTGCAAAGGGCACTACGCCCCGTAAAGAGGATGATATTCCTAAAATAATGAATGGCGTTTTTAACGGCAAAACTACTGGCGCACCCATTACCATTTTATTTGATAATAATAATACCCGAAGCACCGATTACGAAAAGCAACGGGCTGTGCCAAGGCCGGGCCATGCAGATTTTGTAGCCTCTAAAAAATTTGGCGGCTTTGAAGATTACCGTGGTGGGGGCCATTTTAGCGGCAGGTTGACTGTAGCTTTAGTAGCTGCAGGTGTAGTTGCAAAAAAAATGTTGCCATTAGCTACCACCACCACCGGAACTACCGGAATTGCGGTAAATGCCACTATTTTGGAAATTGGCGGTAATACAAATATTGAAGAAGGATTGCAACATGCTATTGATGCAAAAGATACCATTGGCGGTATTGTTGAATGCAGGGTGTGTGGTTTGCCAATTGGTTTGGGCGAGCCATTTTTTGATTCTGCCGAGTCGCTGATAAGCCATGCAGTATTTGCTATACCTGCTGTACGTGGTATTGAATTTGGGACAGGATTTGCTGCTGCCAAAATGTTTGGTGTAGATCATAATGATGCTATTGAAGATAGCACAGGCAAAACATTTACCAACCATGGCGGTGGCATTGTTGGAGGCATCACCAATGGTAACGAACTGGTATTTCGTATTGCAATAAAGCCAACATCATCTACGCCAAAAATACAGCAAACATTAAATGTAGCAACCGGGGAAGTAGAAGATTTTTCTGTAAAGGGGCGCCATGATTTGTGCATTGCATTACGGGTGCCTGTAGTGTTGGAAGCTGTAACAGCCATGGTTTTAGCGGATATGTTATTGATGGAGCAACAAATTGTAAGGGTGGTGGCCTGATAAAAATAGTACTACTTTATTTTTATAACCCCTGGCTTTCGCTTGGGGTTATTTACTTAAATGTGGCCTATAAAATGGCATGATTAAACCCAGATTTTATTGTTAGGTTTTTGTTAGGTTATTTTTGGGCTAAAGCAGTTGTGACTCTTTTAAAATAAAATAATGTTCTACTTTACTAAACAGTAGCCTTTAAAAAGATTTAGAATTCCGTCCGCTGCAATTGATGTTGATGAAATACTGCGGATTTTATTAATCGTTAAGCCCTGCTTGCAGCAATTGTTTTATTGCCCGCTGCCTATAAGAGTTATTCAACCTTTTCGAAAGATTTTACTAATAATAGTAATTCAATAATTAAATGATGAACTTTTGTGCAAGGTTTGTGATTTGAATAGTCCTCCTGTCCATCCCAAATTACTTCAAGCCTGGCAGCATTATCAATTGCAAAATCTATATTTCCATATTGAGTAAGAATGCTAAACATTTCTTTGCTGTTTTTTGTGTATTTAAATGGTTGTCCCATTTTTTTAGATAACTGTTCTTCCAGCATTCTCTGATATTCGGTTCTTCTTATGGCAGTATCAAAATAAATTAAATGAAGAAGATACCATAACTCAAAAGCTTCGTTACTCCATGCACATCCTATTGCTGGTTTCGATTGCTTGCATCTGTTGATAGCATTATTGAACTGTTGTGCTTCGAAGCTATCTCTATCAAAAACTATCCAAACTTTGTCAATTTGCCGGGCAGTCTCCTCATGCCATTTACCCATAAGTCTTATTGTTTCATCCAAAAGTGATTCTGTATTTCTACCTGCCCCTTCAATTTCAATTTGATATGAAGTTAGTACTCCTTTAGGCAATCGTTCCTTAATAGCCTCAAAATAATTTGGCTCTGTTTGTACACCTTCGCAAACTATTAAATAGTACTTTCGTTTGTTTCTTATATCTATTTTTCGCTTAGTATTTCCCCTATCTAATCTCTTTTGTAAATGGTTAGGTATTTTTATTTTCCTAGCCATTAGTTTAATAATTTATTTAAGTTGCCGATAGTGGGAATAGCACCGTATCTCCCTTGGATATAATCCTTTTCAAAAGAGCGGTCGTTTCTGATTTTTTTACCTCCATCTTCTTTATATTCCACTAATGAATATAAATCGGAGGCGCCGTAAATATCTTTCTCAACAAAATAGATTTGGTCTCTTCGATAGCGTCCATATTCAAACAGATTGGTATCATGAGTAGCAAAAATTAGTTGGGCATTCGTTTTATTAAACTCGGGAGAATTAAATAGTTTTGTTATCATTAATGTTATTAATGGATGCAGGCTGGCATCTAATTCATCAATAATTAAAACCCCACCATCTTTTAGAACATTAAATATTGGTCCTGATATATTAAATACCTTATTTGTTCCAGAAGATTCTTGTCTTCTCATATCAAATTTTTCAAATCCTACAACTTCATTTTCATTATTATATTTTTTGTGAATTGTTTTGATTTCGATTTTACTCTTTCCTTCTATATCCGACATAAATTGTTTCGCAATTTCTTCATTGAAAAGTTTTGTAAGGTCTTTAGTATCAAAAGGTTTTTTTTCTAAGTCAATTTCGTCGAAACCTACATCTAGCTTTTTATAAAAATCAAGTAATTGCGACTTGGTATTTTCGTCTTCTAACATTTTAAATGTTACATTTTTATAACGTTCGTGTAATAAACCTGAAATTGTAATAAAATTTGAAAACCATTTCATAATTGATTTTGCTGTACTTCCATTAAACTGGTCTAATACGGAAAGAAATAAAGCGTTGTCCCTTGTTTTTTCTTCCAAATTCTTTGCTTCTTTAAAACCTGGAGAGACGTCAATTCCATCTTCTTCTCTTATAAAAAGTAGTTTCTCACTTTTTTTCCTTGATTCAAATAACCATTCTGATTTTACAGATGTATTATCTATTTCAAAACCGTAACGATATCTTACAGCATCAATCAGAAATAAAATCTCAAAAAATGAAGGTTTGTCTGATGTTTCTGTACTAAGTAAAAATGGAGTTATTCCTAATTCATCGGTTGAGGAAGCATCAAAACTTTGCTTTACAATTCTCCGCATAGTACTCATTGCTTTAATCAGATTGCTTTTTCCACTTGCATTCGCCCCGTAAATAACAGCACCTCTTAGCAATTGAAATCTGTCGAATTTCACCACATTTGTATTAAGGTGTTCTTTTATGGATGTGGCTTCAAGACTTAATGTTTTTTTGGTTTTTATTGAGAGGAAATTTCCTGTTGTAAATTCAAGTAACATATTTTTTGTTTATAATTTTGAGAGATTTTCTCAAATTAGGTACAAATTAAGCATAAATGGGCGCAAAAGAAGAAAATCTATCATAAAACTTGTATTACTTACAATTTATAGGAAGTAGCAGTAAGATTGCGTAGTGGGGTATAACTTGTATGGTAGCAACCTACCCATGTAATGGCGCAACCACTGTCACTTGCGCCAGGGATAGAAGCAAGTACCCCGCAAAGCGCCGCAGATAGCCTGCCTGCGAAGCTAAGGACTTGCTACGGCGCTGCGGAGTACTGCGGATAGCCCGGCCGGCGCCATAAAAAAATACCTGCCAGTGTTGTATTGAACAATATTGAATTATTGCTGTACTATACACCGAAAACTTTAATCAACGTATTTTTGTGACAGCCTGTAAAATGCAGTTGGGTATTTTGCAGGGTAATTTGTATTAATAATCATTCAATAATAAATACCTCTGAGGGGGTTGTAGGTATGAAATTTTTTCCTGAATCTGCACTGCATCAATTGGAATACGAAAAAGTTAAAACAATATTGGCAGGCTATTGTACAACCGTTTTTGCTATAACAAAAGCAGAAAATTTACGCATTCACACCAAGCTTAGTTTTATACAAACTGAATTACAGCAAGCTAATGAGTTTAAATCGCTGCTGCAATCTGGTATGTATTTCCCCAATGACTTTAGTGTAAATATTCAAAAAGATTTAAAGCTGCTTTCCATACCAGGTGCGGTTTTGGCCGGAGATCAGTTTTTATTGTTACACAAATTGGCTACCAATACAAGCAATATTTTCAGGTGGTTTGATAATGAAAGGCGGGTGGCTTACGCTGGCCTTACAAACGTGATAGAAGATAGTTACTATGAAAAATCTATCATAGAAATGATTGAAGAAATAGTTGATGAATCGGGTAATGTTAAGGATAAAGCAAGCGAAGAACTGATGCGGATTAGGATGTCGTTGTACAAAAAACGCAATGAACTCAGGCGCATTTTTGATAAAATTGTAGCCAAATTGAACAAGCAGGGGTACCTGGCAGATATTGAAGAAAGTTTTATGAATGGCAGGCGGGTACTAGCTGTATTTGCAGAACAAAAACGAATGATAAAAGGCATTTTACATGCGGAAAGCGACAGCCGTAAAACCACTTTTATTGAGCCGGAAGAAACTACTGAACTGAATAACGATATTTTTTCGCTGGAAAACGAGGAAAGCAGGGAAGTGTACCGGATTTTTAGGGCACTTACCAGCAAAATGAGTGTTTACGCTCCCTTGCTGCAAAGCTATCTTGCCATTAATGGTGAATTTGATTTTATAAAAGCCAAGGCTAAATGGGCAATAGAATTGGGAGGAAACTATCCGTTGGTACAAGACAGGGCTCATATTAACCTGATGCAGGCATACCATCCGCTGTTGTTGTTGTATAATAAACGAAACGAGAAACCAACCATTCCGGTAACGATAAAATTGGATGATAAAAACAGGATACTGGTAATAAGCGGACCAAACGCAGGGGGTAAAACGGTTACCTTAAAAACGCTTGGACTATTGCAACTAATGATGCAGAGTGGCTTGCTAATACCGGTGCACCCTGATAGTGAAATGGGTATTTTTAAACAAATAATGATTCATATTGGCGATACACAAAGCCTTGAATTTGAACTGAGTACCTACTCATCTCACTTGAAAAATATGAAGCATTTTATGGAAAATGCCAATGGTAAAACCTTGTTTTTTATTGATGAACTAGGTAGTGGCAGCGATCCAAATTTGGGCGGTGCATTTGCAGAAGTAATAATGGAGGAGCTGGCGCACAAACATAGCTTTGGTATTGTAACCACCCATTACCTCAACCTTAAAGTAATGGCCAATAAAGTGCCGGGTATTATTAACGGCGCCATGCAGTTTGATGAAAAAAACCTGTTGCCTTTGTATAAATTGATTGTGGGTAAGCCTGGCAGCAGTTATACTTTTTCTATTGCTGAGCGTATTGGTTTAGAAAAAAGGTTGATAGAAAAGGCAAGAAAACTGGTGGATGAGGATCATTTTACACTCGATAAGCTGCTAAACAGAACAGAGCAGGATTTGCAAAAAATTGATGTAGAAAAAAAAGAATTGCACCACTTGCTAAAGGAAAATGAACGGTTGAAAAAAGAAATGCAACAGGTGCTGCATAAAGAAAAACATCTGCAGGAAGTGGAAAGGCTACAACTGCAGAATAAAATATCAGAAGAACAGTTTGCTTACCTGAAAGATATGGAACGCCGCTTAAAAGCAATGGTGATAGAGTGGCGAAAGTCTGATGATAAAGACAAGGTGGTAAAAATGATTCATGCCTTGCTTTTTAACCAAAAAGAAAAAATTACTACCGAGCGGCAGCAGAAAAAGCTCAATGAGAAATTTATAGAAATTGGTGGCGAAATTCAAATTGGCGATAAAGTGAAAATGCGCCAAAACCGCCAGGTAGGCACCGTAAAAGAAATACGTGGTAAAAAGGCTATCATCCAGGTTGGTATAATGCCTGTAACTGTTGACCTGGTTGATTTAAGCGTAGTAAAAGAGATTGTAACTACGGAAGAGAAATGACGTTTTTTTTAGCTTAAATTTCTGTTCGTTTTACTTTTTATATAACATTAAATTATTTACAACACTGCTTCCTTGTCGCATCTGTAATGCCCAATATTTTCTAACTGCTATGTCTTTTAACAAGTGTAAAAACATTTATCCCGCAAGCAGATAATTTGTTGTTGAAGTAGAGTTTACAGGGAATTTGTGCGATGGCTAAAGCTCCATTAATTTTTATATAGTATCTCAAAAATTGTTCATCGATTTTTTGACCGTTTAATTGGGCTACCTGTTGTAAAAAATCGGCTACTTTTTCATCCTCCAAAATTATTTTACCAGTTGTTGTTTGCTTAAAAGAGTAGAAAAATAGCAGCCTCTAAATTTTATTGATAAGATTGGTATCTATTGTTTTCATTCCTTCAAAAAACAGACAGATGCTTTTTTTTTACAACAGGTTCTTTTGGCTATTGTGCAGTAGTAATATGCAAAGTAAACAAGAGTAAGAATGTGCTATAAATTTCATGTTTTTAGTGTAGCAAATTGAAGAAACTAAAAGTTTTATCATAAAGTAGAGACTGTAACAATTATTTTTTTCAGCTATAATTGAGATGTAGTAAGGGTTTGTGGATTTCTATATTTTATTTTCATTATTTTTTTGGTAGATAGGGTGTAACGCTATTATTTTGCAACCGGAGAGTTGGCAGAGCGGTCGATTGCGGCAGTCTTGAAAACTGTTGACTGTTACAGGTCCTGGGGTTCGAATCCCTAACTCTCCGCTACATTTTAACCCTTGATTTATCAAGGGTTTTTTATTTCCGGCATATCCCAAATCATTCAAAATTTTCCAAAGAAAATGGCCTAAATCGAGGTGCTATTCTTATCTCTCTTGCCTTCGTCGCCAAATCACTAAAATCCTTTATCAAACGATAGATTGCTCATGGAAATTTCGGTTTATTATTCTTCACCTGGCGGATATTAGACTCTACAAAGTCTTCAAATACTATCTTACCTTGATATTATTTCATCATCAAAAAAAATGTGCTTTAAACCATTGGTTTCGCTTATTTTGTATAGCATGTATTGAAAAATACATTTCTCATTTCTACATTACTTTACTACAACAACTGTAGGCTTCAGATAATGCGATGCTTCAATTTTTTGCTTGAATCATGGGGTTTTTATTGTAACAGTAATTTATTAGTGATGAGTAATACCGGCCAAAACAGGGTTTTTATAGGAATGCTTAATCTGGAGATGAATATTAGCAGGCAGCTATTGTTTCAGGCCAAAAAATATGCTCAACATACAAAGAGAAATAGAGGTGGTTTGGTGAATGCAAAAAGCCTGTTGTACCTCTCTGATATTTGGACGAATGGAAAAATATTGATTGTTGCAGATGCCTGAACTTTCGTTTATTGATTTGGAAAATTAAACCTACACAGCAAAAAAAATCTGCAAATGTGGTAATTGGTCAGCCAGGTTTCGAAAGCAATCAACCCAAAGTGGAAGGGTTGAGTAAACCGCCCAATACAAAATCTGCCACATAAAATACTAAACTATATGCCAATGATTAAAAATTATACAGGAGCATTAGCTATGGTATAATTCCATTGTTATTAATCATGAACTAGCATTTGCAATAAACTTTGCCAACCCTTACCTTTGCCGCCATTCTTTACAATAGCTCTCAATATTAACAAGCTATTTAAGCCAGCTTTAGTAGTTGAAAATCGTATACAGCTTTTACAGAAAGCCTTTTAAAATATTTTTTGCCTTTTAAAACAGTTAATTGTTTCTATAGCCAAAAATACTCTAAAAAAATATTTTTAACTGAAATAGCCGGGTTTAAGTAGCAGTTTTTTACACATGAAGTACATTAACGAAATTAACAAGCGCAAAACATTTGCCATTATATCTCACCCGGATGCTGGTAAAACTACCCTTACAGAAAAATTTTTGTTGTTTGGTGGTGCTATACAAACTGCAGGTGCTGTAAAAAGTAACAAAATAAAAAAGCACGCTACTTCCGATTTTATGGAGATAGAGCGCCAAAGAGGTATTAGTGTGGCTACAAGTGTAATGACATTTGAATATGAAGGCTTCCTCATCAATTTGTTAGATACTCCGGGGCATAGAGATTTTGCCGAAGATACTTACCGTACCTTAACTGCCGTAGATAGTGTGGTATTAGTGATTGATAGTGTGAATGGGGTAGAAGCTCAAACAAGGCGATTAATGGAAGTAATTGCCATGCGGAATACTCCTGTTATTGTTTTTATCAACAAAATGGACAGGGATGGTAAAAACAGGTTTGATTTGATGGAAGAAATTGAAAATGAGTTAAAAATTCAATTGCATCCTATGACGGTGCCCATCAACAGTGGTAAAGATTTTAAGGGAGTGTATGACCTTCGTAAAAAAAGATTGGTGTTGTTTTCTTCCGGTACCAAGGCCAATGATGAAGATGTAGTAACCATCAATGATTTAAATGACCCTATTTTGGATGCAAAAATAGGAGAGAAGGATGCCGCTACTTTAAGGGATGATGTGGAATTGATAGATGGAGTTTATGGCAATCTAAACGAAGCCGATTATTTATCCGGCAAAGTTTCGCCTGTATTTTTTGGAAGTGCGGTTAACAATTTTGGCGTAAAGGAAATGCTCGATACTTTTGTAAGGATAGCACCAACTCCTCGTCCACGCCATACTACCGTAAGAGATATTGAGCCGGTAGAGGATAAGTTTAGTGGTTTTATTTTTAAAATACATGCCAATCTTGATCCTAAGCACCGGGATAGGATTGCCTTTTTACGGGTTTGCAGCGGACGATTTGAGCGTAGCAAATATTACAACCATGTACGCCTGAGTAAAGATCTTCGGTTTAATAATCCCTACAGTTTTTTAGCCCGGCAAAAAGATATAATTGAAGAGGCTTTTCCGGGAGATGTAGTGGGTCTTTTTGATACGGGGAATTTTAAAATTGGTGATACCTTAACAGAAGGTGAAAAATTTTATTTTACCGGAATTCCTTCCTTTTCGCCTGAAATATTTAAAGAGGTACAGAATAAAGACCCTATGAAGACTAAGCAATTGGAAAAAGGATTGCTTCAATTAACAGACGAAGGAGTAGCGCAATTATTTACCCAATTTGGCGGCAATAAAAAAATTATAGGTTGTGTAGGTGAATTACAGTTTGAAGTAATTCAATACCGCCTGTTACAAGAGTATGGCGCATCTGTACAAATGAACAGTTTGCCTTTTTTTAAAGCTTGCTGGATTAGTAGTAAAGACCCTAAAAAACTGGAAGAATTTATAAAGTTTAAGCAGGGAAATATTGCTGCTGATAAAGATGGTCAACTGGTTTATCTGGCTCAAAGTGAATGGTTTTTAAATACCGAAATCCAGAACAATCCTGACGTTCATTTTCAATTTACAAGTGAAGTGCTGAAATAGGAGAGGGGTAAATGGGTAAATAGGGAAATTTGCCGCCAATTTTTAATGCGATTTGATAAAATGCTATAATGCCAATAATTGCTGGTGAAGTGCAACAACTTGCGGCACCATCAATTCCTGTTCATTATTATTAATTACATAATTGCATAGCTTCATTTTAATTGATTCATCCAG
>JBBQTZ010000101.1:0-15390 GCA_038234405.1 Chitinophagales bacterium
GTAGATTTGCCTACTAAATTATTTTACAATGGCACGTATAGCAGGACTTAAACTAATAAAAAGTTCAACGGGTAAAGTAACACATGTAACGCTTAGTATGAAGCAGCATGGAAATATTTTACAAGATATGATTGATGCCGCTGATTTAGAAGAGGCTCGTAAAGGAGATACTATATCTTGGAATGATGCAAAAATTGAACTTAATAAAGTACTCAAAAATCGCAGGCAAAAATGAGTTTTGATATTACAATTGAAAAACTAGCTTTAAAATACATAAAAAAGCAAGATAGCCCCTCTATTAAAAGACTTATGGCTGCCATTGATTTAATTGCTGCAGATCCTTCAATTGGCGCACCATTAACCAATCATACAGCAATGTATAAATATCGTGTAGGTTCATACCGCATTTTGTATGATGTTTATGAAACTGAATTAGTTGTTTGTATTGTTAAAGTTGGCTCTCCGGGTGATGTGTATTATAATTAATTTTTGAACCTAGCCTTTTATCAATGTGCATCTTCATTGGCGTCGCACTCTTGTACACCATCACTTTATTGAGCTTTTATTATGCAATAGATTGCAGCGCAGGTAAGGCAGGCAAAGCTTCGCTATCGCTCAACTATTGCCTACCTCACCAGCGCAGGCAATAAATACAGCAGGAGGTAAGCTATCGCAAACCACCTGCCAGCAACCCCCAGCTATTTTAAAGTCCAGCAGTAGTTTTTCAAATTTCAAAAGCCAACCGTACCCGTGGAGCTGCTATCGCAACGCCCCCCGGATCCGGATAGCTTTTGAACAGCGTACCAGGAGACTGTCCGGATTGTCATTCGTTGCGGCGTGGCTTCATTTCGCTGCGCTCCATTCAGCACACACCTGCACTCATTCCCATCCGTCCAGACCCCTGGAAGAAAATCCGTTTCCAAAAAGTTAAATCATAAAAACGCTAACAGCAAATTTAGCCGCCGGTCTGGTCAATATCCAAAAAATTCCGGCATAAACACAGCCCCAACGCACAGCCCTATCTTTTATTCCGTTGCTTTTTGGCTATAGCCCAGCCCTCTGCTCTTTGGTGCTTAAGCTTTTTTTATGACGTATTATTGATTTATCTTTACAAAAATATTTTTGTATGGCTATAGGATACATAGGATCAACTGAAAAATTAGATACCATAAAAATAGAAGCTCATCGGTATTTTGACAATGTAAAAGAAAACTTACAAAAAGCCGAAAAAGAAGATGGGTATTATAAAGATGATAAGTATGTAAGAACAGCTTCAGGTATTGCTTACCTGGGCCTGATCATGATTGTACAAAAGATTTTAGATTTTCATGGTAAGCCTAAAGCAAAGAAGAATGAAGATGTATATTACTACCAAGAGCACCTTGGCAGTATCAACAAAAAACTATTAGTTCATTTTAACACCGGTTACAACGAATTGCACCTAAACGGCTATTACCGGGGAGAAAAAAAAGTTTCTTCTATACAAAGTGGTATGGAAGAATATGAATATTTTTTAAACGAATTGGATAAAATTTCACCATCCAAAGTTGAAGGCCTGATCGGCCAAGCCATTCGGACGGGTGTAAACCAATAAAGTAAAAATAATTTTATGGCAGTAGGTAATTTAGGAACAACAGATTCACTTGATAAAGTAAAATCGGAAGCGAAACGCTACCTAGAAAACGCAAAGGAAAATTTAAAAAAAGCCAATAAAGAGGGCGATTTTTATACAGATGACAAATATGTAAGAACGGCCGCTGGCATTGCATACTTAGGATTGCTAATGATGGCACAGCGCATCATTGATTTTAATGGCTTGCCGAAAGCAAAAAAAAATGAAGATGTAAAATACTATCAAGAAAATTTAGCTAAAATAAATAAAAAGCTATTAACATATTTTAACAACGGGTATGAAATTTTGCATCTTTTAGGGTATTATAGAGGTGCTACCATGGTACAAATTATTGGTTCTGGTTTTCAGGTTTATGATTATTTCTTAAACGAATTGGATAAAATTTCACCAGCCAAGGTTGAAGGATTCAAGCAATAAATTTCCTTTAAAGGCCAATAAATTTCCATTAAAGGCAATTTTAATTACGTTTAGTGCAATTTTATCCCACTTTTGTTTCCCACTTCAACATCTCCCTTTGCTTAACCTCATCTACAATTTTAGCGTAAATCTTAACCGTTTTAAAATCAATCCCCATCAGCTCGGCCACTACCTCCAACGGAATGCCCCAAAAAATTGATAACGTTCCAAATGTATGGCGGCTACAGTGATAAGTTATCTTTTTTTCAATACCAGCCTTTTTTACAATCGTTTTTAAATAACGGTTGGTAACCTGATTGCTATGTGTTTTAAAACAACTGCCAGTGGAGCTTTGAGTTAGCAAAGCCTTTGCCTTACTGATCAGCGGCACTACAACCGGCTTATCTGTTTTTTCCTGGGTAGTTACTACACAATTATTTTGTATTTCGTAATATTTTAGCGCAACAACATCGCTGTACCTTAGCCCGGTATAGCAGCTAAATAAAAAATATTTTAAAATTTGTTGATGAACTGTAGTAAGCGTTTCTTCCTTAAATAAATTCTCGAGATTTTCGAGCTCACCAGGCTTTAAATGATTTTTATCTCCTTTAATATCCCTAACCTTTATCATTGCCAAAGGATCCTTATCCAGAATACCTTTTTTTTGTGCAAAATGTACCACGGCTTTTATAGCCCTCAACTTGTGAGAAATAGTATTTTCATTATTGGGATTATCTTTTTTTGTACGCAGGTATTTTTGAAGCTTCAACGAAAAATCAAAATTGATATCATGGATCCTGGCATTGGGCAAAATCTGTTGAATATCCTTTTTAAGGCCCTTAAATTGTTTACAGCGCCCCCAGCCAACATTCATCATGTTTGCATATTCATCAATCAAATTTAAAAAACAAGGATTGTCTGCAGTATCGGCGCCCTCAAAAACATGGGCCTCAAAATAAGACCGGTTAAACGGTTTACCTGCAGTTTGTAAATTTGAAATGCATTGCTCCGCTCTGGACTTAAATAACTGCAACGTGGGGTTAACAGTGTAATACTTTGGATGCTTTTTAGTGATAGAGCTAGTGGCAGCATCCCAAAAATCGGCAGACACTTTAATGGTAGAAGAAATCCATTCTTCACCCACAATAAAATAAATAACGGATTGGCCAGCAGCGTTCTTTCTGTTAGCCCTCAAGTAAATTCTTAGCGTAATCATTGCATTTGGTTTAGTGTTTTTGTAGTGGCTCCCCAATGGCTCGTAAAAGAACCCTAAAAGAAGCCATCAAACAACCATAACACCGAGCCGCAACACCTTAAATTTCAGCAAAATAAAGCTATTACCCTAATAAACAATACCAAACCCTAGTATGATATGTGAACCGGATTGGATTCGAACCAATGACCCCCAGCTTAGAAGGCTGATGCTCTATCCAACTGAGCTACCGGTCCATTCACACATTTTTATTTTTCTAACCAATGACCCTCCCGATTATAATCGGGATGCTCTATCCAACTGAGCTACCGGTCCATTCACACATTTTTATTTTTCTAACTAATGACCCTCCCGATTATAATCGGGATGCTCTATCCAACTGAGCTACCGGTCCATTCACACATTTTTATTTTTATAACCAATGACTCTCCCGATTATAATCGGGATGCTCTATCCAACTGAGCTATCGATCCAAAAAAAGCATTTTTTTGCTATGGATAAAGGTAAACCTTTAAGGCAAACTCAAAATTATACTGAGTAAACTTACTTTTTGGATTGCAAATATAGGGCAATTGAATAATTGATAGCCCTTAAATTGCTTTCTGTTTAAATAAAAAATTAAGCCGCAGCTCGTTTTTTGGTTTTAAGGTTGCAGTTTATGCCAATATTTTATATACCTAATTGAAAAGTAATTGTTAAATAGACTTACTTTTGAAGGGTAAGTAATTTACCTAACTTAAGATCAAACTATTCTCTACTTTTAAAAATACGTTTACCTCAACTAAAATAAATATGAAACAACATGTAACACTTACTTTTTTGGTTGTTTTTTTTGCGTTGGCCACAATGGCACAAAAACCTAAAAAATTTGGCTTTGTACCTGGTCAAAAAAAACCAGAACTATTTGGGATTGATTTTAATTTGAGTGATTTTAATGCGCCAAAAAACTTTGGTAATAATGGTAATGCAAAGTCGCTTGGGATTGCAGATATGAGTGCTGGCGTATCTTTAACCTACTGGAAAGGCCTAACTCCTTTTATTGATTTTTCAGCTAAACTAAATGGTGTTTTTCATGATTATAGTGCTATTTATTATGGCACTCCTGGTAAAACAGAAATAGGTTTAGAGTTGGTGCCTACTATTAATATACGACCGTTGAAAGATGAAAATATGTGGGCTCCATTTTTAACTACCGGGTTGGGTATGGGTTTGTACACCAATCATATTGGGGCCTTTTTGCCATTGGGGGTTGGCTTACAGTTTAACGCAAGCAATACTACTTACCTGTTTATACAAACTCAATTTAAATGGTCTTTAACGCCCAAAGTGCTGGGAAATAATTTGTTTTACTCCATTGGTTTTGCACAAAACATACATACCAACTAATTTTTAGCTGTAAAAATAAAAAAACTTGCATTTGTGCAGGTTTTTTTTGTTCTATTTTATTACAGCTTATCATTATTCAATACAGCAATTTTTGCTTCACAGTATTGATGAATGTGTCTATTACGCTAACATTGACTTTCACTATTCAAATTCGGCCAATATTGACTCAATGGAAGTTGTTGTACCTGCTAATGCACCAATTTTTGCTATAACATTTTCTACGATGGCATCGGGGCAACTTGCACCGCTGGTTATTAAAATTTTTAGTGGCCTTTCTGTTGGTAAAAAGTTTTTTGTGTTAATTGTTTGTTTGGTATGAAAATTATAGTGCTCAATTTCATTGGCCGATATAATTTTGTCTGCCGCATTGATGTAATAGGTTGGTAATTTTTCTTCGCAAAGCTCAACGAGGTGAGAGGTATTGCTGCTATTGTATCCGCCTACTACAATGGCAAGGTGGGCCTCTGTTTCCAGCAGACCATACACGGCACTTTGGTTATCGTTGGTGGCATAGCAAAGCGTATCCCTTGTATCTGCAAAGCGCTCTTCAATATTGCTGCTATCTAAATTGTATGTATTGCTAATTACAGATTTTAAATAATCTGATATGGCTTGTGTATCGCTTGCAAGCATGGTGGTTTGGTTTACTACGCCAATGCGCTGCAGATCTGTTGATGCATTAAAGCCTGGTGAATAACGGTTGCTGAATGCTTCTGCAAATAAGGATGGATCTTTTTCGCCACTGATATATTTACCTAGTTCTATAGCATCATCCATATCGTTTACAACCACTGTGGCTGTATTATATGCTGCATGCGAAAATGTGGCTCTGGTTTCTTCGTGTGTTGGTTTGCCATGTATTACAATTGTGTAATTTTTTTTGGCTATTTGCTCGCTGCGGTTCCAAACTTTTTCTACAAAAGGGCAAGTGGTATTGTATTTGGCTGTGGTAATACCAATTGAATTAAGCTTTTCTTCAATGGCTAATGTGGTGCCAAAGGCTGGTATAATTACCACATCTTCTTTAGTTAGCTGATCAAATGATACAAGTTGTTTACCATTTGTATCTTGCAGAAATTGTACTCCACGGTTTATTAGATCGTTATTTACTTGTGGGTTATGTATCATTTCGCTGAGCAGAAAAATACGTTTGCCCTGGTTTTCTTCAATGGTTTTAAAGGCTATGTCGATGGCGTTTTCTACTCCATAGCAAAACCCGAAATGGCGGGCAAGGTAAATGTGCAGGTTGCCAAAATTAAGCAGGGTAGGAGTGAAGTCCTTTTTCATTTTGTCTGCTACCTTGCGCTTGTTTTTGATAGCGGCTATTAGCGGACTTCTGTATATATTGGGAACGTTAAATTGCTTCATTGTAAATGGTATAACAGGCAGAATGGTAATTGGTTGTGGCTGACATAGTAGTTGTAACTAGTCTTAAAAGTGATTTCCATTATAATAGAGGGCTTAGCATTTCTATTTTTGTTAAAATAATTTAGGGGTTGATTTTTATTTGGCCGGAATAAATTTTTTCAACATCAAAAATAAAATAACGGACTGCACCCCAAACAATGTTTTCGTTTTCTATTGCAAAACTCTTAAAACAGGGCATTTGCAAGTATTTGGCATAATAACCTTTTGCATATTTTGATAAAGCTGGCGTAAAATATAACTGCCTGCTAATACTATTCATAAAGGTTACCTGTAGGCAACATTCTTTTAAGTAGGCTACACCTGCAATACGGTACTCTATAATTTTGCGTTTTATCTTTATACAGGTTTCCTTTTTTTTGAAGTAGTGTATTGCTTCCCATTGTTCTTTAATTTTTTAGAAGTACTTATGGGTATTTCTAAAAACGTATTTCTTTTGTTTGGCCATCCCTTTAATTCCCCTCCAAAAGAGGTGAAAAGGATAGTTTTATAAATGCCCTTCCGTACAAATTTACGCATTTCTGTAATTTCAACTGCTGTTAATCTTGCTTTGTTCTTTATATGCTCATGCATTACGGTAAGCAATTCATTATTATATGGTAAAATAAATTTGCCCTCCCTGCCTTGTTTGCGTACATGAATATAAACGGTAAAATGATCATCAACATAGATACAGAGAAGGTAGCCAAAATACTCAGGAATATTAGGTATATAAGTTTTGTTATTTATATTTTAAAATAGAATGATAAATTATTAAAGGAAATATTTAGAAAGTAAATTTTTATCCTTTTTTATTTATTATAACTGATTTAGCGGTGGCTATTGATTTTATAAGACAGCTTCCATTATTAATGTATGGATTTGCATTGCAGTTGAGAATCTAGCCCCGATTGAAGTGGAAAGCCCCGGCCTTAGCCGGGCTTGCAACGTAAAGCGGGACCGAAGCACGGCTTTGTACAATTGCTGAGCTTCAAAAAAATAATATTGTGCGGATTGAATTTGAAGCTGAAGTTTTTTAAACTTTACCGCTTACTTTTGAAAAGATTAAAAAGCCAGACATGAAAAAAATAATGTTAGTATTTATTGCGTTTGTAACTATACAATCGCTTTTTGCACAAAAAACAACCAACATAAACCAACAACAAAAACGAATGAATAGTATGAGTTTTAAAAAAGCAGCCTGGATAAATAATACGGACGTGTATGAGGTTAATCTTCGTCAATATAGCAAGGAAGGTACTTTTAATGCTTTTTTAAAAGAATTACCCCGACTTAAAGAAATGGGTGTAAGTACGCTTTGGTTTATGCCTATTACGCCGATTGCCCAAAAAAATAAAAAGGGGAGTTTGGGTAGTCAGTACGCCTGTAGTGATTATACCAGTATTAATCCTGAGTTTGGTAATTTGGAGGATTTTAAAAATCTGGTAAAAGTGGCGCACAGTATGGGTTTTAAAGTAATTATTGATTGGGTGGCTAACCATACCGGTTGGGATCATGTTTGGACAAAAACACATCCTGAATATTTTGAAATGGATGCTGCTACCAACGATTTTAAAATAGCGAGTGGCATGGATGATATTATAGAACTGGATTACAAAAAACCGGCTTTGCGCAAGGCAATGATTGATGCTATGAAATATTGGGTTACCGAATGTGATATTGATGGCTATCGCTGTGATCTTGCTTTTTGGGTAGAATTGGATTTTTGGATGGAGGCAAGAAAGGAATTGGAAATGACAAAAACCTTATTTTGGCTGGCAGAAGCTGATGCAATTGACAACGCTGCTTATTATGATGCCTTTGATGCTATTTACACCTGGACATGGATGCATAGAACGGAAGATTTTTACAAAAAAAACTGGGGGGTAGATAGTTTAAAAAACACTTTGTATCACTACAATAGCATTGGCGATAAGGATGCTATTAAACTTTGGTTTACCAGCAACCATGATGAAAATAGCTGGAATGGAAGCGAATATGAAAAGTATGGTGATGCGGCCAAAGCCTTTGCTGTACATAGCTTTACATGGAACGGTATTCCACTTATATACAGTGGGCAGGAGTTGCCTAATTTGAAGCGACTGGAGTTTTTTGAAAAAGATGTGATAGCATGGAATGGACAATATGCAATGGCAGATTTTTATAAAAAACTGCTTACCCTTCGTAAAACCAACAAGGCTTTAAGAACGGGCGATGATGCAGTAAGTACACACATGGTGAATACATCTGACAATAAAAACCTAATAACTTTTTTACGTAAAAATGGAGACAAGGAAGTATTGGTTTTGTTGAATATGGCTAAAGAAGATGCTAATTTTACACTAATTGATGAAGCGGTAAAAGGAGTATTCACTAATATATTTACTGGCGAAAAAGTTGATTTATCTGCCAATAAAAAAGTTGAAATGAAAGGTTGGGGTTATTGGGTAATGGAAAGATAATACGAAATAGCTTTACCGGCGATCCTCATTATAAATATTGCCTTGTTGCTGGAATGGAAAGGTAATACGAGCTAGGTTTACACCTTCATTATGAATTGAACTACAAAATATGGATTTAATAATTTATTGGATCAGGCACTGCTACATGCAGTGCTTTTTTTAATGCCATTTATTGGTTAAAAATTATTTTATGGAATATACAAAGTACGATTTTTTGACGCTGTAGCCTGGTTTTTTGCTCAACTACTACGCAGTATGAATATAAGTACTTAAATATTTTGATAGTATTCGACAATTACTTGAATATCCCTAATTTAAGTAGCTGCATATTGAGTTTTTAAAAAATCCTTTGTTTATTTTTGGAATATGAAATTTAAAATTTTCCTCCTCATTAGTATGCTATCAGCAAACGAGCTTATTGCTCAATCCTTTAATAATAGTCTTGCTGTGTATAATGGAAAAGATTTAGGCCTTACTTATTTGGTGCATTCTAGCTTATTTAAAATTTGGAGCCCAACCGCTAGCGAGGCAGAGTTATTGCTTTACAAAGAGGGATTGGGAGGCACTGGTTTTAAATCTATCAAACTAACCAAAGGAGTTAGTGGAAGCTGGCATACCAGGCTGGCAGGCGATTGGAAAGGAACCTTTTACACTTTTAGGGTAAATATAAAGGGAAGATGGAGCAGCGAAGTTGCAGACCCTTACGCAAAAGCGGTAGGTGGAAATGGCCAAAGAGCCATGGTAGTAAATTTACAGGAAACCAATCCTGCCGGATGGATAAATGATAAAAGTCCTGCATT
This sequence comes from Chitinophagales bacterium, assembly GCA_038234405.1. GTDB lineage: Bacteria > Bacteroidota > Bacteroidia > Chitinophagales > Chitinophagaceae > Ferruginibacter. Next base: position 9,295 of record JBBQTZ010000101.1, read on the forward strand.
TTCAGCTACCAATAGCCCAACAGATGCTGTATTGTATGAACTGCACATAAGAGATGCAAGTATTGATAAAAATTCTGGCATAGTACACAAAGGGAAATACCTGGGGCTTGCAGAAGAAGGTACTAAAAACCCTGATGGATTATCAACCGGCCTCGATCATTTAAAAGAATTAGGAGTAACGCATATACACCTTTTACCTTTTTTTGATTTTAATTCTGTAGATGAAACCAAGCCAGAGAAGGCGCAATACAATTGGGGATACGATCCCTTACATTACAATGTGCCGGAAGGTAGCTATAGCACCAATCCGTATGATGGCATTACAAGAATAAAAGAACTGAAACAAATGATTGCTGCCTTTCATAAAAATGGATTAAGGGTGGTGATGGATGTGGTATACAACCATGTGGCAGATGCTGGTAGCTCTAACTTTAACCAATTGGTGCCGGGCTATTATTTCAGGCATAAAAAAGATGGCAGTTTTTCTGATGCTACTGCCTGTGGCAACGAAACAGCCAGTGAAATGCCGATGATGCGTAAGTTTATGCTGGAGAGTTTGTTGTATTGGTTAAAAGAATACCATATTGATGGATTTAGGTTCGATTTAATGGGCGTGCATGATATTGAAACGATGAACATTATATCTGCTGAGCTGCATAAATTAAACCCATCTATACTATTATATGGCGAAGGCTGGACGGCAGGGGCTTCGCCTTTGCCCGATGCGGTAAGAGGGCTTAAAAAAAATGCTGCCAAATTAGATCGTATTGCTGTATTCAGCGATGATGTTAGAGATGGGATAAAGGGTTCTGTTTTTGATATAAATGATAGAGGTTTTGTAAGCGGTAAAGCTGGTAATGAAGAGTCTGTAAAGTTTGGAATAGTAGCTGCATCCAACCATCCGCAGGTAAATTTTAAAAAAGTAAATTATTCAAAAAAAGCCTATTCTGCTGCACCCAACAATGTAATTACCTATTGTGAGTGTCATGATAATAACACTTTATGGGATAAACTTTCACTAAGTTGCAAAGATGCAACTCCTGAAGATATCATTAAAATGCAGCAACTGGCTTTAACGATTGTACTTACATCGCAGGGAATTCCATTTTTACACGCCGGAACTGAATTTTTGCGGAATAAAAAAGGGGTTGAAAATTCATATAACGCAGGTGACAGCATTAACCAGATCAACTGGAATATGAAGGGAAAGAATCTTTTTATGTTTGATTATGTTCAAACTTTAATTGCATTTAGAAAAGCGCATGCAGGGTTTAGACTAACCACCAATAGCCAAATAAAAAAGTACATCCGGTTTGATGAAAATGCTCCTAAAGGTACCATTGCGTATTCCATAAATGGTGCTGCTGTAAAGGATAGCTGGAAGAAAATATTTGTTGCCTTTAATGGTTCCAATCAAGATAAGGAAATACGATTGCCGACAGGAAAATGGAGAAGTGCTTTTTTAATAAATGATGTTACACCTATTTTGTTTTCAGGCAAAGTAATAATGTACCCCTACAGCAGTTTAATTTATTATCAGAATTAATAATTGTAACCCTGCGCTGTAATTGTAGCGCAAAATTTTAAAGTGTTGCCAAAAAATAATAGCCTGTAGGGTAACCAGGCCTCGCAAATACAAGGGGTGCATTTAAAATTGTTGCTCCCGGTTTCAGTCGGTGGTAACATCAGCCTTGGGTAGGCAGTAGTTGCTGTTGTCGCCTGCCAACATGCGCTTCGTTAATTTAAAATGCACCCGTACTAAGTGGCGGTTGATTCGATAAATATATAGTTGGATAACACGTAATAATATTAAATGATGATAGTTTTTTATGGCAAAACATCCATCCTATCTTTTCAATTAACCCTCATCTTTTTCTCTGTAAAACTCTTTAAAAATCAATCGTAAATTTTGATCGTACGTAAAGTAATTGTAGAGCCAGTGACTAAATACAAAGAACCTGTTTTTTACGCCCAAAATCAGCATCAGGTGCAATCCCATCCATACCATCCAGGCAAAAAAGCCACCAAAGTGTAGTTTTGGTTTGGGCACATCTACCACCGCTAAATTTCTACCAACAGTAGCCATACTGCCACTATCTTTATATACGAACTCTATTAAATTTCCCTTGTCACTTTTCATTGCCACTCGGCCTAAGTTTTTTGCCAGCATTTCAGCTTGCTGCATAGCAACAGGTGCTACCTGCGGATGTCCGTTTGGCCAGGCGTCTTCTTCCATATAAGCTACATCGCCTATGGCAAATATATTGGGTTGATTTATAACCTGGCAATGCCTGTTAACTTTAATCCTGTTGCCCTTTGCAATTAAGGTAGTATCAATACCTTCTGGTACATTACCTTTTATACCAGCAGCCCATATTACCAGTTTGGTATAAATAATTTCTCCATTTTGGAGTGTAACTTTTTCTCCATCAAATGTTTTTAGTAAGGTATTGGTCATTACGGTTACACCAAGTTTTTGCAGGTATTTAGCGGATCGTTCGCTGGATTTACTGCTCATATTACCCAGCGTTTTTCCAGTGCCTTCCAGCAGTATGATGTTCATTTTGCTAAAGTCAAGTTCCGGGTAATCTTTGGGTAATTGGTACTTCTTCATATCTGCAATAGCTCCACTTAATTCTACGCCGGTTGGGCCGCCACCTGCTATTACAATGGTCATTAAGCTTTGTAGTTCAGTTGCATTATTTGCAGTAAGTGCATCTTCAAAATTGTGGAGCAGCCGGTGGCGCAATTGTAATGCTTCCACAGTGCTTTTCATAGGGAAAGCATGTTCCATTAAATCTTGATTACCAAAAAAATTGGTATCTGCCCCGGTAGCAATTACCAATGCATCGTACTCAAATTCGCCAATATTTGTTACCACTTTTTGCTCTGTAGTAAGCAGATGTTTTACTTCTGCCAGTCTTATTTTTACATTATTACTTTTGTGAAATACCTTACGAAGCGGAAAAGAAATATTACTGGCATCGAGACCGGCAGTGGCCACCTGGTAAAAAAGTGGCTGAAACTGGTGATAGTTAAAACGGTCAATCAGTGTAATGTCGAAGTTGGGTTTATTGCTGAGTAAGCGGGCTAATTTTAGTCCGCCAAAACCGCCTCCAATAATGATTAGTTTCATGAGTGTAATTATTTTATGCCAGAAAATGCTATAGTGCAAAACGGCGTTAGTAATAAAATATTGTTACTTCAGCTAGCTATACTTCAGCCCTGCGTTTACGCTACTATTTCTCCTTCAATATCATAATCATAAGCCTTGGTAATTTTTACCTGCACAAATTCGCCAATATTTAGTTTCTTTTTGCCCTGTATTATCACTTCATTATCTACTTCTACGCTATCAAATTCTGTACGGCCAATGTACCTGCCCGACTCTTTTTTATCAATTATTACTTTAAATGTTTTGCCTACTTTTTCCTGGTTTTTCTCCAGGCTTATTTCCTGCTGCACTTCCATTATTTCCTGCGCCCTTTCTTCTTTTTCCCCGGCAGAAATATTATCCACCAAATTGTGTGCACTAGTGCCTTCCTCATGGCTGTAGGTGAACGTACCCACCCTGTCAAATCGCATTTTTTGCAGAAAGGTTTTTAACTCTTCCACATCCTCCCTCGTCTCCCCCGGAAAACCAGCAATAAGTGTAGTGCGGATGCAAATATTGGGCATTTTTGAACGGATTTCACCCACAAGATCTTCCATTTCTTCCCGGGTAATTTGGCGCTTCATTAACCGCAACATGTTGTTGGCAGCGTGTTGCAGCGGCATATCGAGGTAGTTGCAAATATTCTCCCGCTCTTTAATGGCATCAATAATATCCATCGGAAATTTAGAAGGGTAGGCGTAATGAAGTCTGATCCATTCCAGCCCTTTAACATCTGCCAATGCATGCAGTAATTTTGGCAATTCTCTTTTTTTGTAAATATCCAATCCGTAGTAGGTAAGCTCCTGCGCTATCAGCATCACTTCTTTTACGCCACGGTCCACCAGTTTTTTAGCTTCATCTACCAACGATTCAATGGTACGGCTCACATGATTACCCCTCATTAATGGGATAGCACAAAAAGAGCAGGTACGGTTGCAGCCTTCACTAATTTTCATATACGCATAGTGCTGTGGTGTTGCTAACAGGCGTTCTCCAATAAGATCTGCTTTGTAGTCTGCATCAAATTGTTTTAAAATCATGGGCAATTCCATGGTGCCAAAATAGGCATCAACCTCAGGTATCTCTGCTTCTAAATTACTTTTATATCGTTCGCTGAGGCAGCCGGTTACATACACTTTATCAAGCTTGCCCCTGCGCTTTAATTCTACCTGTTGCAAAATGGTATGAATGCTCTCTTCCTTTGCTTTTTCAATAAATCCACAAGTGTTTACAATTACTATGTTGTGGTCTTTTTTTCCACTTTCGTGTACTACATCAATTTCGTTGGCAATCAATTGGCCGCTCAGCACCTCACTATCCACCATATTTTTGCTGCAACCAAGTGTAATGATGTTTACTTTGTCTTTATATATTGTTTTTGTCTTCATAATAATGGCGGCAAAGGTAATGGGTTTGGGTTTGATAGGATTTACGAATAAGGATTTCATTTTTTGAACGGATTTTGTAGTGCAATCAACAGCTTTAGTCTGTCTATTTACGTTAATCCTGCTTTTGATGTTGTAAGGGATAATAGATTTTATACTTCAACATCGAGATTAAACTATTGGATTAAGCCATCTAAAATCATTTTTATGATTGCTTTGTTACCATCGTACAATGCTGAGGAAGGCAATACTTCCATTTGCAGGATGATGCCGGCTATTTCATTTAGGGTAATGTCATCTGCGGCATACGGGTTTAGTATAAATGCTTTTAGATCGGCTAGAAGCAGCGCATCCGTCATTTACCTATGTATATAAAAGCCGTTTATATTCAGGTAGTTTTCAGCCTGAAATAATTCTATTACGGCTTGCGTAAGGCTTTTTCTGTGAATTTCATTTGCTATTTTTCCAGCTTTTTTATTTTCAGAATATCTTCTTCTATTTCTTTTAAGCTTTGTTCTTTCTCCAACTTTTGTTGTACCATTCGATATTTCTCTAATTCATCACTGGATTTTTTCACCGCCGTTTCGTGGCTAATATTTCCGGCATGGGTAAGCAACTCCCTTCCGTTTAGTTGCAAAATAGTATCTAACCTGTTTATCCAATCAGCCATGTACATAGGAGTACGTTGCAGCGCCATTGTTTCGGCAAATGCCAGGTATTGCTCTACCAGTAACCCTAATAATTTTATCTCTGCTTCATTCAAATAATTTTTGGCAATACTTACAACTGCTTTATTAATTGTTACTGTTGGTTTTTTATCAAATGAAAGCATACCCAATAATGGCAAGGCTGCATCAGCCCTGCGGTACACTAACTCTGCCGCTGTTTGCTTACTGATTGCCCACAGCAATTTATTTTGTACCACTTTAAAAAAAGCCACTGTTTTTTCATCTGTTGCATTGTAGTCAATGCTCGTGGTGTAAATGTCTTTTATTTTTTGATAAAGGAACCGTTCTGAAAGTCGTATCTCCCTGATACGATCCTGCAATTCGTCAAAATAATTCATCGAATTACCACTCTTGAAACGGTCATCATTTAATGCAAATCCTTTTATGATGTACTCTTTTAAGCGTTGGGTGGCCCAAATACGAAACTGTGTACCTTGTGGCGATTTTACCCGGTACCCAACGGAAATGATTACATCAAGGTTGTAATATTTTACGGTTTTTTCCTGTGTTTTACCAGCTATAGCGCCGTGTGTAGTGGTGTGTCGGAAATCCCGACATACCAGTTCTTCAATAAGTTCCCCTTCTTTAAACACATTGCCAATATGCTCAGTAACTGTACTTCGGCCTTTGCCAAATAATAACGCCATTTGCTCTTGTGTAAGCCAAACCGTTTCTTCCTCTAAGCGTACATCTACTTTAATGTTGCCCTCGCTGTTTTGATAAATGATGATTTCGCTGTTCATTGGCTGCTGGTATATTTTTATAGTTGTTCAAACTTAATCTATTCTCTATAAATGTACAAGCCGTTTATATGCTAGTTAATTTCAAC
>JBBQTZ010000102.1:0-14882 GCA_038234405.1 Chitinophagales bacterium
CAAGATGGAATAGTCCCGATGTTTTTGAAGGCATTAAACGCTTTGCGAAATTATACGACAGTAAATACCATGGTTTCAACCTGTGCCTTGGCACCACTGCGGAAGGACTTAAAAATCCACGAACAGAAATTCTTCCAATCATTAAATGGGTGGGTGACAGAAAGCAGATATTTAATGTTCACCTGCGCAATATAAAAGGTGGTTTTGATAACTTCATGGAAGTTTACCCAGATAATGGAGACATGGACTTTTTTGAAGTATTGAAGTTGTTGAGAGATGTAGAATATCCTTACATGATAATGCCCGACCACGTTCCGCATCATGCTGACCCGGCATCCAGCAACCAGGCATTTGCATTTGCTTACGGATATATTAAAGCAATGCTACAGGCGCTGGCGGTGTCGTAGTGAGTGGTGAGTGGTGAGTGTCTTGAATGGTGAGTTGTGAATTGTGAATGGTGAGTAGTGAGTGGTGAGTTGTGAGTTGTGAATGGTGAGTAGTGAGTAGTGAGTAGTGAGTGGTGAGTGGTGAGTGGTGAGTGGTGAGTGGTGAGTTGTGAGTTGTGAGTGGTGAGTGGTGAGTGGTGAGTTGTGAGTGGTGAGTGGTGAGTGGTGAGTTGTGAGTTGTGAGTTGTGAGTGGTGAGTGGTGAGTGGTGAGTGGTGAGTGGTGAGTTGTGAGTTGACCATTCGCATTTTACTATTCACTATTCACCATTAACTATCGCAATCATTCAACATTAACCATTAACTATCGCAACTATTCACCATTCACCATTGACCTTTCACCTAAACAACCATTCACCACTAACTACATGGCATAGTTATTTAACATGTTACTATGTCAAGAGTACCTGTCAATGTTAAGCGAACGTCCATTATTTAATGAAACTCAAAAGGAGACGGTAAAAATTTGTGTAATTGTACCTGTTAAGGACGAAGCAGAAACTTTAATAAAAACGTTAGATGCATTGTATCATCAAAAAGATGATATTGGCAAACATATTGATAAAAATATGTATGAGGTCCTTCTTTTGGCCAATAATTGCACTGATAACTCTTATAAAATTGCAAAGGAGTATAAAGAAGTTCATCCGGGTTTTAATTTACATGTAGCCGAAATTGAATTAAGAAAAGAGATTGCACACATAGGTACTATTAGGCGAATGTTGATGGACGAGGCCTACCTGCGGTTTATGAATAACAATAAACCAGAAGGCATTATTGCGTCAACTGACGGTGATAGTGAAGTACAGGAAAACTGGATTTATCATATTATTGATGCAATAAAAAATGGAAACGATGCTGTAGGAGGTAGAATTATTTCGAGAAATACACCCATTTTAAGTAGATGGCATCACTTGCAAAATGTTACGTACAGGTATTATGTCAGCCAATTAGAAACTATTTTTAACCCCTGCAAACACGACCCATGGCCAAGACATTTTCAATGTTACGGGCCAAGTTTGGCAGTTACCTGCCACACTTACCAAAAGGCCGGCAGGTTGCCTGCTATCCCTTTTTTAGAAGATGAGGAGTTTAGAAAAACATTGTATCGAATGGATGCAAAGGTTCGTAGGTGTCCAAATGTAAAAGTATATACCTCCTCCAGGTTAGAGGGCAAGGTAGCGTTTGGATTTTCTATACAATTGCAACGATGGGCAGATATGACACAAAAGGGAGAAGAAATAAAGGTGGAAGGACTAAACGCTTTATGCGAAAAATTTGAGGCTAAGTGCGCACTAAAAAGCTGCTGGGAAAAGCTTCAAATTATTGATAAAAAGAATAAAAAATTAGAAAACATTGCCACAAAATTAAAGGTGGATGTGCAGTGGTTAATAAATGAAAATGAATCGGCCCCGTATTTTGGTACCCTTTGGGAAAAAGTAGAATTGAGAATGACAAACGAAGACAGTTGGGTAAAAACGTATCCGTTAGTTTCAATAAAAGAGGTCATTTATGATATGCGAAAATTTTTTTATTCTAAGCATAAAAGTATACTTACCAAAACATTAAAGGATATCGCCTGATTATGTTGAAAGTTTCTGTCGTTACATTGGTAAAAGGAAGAAAAGAGGCGTTACAAAATTTGATAAAAGGGTTAACTGGCGGCTCAAAGTTACCCGATGAGTTACTAATCGTTTTTATAAATGAGGTTCCTTATCCAGTTTCTGATGCTGATTTCCCCATTCACCTCATACATTTTACAGATAAAAATAATATACCCTTAGCTAAAGCAAGAAACGAAGGTGCAAAACATGCAAGCTTTGATAAGTTGATATTTTTAGATGTGGATTGTGTACCCGCAAAAGACCTGGTGAAAATATATGCTGACATAGTTGATAACGAAGCATTAATTAGCGGAGCTATAAGATACTTACCTGAACACGCCTGCGAACAGCCGGATTGGTTAAACAAAATGGAAGAGCTAAGTAATCCAGACCCCATCAGGTCAAATTTAAATAAGCCTGGCTATAAGCTATTTTGGTCGCTAAATTTTGCATGCAGCAAAACGGTATTTAATAAAATTGGCGGATTTAATCAACAATACGAAGGCTACGGCGCAGAAGATACCGATTTTTCTTTCAGAGCAAGAGCCGCAGGAATTCCGCTGCTAACAATTAATGCAACCGCTTATCATCAATACCACGATAGTTATAATCCACCGCTTAATCACTTTAACGACATTATTAAAAATGCGAGGCTGTTTTATAAAATATGGAACCATTGGCCAATGGAAGGATGGTTAAGGCAATTTGTCAATGCCGGATTAATAGATTGGGGAAATGACATTCAAATTATCAGGCAACCAACTAAACATGAAATTAATAACGCCATTAAGATCAATTAAAATTAAATTGTCTGATTAAAAATTGTTTTTGATAATTTGTCTAACTCCACGCGGATAGATTTGGTTGCATATGGGTTTATCATATTTCCCCACTTCAGCTTATGATTTAAAGTTTCACTAATCAGCGAGTTCCAATCTGCTACCATAATATCGTTGGGTAAAATCACTTTTATACCGGGTAAATGTTTTATTTTATCAGCCTTATCCAACTGTTCAAAAAATGGACGTTCTTCGGGGATACAGATAAAATGCTTATTGAGCGAAGCGACCTCCATTACCGTATTATGACCGGCGTTCCCTATAATCAGGCAACAGTTTTGTAGTTCGGTTAAAGGATTATCCAACCTCCCAAATAAAAGCAAATTTGCTGGTAAGTTATCCAAGGATATTTTATCAATCGTTATTTTTCCTATTATTTTAAAAAGATAGTTTGGTACCTGCGTAGCCAAATGGAATAGAAAAGAAAAATTGATAGAAGTTCCACCAGCACCAATTAACACACTTATCGTTTTTTGTTTATAAGGAAATTTATCGTGGAAGTTGTATTTAGAAAATCCACCCGCATAAAAAGTTTTATGCTTTACCCATGCTGGCAAATCCGGGCTTATGGTTTTTGCAAACGGAGCAATTATCTTTACCGCGCTATCGTAAGCCAAAAGGTGTGGAAGGTCATTTCTATTTCCATTTTGTAGGATTACAACAGTTGCAATACCACATAAACGAGCAAGCGTAACTATTTCTGTTGATGTATCTACCACCAAAATCAGCGGAAAGTGGTTAACAAAATAGTTGGTTAGAAGGTTATTTCTTTCTCTAAGTCCGGCAATATGTAAGGGTGTATAATGAAAATTTTTGCAGCTTTCGAAAGCCTCATCCGTGGTTTCATTTAAATTTGCAACGTCTAACGGCAGATGGATACAGTCAATATTACCTGGTATAATGTTTTTAAAAGCGCTTAGATTACTTCCCAAAAAAGTAATCTTTTTGTCTGTAAATTCTTTAGCAATGCTAATTGACCGCATTAAATGCCCATTTCCGTGATGATGAATATAAAAGCCTACTTCATACTCCATGGGCTATTTTTTACGCAAAACATCTAAGCGGTAGTCCGCTGTTCTAAAACTATCAAGCTTTGTAAAATCCTCCTCTTTTAAAAATAGCTCGTGAACTTCGTCGCCCGATAATGGGTAATCTGCTACCTCATGTGTCCAATGCACTAAAATCAAATCGCCGTTTGGTGTCAAATTCTCTTTTAATAAAACTTTTGCCAAGGTTAAATCATTGGTACTTAAATAATACCCTACCTCGCTCATCACTATCAAATCATAAGTACCAGCAGGGAAGCTATCGGGTATAGAAGCTTTTTGTATAGTTACATTCTGTTGATCGGACAATCTTTTTCTGGCGGCTGCTAATGCTGGTTCGCTAATATCAATAGCCAATAATTGTTTGCAACGACCGGATAGCTTTTGCGTAAGCACACCAATGGAGCATCCAATTTCTAAACAGGAGTCGTAGTGAGCACGCGGTAAACTGTCCAGTGTTTTCTCATATTTTTGACGCTCATAATCACTTTTTTCAAAATTCCAGGGATCAGAATTGTTGATATAGAGCTCATCAAAATAGCTTTGAGGTAAGGTGTTACTTTCTTTTTTCATTGTCTGTCAATATAAAATTCAAAATCGGTAGTAAAATGTTTAATAACCTCTTCTGTTAGCATAAAACCAGTTGGATCGTCATTTATCGTGCTGGTAGTTTGTGAAATATGACTGGTAATTGCCTTCTTTTTTAAGCTTAAAAAATTGCGGATATTTACTTTTTTCAGCTCTCCTTTTTTTAAAGTAGGTATATCATGCTTTTCGGCCAATTCATACAACCAAATGGGATATTCCCATACGCCGATCTCTTTAAAACTTTTTAAAGCTTGCTGTAATATTTGCCATGTGGCTCTATGATCACAATGTGGATCTAGTTGATAAGGCACTAAGATTAATTGTGGCCGATACTTTTCAATACCCGATATTAATTTATCCACCAACAAATCAAAACCGGGTTCACCTTTGCCTGGAAGCGATGCATCTTTACCATCAAAAAATTCCACATTTTGTTTACTTACTCCCAATATATGTAAAGCTCCCAACACTTCTTCCTTACGCATCAGGGTAACTTTTTTTGGCGGAAAAGCTTTTGAATTTGGATGCGATTGACTTCCATCGGTAGTAACAATTACAAAAACGTTTGCTCCTTTATTTCGTAACATGGCAATCAAGCCACCACAACCTAACGTTTCATCATCAGGATGTGGCGCCAGCACAAGGCAAGATTGAACTTTATCAAAATCCTGGTTTGAAACGTTTATTGCCTGCGCTAAAAAAAGGTCCTTATCAAGCAGATTTTTCTTCATTGAATTTATTAAAAAAATAGGTTGCAATATCCAGTTTTGTAGCGTCGGGTGCGGGCTGGCGGAGGTAAAAACTTAGATCTCTATACAAGCGTTCAATAATAAAAGGATGCATTAAACCCCTGGCACCAACACATTCATTACTTTCTTTCATCACTAAAATGCCTGTTTCTTCAATTGCAGTCCTTGTCATGTTTGCAAAGGCAATTAAATCTGCGTTTTTGCCCGGTTCATCTACCCATTTATCAAAATTATCGCCCGCCTGTGAAATCCATAAATTACCAGCCGTTACCGCTGTCATTATATGAGCGATCCGTGTATTTTGCAAAGGATCTTCCATTCTGCCTAGCAATTGTAAATAGGCTAAGGTTTCCCCTGCAATAGCTTCTATACCACCTAATTGTACTGCTGCAAAACGGATGGCTCCACCGTTAAAAAAAGGTTGTTTAAAGTATTGGCCAGGTTCGCCTAAAAATTCTCTATCATCTATTTTATACCCGGTAAAGTCAACATTAAAACTTCCTGACGCTTTCATACCCAGGGTTTTCCAGCACGATTTATCAATATTGGCCTGGCCGATTTTGGACATTTCCATTATCAGCATCTGCCACCCTTTACGGTGTTGTATATCAATATTTCCTGTTATTAATGCATGGGTTACTAAGGCCGCTCCAGAACAAAACGTTTTAGCCCCTTCTATCTGTAAATGTTGGTTTCCAGGTAAAAATTTTACCCCGTTACTGGTTTGCGTATTCCAAACGCCAAACAAAGCATCGTTGTTTAAAACTTTGTTATACCAGGTATTTTTTTGACTGTCAGTGGCAAATAAATGCACTAAATAAAGTGCATTGATGTGGCCTTCAAAAATTCTACCAACAGATAGATTAGCCTTACCAACCTCTTTTAAAAGTTGCAATAGCTTTTTAGTATGTTTTTGTTTAAAATCTAATAATTGGTTGGGTAAAGTAATTTTTAAAAGCCCGGCTTTTGCCAAAAGTCTAAATTCTTCAACAGGCGTTACATCAGCTACATCACTGGTTGTTGCCATCTTTTTAATTTGGCCGAGGCAAGTGCTTACATTTTCATCTATTATAAATTCGGTAGTTGTTTCGGTCATAAATCTAGGGTATTGACAAAACCTTTGTGTTTAAATTGAACAAAGGAATCTATATGGTTTTGAAGAATTTCTTCGTATTGATCTATCATTTTTTCTATATGAAAATTATCTTCGCAGTATTGTCTTACTTTCTTCCGGTTTAATTTTTTGGCTTCCAATATGGCTTTTGAAAGTTCTTCAACATCACCAAAGGGCACTAAACAGCCCACTTTACTATTAATAATTTCAGGTAGTGCGCCCATTTCAAAACCAGCAATGGGCGTTCCGCAAGCCATGGCTTCTACCACTACTAATCCAAATGGCTCTTGCCAAACAGGGGTTACCAAACAAACTTTTGCCTTACCAATTAAAGCGTTTAATTCGTTATGACTTAATAGGCCAAGCATTTGTACATGGTCGTTTAATAAAGGCTCAATTTTATTTAAATAATAACTTTTGTCGCCAATACCGCCGGCAATCTTTAATGGGATGTTGGCAATTTTTGCCGCCTTAATAGCATATTCTAAACCCTTATCGGGGTGGATCCTGCCAAACCAAACTACATAATCTTCTTGCAACGTGTCACAATAAAATATCCATCTACTTAAATCAATTCCATTATACACAACACCACATTCTTGTAAAGCATTTTTCCACGAGTTGGCGTTTGTATTAGATACCGTATAATAGTTATTGCAGGGTTGTTTTTGTTCTGCCCTGATAGCCAGGTTCAGTTCATAAAATGGGGGAGTGTGTAAAACAGTCACCATAGGTGTTTGTATCATATTTGCCATGGTAATAGGTATGTAATGCAGACTATTATTAAAAACAATATCAAAATTATAATCATCCATGGTAAGCATCAACCTGTAATAGGCATGGTGTTCGGCAACATATTCCGACGACATGTCTTTTACTTTTTGTCGTGCCCCGGTTTTGTTGTCGTAATATTTATCCGATAGTATGGATATAAGCGGTAAATCCTTATCCGAAGATGCGCTGGCAAACAAAATAACGTCATGTCCCCTTTGCTGTAATCGCCGCGTAATTTCAAATGTAAATACCTCTAGCCCACCTGCAAACGGTTGTTTAACCGGGTGTTTTAGATGGGCAATAATTCCGATTTTCATTGTAGATGCTTTGACGAAGAAAAACGCGTTATTTTCATTCGAGTCGATTGTTAAAATAGATGAAGAGAACTGTCCATCTACCAGGAAAATTTTAATTGATTAATTGGTACCATAATTATCACCTTCAACTTATAGTTAATTTTCTGTAGCGCACCAGATACTTCGTAGCGAAACCACATTTGAAAAATTTACTGATGTTTGGTATCTATACAAAAAATCATACCCTTAAATGCCATCGGGGTTGTTTGTTATCATTTTTACTCCGGTGGTGTTTTCACCTGCTTACTTCTTCTGTATATTTTTTGACGCTGCCGGGCCGCAACTGGTATTTAATCTTATTTATCGTAAGTGTAAAATTCAGCAAGAGCGTTTTCCACTTAGCCTGGCGCAGCAATGCGCCGACTTGGGTAACGAGGTTAAGGTTGAGGGTTAGGTGAAGGTGAAGGTGTAGGGTGAGGGTGAAGGAGAGGTGAAGGTTGAATTTGAGGGCGAGCGGGAGGTTTAGGTGAAGGTTGATGTTGAGGGCTAGGGCTAGGGCGAGGTTTAGGGTGAGGTTTAGGGTGAGGTTCAGGTTTAGGGTAAGGTTAAGGTAAAGTTTGAGGTGAGTTATAGGGTGAAGTGAAAGTTGAGTTTGAGGTTAATGTTGAGGTTATAGTAAAGAAAAAAAATCGTCTGGGGCGCAGCAGGGGGTTTTACGTGAGGCAAAACAACGCTTTTTAAACTCCACCGGCTAAAACCGATGATAGGCGTTTTTGTAAAGTTTGCAGTTGTTATACCAGATACAATTGGGTAAAGGCCCGCCCGAACTTTTAACCGATGGCATATCGTTGCGGTTACTTACGAATTACTGCCCGGTTTTTGGCGAATACTTTTGCTGTTTGCTGTTGTGTTAAACAGTGGCTGCCGGAGTTTGGATAGAACTTTGAATGAGTTGTTAGGTCTACAGTCGGCTGGTAATTTAACATATCACCTCTAACTAATACTTTGGCAATTTGTTGCCCTGTTTCTTACCTGCCTTGTCTGTTGTCTTGCCATTGCTGCTGATTGTAAACATTATTTGTGTGTTCACTTTGTGGCTGGCGTTTTAAATACTATATTTCATTATGTCTATAATCTCCTGACGTGTAAAATTTTATTAATACTTGATAAAAAGTCAGGAATTTCTTCGTTAAAGTTTTGCTCAATCAAAACTACTTTTATATTTTCCTAAGCAACCAACATTTGATTATCTGAATTTTCAATATCTAAAAATTTTAAATTCTCTGGTAAATCCATTTTAATTGTAGTATCAATTCCTTCCAAATTTATTTGACTTTTATTATACGCTAAATATAAGTGCGATAGTCTAATTTTTAATAGATCATCAAATTTTAGAAAACGATCTAACACACTAATTACAGTAAATAATTTGTAATTATTGTTTTGCTTATGGATATACTCATTGTGCCACCGTACGTTTAAATTTCCTTGTATGTAGTGGCAAATAAATTCATACTCAAATCCTATAGTTTCTCTTTTTTCAAATTTGTCTTTTCTATTTGTAGCTTCAATGGTCTTCTTTATTGAATTTTTGAGGTCTTGTTTAAGAAGATCAAAATTATCTATCTTTACATTTAAGTCTGGATACCTGTCTCTTGCTTTTTTAACCCAATCTCTAAATAAAGGAAAGATTTTTTATAAATATTTTTCTTTTTTTTCCATATTACTTACTTCAAATTATGAGTATACTTATCAGGTAAATAGCGAACTGCTGCTCAGCCGCCGTGGCGGACGTTATGCCGGCTTTCAACTGTATTTCTGCTTAACCAACCTATAAATCGCTTTGTGAAAATCCGAACACCCGAAGTTGCAATATAGTAGCGGGGCGTTTTCGATATTTGTTTTTTCTGTTTTAGTAATTGGGCTATTGAAATTGCAAACCCTCTGCCTCAAAAAGAGATTTCAAAAGATTGTCTGCAGTGAAAAACACATCTGCTCGTTGAGATAAAGCTATTGCAGTTGAATGCTAAATACTATCTAATGTTCTTAAACCTTCAACTCCTAATTTGGAAGTTAAAATTTTGGCTCGCTTAACAATAACTGTCAATTGCAGTAAAGAAATATTTTGCAAAGTCTGTTTCAAATAATGCTAAGGTTGTTTTGGCTTCTTTTTCAGAAATCTCTTTTGTCCGAACTTTCTACCAAATAGTAGAGGTAAATGCTGTTTTTGTGATTTCCGACAAATAATTAATCGTGATCCTGGAGGTCGAAAATATTTTTTCAAGTGTTACCGTTTCTAATTCTTGATGATACAGTTTGAACAAAGAAGTTATGTCTAAAAATATTTTCATAATTCAGTTCTTCTTTCTTCTATAACCTCATCACTGAAAGAGCCTTTATAATTTTGCAGGTTCTTCTGGCTATCTGAAAATGAAAAGGCAGATAGTGAAAGGCGTTTTTCTGACTGGCTTTGTACTTCTTCTAAAAATGTTACGATTACTTTTACAGGACCATCGGAAGAATATTCCTTGTCAGGCTTTACGTTACCATTTTGATATGTCCCTACCACTGCAGTCATAACTTTCTATTTAATTTCTATTTCAAGGTTACCATAAACGCTCAACCTAATCAACTCAACGGTACTTTCACCTTATCCCCTCCGGCTTCTGCGCTTGTTCCTCCCTGTACAAATTTCATGTTGAAAAGTGATAGTTATTAATAACCACTAATTTAATTAACGGCAACCCAAACCGCTGCTGTCAACTTTAATTAAGGGGTAAATTTTAGCGAATGCCTTGTGGGTCATAATCCAGGACGAAGAAATATTGAGGTCAATGATTGCCCATGATAACCTTTGGGTTCAATGGGCATGTCAACCTTTCTATTTTTCCATTTTATCACAAAAAAGGGGAGTGTGTCACTGCTGGTATTTACCAGGCCATGAAAGTCCCACGGGTTAGCATACAGCAAATCGCCTGGTTTTGCTTTCTCATTTTTTCCGTTTACTTACCAAATGCCACTTCCCCTGGTAATAACAAGAAATTCCTCTTCTCCATGCCTGTGTGCCGGATGCACAGATTTGCCCGGTAAAACATATTGCAGACAAAACCATGTGATAAAAATGCAATGCTGTTTGCAATTAATGCTGTATTCTTTATTTCCAAACCTTTTTTATTTTAGCTTCAAAAGAAATCATATAATCGGCTTCCCTGACAAAGCTTTTTGGCCGGGTACCAAAAAAATATTGAAATAAGAAAGGGGCGTGTTTACTAACAAGCCGCGCAGGTGTAGTTGTTACAGATTGTGTTACTCCTGGAAACTTCCATTTACAAGCGTAACAATGCTTTTTGCGGGAAGAATGATATCAGCTTTGCTAACCTTTGTATCTCTTTTTTTACATTCATCCACAGCAGTAGATAGATAATAATCAAACTCGTTAGGTATTGCAGCACCGGTAAGGTTTGCCTTTACGGGCTTTTCAGAAGAATTGATAAGAACAACAACAAAATTACCGAGGCCGGTATGTTCAAAAGCAGCCGCCATTACGCCATCGGATGAATTAAACGTGAGTTTAACACGCCTTGCGCCAGGCCGTATAAACCGGTAAAAGTGTTTGGAAGCAAAATATTTTTTACCCCTGGTGGTGCCCTGCATCAAATTATATTCTCCTATGCCCGCCAGCTCACTTCCCTGCCACCAAACCCAGGCCGATGCTTTGCCATAAATTAATGCGGATTGTATATCGATGGCCAGGTCGAAGGCGCCGGGTTTATTACCGGTCTTTAGCCAATTCTCCCCATAACCGGATGTTTCTGTCATCCACACCGGTTTGCCAGATGGCTTGGTGTATTCTGTTTGGATCACATTCCAAAGCGTAGCTAATTTTGAACTGGCCGTAGGGCTGATACCTTCAAGGTAACCGTGGTAGGCCCAAATGTCCAGCTTACTCAATGCATCAGGTGTTTTCATTAAGTCTGCGCTATAAAAATATTGCCTGTCCTTTTCAGCCTCTATCTCCAGCATGTTTTCAGCGCCAAATATCTTTACAGCAGGAAAGCGGGCTTTAACCACGGGAACAACATTTTTAAGCATTTCGCTGTAGCGGGCGGGCCTGTAAAAGTTTGAATTAAATGACTGTTTAAACAGGGGCTCGTTTTGAGGACTGATGGCGTAAATAGTTGCCCCCACATCTTTATACTGCTGTATTCCATCGGCCAGGAAATTTCCAAAGGCCGCGTATTGCGCCGGGTCGAGGGTGCCCGCAGCATAGCCGGTACCTTTTGTGCCACCGGTATTTGGTGTGCCCGAAATGGGTTCGCCGTTTGCATCCATCGCCACCTTCATAGAGGCAGGAGGCGACCATACCGTAAAAATAAACTTAAGGGGCACCTTGTACTGTGCGGCTATTTTTACCAGTCCTTCTACTACCGGCTTGTGCTTGTTCCAGTCGGCATCCTGTGGTACGGAGGGTGTGGCTGGCGGATGCAACTCGTCGCGCCAAATGGTAATGCCAAGGTCGGTGAGCGCTGTTGTGGCCCATGCATCGCTGTACATATTGCTTGCATTACCCCACCAAACATCCTGTGCACCAAAAAAGCCAAATCCATCCATTTGTTGAAACTTATCTGACCGTGTTATTTCGATGGTGGTATTGACTTCTGTAGTTGGCACGGTGGTAACAGGCGTAGTTGTTGGTGTAATTTTTTTCTTACACGCCAACTGTATACACGCCGTTAAAAAAATAAGTAGAATTAATTTGTACTTCATGGCTGATGGTTCGTTTGTGGCAAATTACAACAGGAGGGCAGCTTAAGTATCCTGACCAATCCTTATGTTTTGCGATACTTAATTAATTTAAATGATGGGCACTTTGAGAAACGTCCGGGTTGATGGAGGGTATTTTTAGCAGCGCTGTTATGAAGGATGTTGCTGCCGCCTAAATTCCGGTTGACCTGTAATCAGTATCCGGTTTGTTTATTACAATCTACCCTATCGGTGCTGGAAGCCAAAAGTTTCGTCAACAACTAGCCGTTCGAAACGTCATCGGTCGGTTTTCCGCCAAGGCGAGTTTGCTCTCATACACTAACCTCACACCTATTTGATGTCTTTTTTTCATCGATCAGCACCATAACTTTTAATTATAGTCCGCCCGCCTGCCCGATCTGATCTTTCCCGTCCGACCGGGTCATCCGGGCGGGCGGGCGGGGATACCCTGGTGGCACGGGCGCCATAAAGTGGTTTATCTACTATCCCCGCAGGGCGTAAATGAGGGGCCAAGCCTCATCTTTTATACTGCATTGAAAAAGAACTTCCATTTTTCTCATTCGTGACACACTCCAGCCCTGCTTTTGCAAATACTTTTGTTATGGGCAGTGCTTCAATTCTCCTTAATTATAGAAGCTGGTAGTATAATAAGGTTACTATTCATCTTACCTTTTGTCCTAATCTCAAATTTGTAAATCTTCTTTGCTAATTTGTTCTGGTGGATAAGCCAGGTAAATTTCAGCTATCGAATTTATTGTGTCCTTACCGGCAAAAATTGAAATAGTCACTTAATAACGGTCGAACATATCATTAGGGTCATGTACATTCAACTAATTTTTTATTGAAGAAAGTGAGTAATGTTTAATCAACTCCGATGCTTTTTTTACTTCATGCTGTCGTAACTTAACATTTGATATTTTAGGTATGGATGTTGAATGGTAAGTCATTTTGAATATACCTTTCTCGTCATTGTCTTTTAAGAGCCGAACGAATTTATCTACTTCTGCTTGCATTCTTTTTATATCACTACTTTGTCCTGAAAATGAAGTAAAAAGAGTAAGTAGTGTCGTAAAACAAATTACTACGATTGGATTGAAAAAAACTATCATAAAATTAGAAATCGCATTGCACACAACGGACACGGCTTGGCGATGTGGCGGTTTTTTGTGTGCCGCAGGCCGACAATTAAAGCCGATTAACCCGAACCGCTGCCGTCAACTTTGATCAAAGCGTAGATTTTAGCGAATGCCCTATTGGTCATAATCCAAGACGAAGAAATATTGAGGTCAATTAATTCCCATGATCACCTTTGGGTTCAATAGGCATGTCAATCTTTCTATTTTTCCATTTTATCACAAAAAAGGTGAGTGTGTCACTGCTGGTATTTACAAGGCCATGAAAGTCCCATGGGTTAGCATACAGCAAATCACCTGGTTTTGCTTCCTCATTTTTTCCGTTTACTGACCAAATGCCACTTCCCCTGGTAATAATAAGAAATTCTTCTTCCCCATGCCTGTGTGCCGGATGCACAGATTTGCCGGGTAAAACGTCTGTTAATGCGGTAAACATTCTTTCGGTACCGTAGGTTTCATTTTTTTCAGAAGTGTAAATATCCATTTCACCCCATTCTTTAATAATGGCTCTTGCGTCTGCCCGTTTAAAAATCTGCGTTTTCATATGTTGGTTAGTTTTTTGCCCGGAAAAAAAACCAAACAGAAAAACTGAAACGAGCACAAGCAAGGAAAGAAATGATTTGATTGCGATTTTTTGTTTCATGATGTAGAATAATAGATGTGGTAAATTGATTTGATTGCGATTTTTTGGTTCTTGATTTAGAATGATAAATATTTAAAAATACCAGCCAGGCACCATTGATGTGTTTTAGGCCTTTTATATCTTTTTCTATCCGAACACCCTAACTGGCTTCGGTCAACAAACAATAATCAAAAGCCCCGTTGCCGTTTCGCATCGGGGCTTTTTTTCGGGGGCTTTCGGGTATTGTTGTTAATGTTTTAGGGGTAGTACTTATCTAATTTTTGCTTCAACTCTTCCTTCACTAATATAAGAACTGTCTCCGGTAATATAAGAAATGCCACCTTTATTTGTATAAGCATAACCGAAAAATCTGAAAGATGCAATTCCTGCAGAGTAATTAAATGTGTCTAAAACGGCATTTATTGTCAATGGCGTACCGTTTGTGCCACCTGCAACTGCAAGTATAACATTGTTAGGTGCATACAAAAGAAAATTAGAATAGGATGCTGTAACATTTACTCTGTCGGCTTCAAATGTCTGTGGTGGAAACCGTCCTGTAACTACAAATTGTGTGTCTCGTGTGCAGTCTTGAAAACCACGAAACGTCATTATGTAACCGCTATTTAGGTTAGCATAATAAACCTTTCCACAAATATTAGATTTATAATTGCTAAAGCCCCAACTATTTAAAGTGTATAATTGAGTTGTGTTGCAAGTTAAGCAAAAAGGGAATTTGATTGTGCTATCAATTTTTGTTGTGTCTCTTACTATCAATGGTTCGGTAGTATTTTAAGCAGCCATAGAGCCGATATTTAAGCACTGGCTATAAAGCTTTTTTATTTTATTGCAATTCAGTTCGAGACCTAAGTTTGAAAAAATTGTTTCAGTCAGAAACTTGTTATAAAAATA
>JBBQTZ010000103.1:0-14802 GCA_038234405.1 Chitinophagales bacterium
GAAGGCCTGCCGGGCATTGCATGGGTAAGCAAAACATTCCAGTTTTGGCAAAACCTGCAAGATCACGAACAATTTATCAGGAAGGTGGCAGCTAAAAAAGCTGGTATAGCAACCATGTATAGCATCCCTATTATTTACAACGATGAAGTAATAGGCATACTCGTATTAGGAAATAATAAAGACGAACAGCTTGCCGCCCATCTTACTGGTTTGTTCGAGAACCTGGGCGTACATATAGGGGCTGAAATAAAGAGAAAGCAGGTAGAAAATGAACTCAACCAAATTTTTAGTTTTGCCCCGGATATTATATGTATTGCAGGGCTGGATGGATACTTTAAAAAAATAAACCCCGCTGCCTGCGAATTGCTGGAATACTCCGAAGCAGAATTATTAGCCCAACCTTTTGATGAGTTTGTACACCCGGATGATAAACATAAAACTTACGATCAATTAATCATTTTGGCAAAAACAATACCTACCTCGTATTTTGAAAATCGTTACCTCACCAAATCTGGCAAAATAAAATGGCTGGCCTGGACTACTACCACCTCTCCCGAAGAACACTTGATTTTTGCTGTGGCAAAAGATATCACCGAAAAGAAAGAACTTGAAAACCTGCTGGATAAAGCCAACCGGCTTGCAAAAATGGGTAGCTGGGAAATAGATCTGGAAAAAGATACTTTTTACTGCTCAAAAATTACAAAGGAAATTACGGAACTGGACGAAGACTATACACCAACTTTGGAAAAGGCTATCCAATTTTACAAGAAAGGCAAAACAAGGGATACCATATTATTAAAAATAAAGGAAGCTATTGAAAAAAATATATCAATTGATATTGAGCTGCCTATTATAACCCAAACCGGTACTGAAAAGTGGGTACGATGCATTGGTGAACCTGAGTTTATGAATAATAAATGTACCCGGTTATATGGAAGCCTGCAGGATATTGATGATAGAAAAAAAACAGAAATTAATCTTAAAAAGAGTTTAAAAGCACTGGAAGATTACCAGTTTGCGCTTCACCAATCAGCCATTATAGCAGTAACCGACCTAAATGATGTGATAACAAAAGTGAATGATAATTTCTGCACTATTTCGCAATATAAAAGGGAAGAACTGATTGGTAAAAACTCCAGTATTTTAAACTCGGATTTTCATCCTTTAACATTTTTTACCCAACTGTGGAACACCATTACTACTGGTAAAGTTTGGCGGGGAGAAATTAGAAATAAAGCAAAATACGGGGAAATTTTTTGGCTGGATACTACCATTGTACCATTCCTTGATGAAAACCAACAGCCGGTAAAATACCTTGCTATCCAGTTTGATATTACGCATCGTAAAACAGCAGAAATCCGGTTAATAGAATTAAACGAAGACCTTCAAAATAAAGCAAAAGCACTGTCAGAATCAAATGCCGACCTGGAGCAGTTTGCCTACGTGGCCTCACACGACTTACAGGAACCTTTGCGAATGATAAGCAGTTTTCTCACCTTACTGGAAAAAAAATATGCCAACATAATTGATGAGAATGGTAAAAAGTACATTGATTTTGCAGTGGATGGAAGCAAAAGAATGCGCCAGATAATACTTGACCTGCTTGAGTTTTCGAGGGTAGGCAAAAACGAAGACTCGCAAGCAGCCATTGACTTGAATGAGATTATCAATGAAATCAGGTTGTTGTTTGGTAAACAAATCAGCGATAAATCAGCCACTATTACTGCCGAAAATCTCCCGGTTATTTTCACCCATAGAACAATTATCCGCCAGGTGCTCCAAAATCTTGTAAGTAATGCACTCAAGTACTGCCGGGAGGGTGTTCCGGTACAAATTGAGATTAGTGTTTCAGAAACGACAGAGGAATGGCAATTTGCGATAAAAGATAATGGCATTGGAATAAAGGAAGAATTTTTTAATAAGATTTTTATAATTTTTCAGCGCCTGCATACCAGGGAAGAATATGCTGGTACCGGTTTGGGGCTGGCCATCACAAAAAAAATAATTGAAAGCAAGGGCGGTAAAATTTGGCTACAATCTGAAGAAAACTGTGGAAGTACATTTTATTTTACGTTAAAAAAAATGCCTGCTCTGCAATAAAGCTTTATTGTGTACTAATAGTTTACGAGAATATATAAATTGTTTTTATCATTTGAATATGGTTAAGCAAAATCAACTTATTGGTAAAAAATGTTGAGCCCCAAATAGTTTAAAAATCATTGATGGTATGTTTTAATCAGTTCAATCAGTTCTTTTGGCATTTAACCTTTAAAAATAAAATGAATAATATTTTTGAATAGCTTGAAAAATTGGCGGGTAAATAGCAGTTGCAATAGGGTGGTTTTTATCAGGTATTTCGGGTAAATTTCACCTTGTTGCACCAGGTTTTGGTAGGTGGACGTATCGATTGAGGCTGGGATATTGTTGGTCTTTGTAACCAATAGGTGCTGCATCTATTTAAAATGTAACTGGTATTTTACTGTTTGCCTGCCTTGTTTTAACAAAAATTAAATTTATAATAAGAACAATTGTAGAACGAATAACACCCAGATACAGCCCAATTAATTTGTTGAATTACCCTGCGATACTATTTTTTATCATCACACTCAAAAAAAGTATATGAAAAAGTCAGTATTGCCCAGCAAGCCTAAAGCCCTTCCAAAGTCGCCGACTGGCATACAGGGTTTAGATGAAATTACGGGCGGGGGCTTACCTTCAGGCAGGCCCACGTTGGTATGTGGCAATGCCGGCTGCGGCAAAACTTTACTGGGTATGGAGTTCCTGTATCGTGGCGCAACTGAGTTTAATGAGCCCGGTGTGTTTGTAGCCTTTGAAGAAACAGAAAAAGAATTGACAGCCAATGTGGCTTCACTTGGGTTTGATCTAGATAAACTGGTGGCACAAAAAAAGATAGTACTCGACCATATTTTTTTTGAGCGGAGCGAAATAAAAGAATCCGGTGAATTTGATTTGGGAGGATTGTTTATCAGGTTAAATTACCTGATAGAAAGCATTGGTGCAAAAAGAATTGTGCTGGATACCATTGAATCTTTGTTTGGCAGTTTACCCAATGAGGTGGTGTTACGGTCTGAGCTACGGAGGCTATTCCGCTGGCTAAAAGATAAAGGAGTAACGGCGATCATTACCGGCGAACGTGGCGATACTTCATTAACAAGACAGGGCATGGAAGAATATGTGTCTGATTGTGTTATCCTACTAGACAACAGGGTTACGGAACAATATTCTATCCGGCGGCTTAGGATCGTAAAATACCGTGGTTCAGTGCATGGCACCAATGAGTATCCATTCCTTATTGAAGACAAAGGTATTTCGGTAGTACCCATCACATCTATTGGGCTTACCCACAATGCCAGTTTAGAACGTGTATCAAGTGGCCTGCCAGGCATTGATGCCATACTGGATGGAAAAGGCTATTTCCGCGGCAGCAGTATTTTGGTATCTGGCAGGGGCGGAAGTGGTAAAAGCAGTTTGTGTGCCCATATTACCCATGCGGCCTGCCAGCGGGGAGAGCGGGTAATGTATTTTGCATTGGAAGAATCACCGGATCAGATTGTGCGTAACATGCGCTCTATAGGAATAAACCTGGAGCCCTGGATTAAAAAGAACCTGCTTAAAATCAATTCAAACAGACTGTCTTTTTACGGATTGGAATCGTACCTGACTAACATACACCGGGAAATCACCCAGTTTAAACCGAAGTTGGTAATTTTAGATCCCATCAGCAGTTTTATTAGGGGCGGTAATGTATTGGAAGCCAAATCAATGCTTATACGGCTGCTCGACTTTTTAAAAAGCAATAATATCACTGCTTTTATTACATCCCTTACTTCCGGAGACTCCGCAGAGGAAAAAACATCTACCGATATTTCTTCTATAATAGATACCTGGTTGGTACTACGGGATATAGAAATTAGCGGCGAACTGAACCGGGGATTGTATGTGCTAAAATCAAGGGGTATGGCGCACTCCAGCCAAATACGGGAATTTAGACTAACCAGCAATGGAGTAGAATTGCTGGATATTTACCTTGGTCCGGATGGTGTATTAACAGGTTCTGCCCGGGTTACCCAAGAAGAAAAAGAATTAGCCGCAGGCTTGTTAATTAAACAGGAAAGAGACAGAATACAATCCACATTGGAACGGAAACGAAAAGCAATGGCGCTGAATATTGAAGTTTTAAAAACTGCGTTTGAAGCGGAGGAAGCGGAAATAATTAAATCAATTGAGAACGCCGAACTGCGGATGAAACAGGTGGAAATTAACCAGAATACGATGGCTAAAAGCAGGAATTTGAATAATGATGAAAAAAATAACCATCAAACACTAAATACCAAACTACACAAAAAACTACAGCATGAAAGTTCAAACTGAAAAAATAGATAGTACCAAACAGCAGCCTAAACAAAAGAAACCAAATGCTGATCAGTGGGTTTTAAAACTGTATGTGGCCGACCAAACCCCACGTTCACTAAACGCCATTAGAAACCTGGAGGCTATTTGCGAAGAAAAATTGCAGGGCAAATACGAGATAGTGGTAATTGATTTATTATTAAACCCGGAGTTAAGTATTGATGACCAAATAATAGCCCTTCCCACCTTGGTAAGAAGGGTGCCAGGGCCTATCAGAAAAATCATCGGCGACCTTTCCAATACAGAACGTGTATTGCTTGGGCTTGACCTTTTACCCAACAACAAATTTTAAAAAATTGCGGTATGAAAAAGAGTAACAATGAATCTCCAAATTTAACCAGTCAGTTTGAGCTGGCGATGGAGCCAAAAAAACAAGATTTCTACCAGCTAAAATTGTATGTTACCGGCACCACACCACAGTCTTTAAAAGCAATTGCTAATATAAAAAAAATATGTGATGATCACCTGCCTCAAAAATATGAACTAGAGGTAATAGACCTTTACCAGCACCCAAACTCAACACATGAAAACCAAATAATAGCTACACCTACACTCCTTAAAAAATTACCATTACCTGTACGGCGGATAGTGGGCGATTTGTCAGACACACAAAAGGTATTGGCAAGGCTAGACCTGGATTAGCCAAAAAGTAAACCATTTTTTTTAATAAAAGAATCCATGGATACCCCATTAAAAATAGAAAAAAATCTGCAGGAAGAAAATGCCGAGTTGCGGATGCAGTTGCTGGAGGCTACCGAAACACTGCAAGCTATCAGCAATGGTGATATAGATGCTATTATAGTTAATGAGGGTTTGGGCAAAAAGGTTTTTTCACTCACTTCGGCTGAAACACCTTATCGGATTATTGTAGAGGAAATGAGCGAGGGGGCCGTTATTATTTCTGACGCTGGTTTAATAATGTACCATAACAAACGTTTTGCAGAAATGGTGGCCACTGCGGATGAAAATTTATCCGGTTCGGGATTCTTACATTTTTTTAGTGAAAAAGAAGTTCCAAAATACCATGCAATACTTAAAGAAGGTATTAACCATAAGTTCAATGAAGAAATTGAATGTAAGACCGGCGATAACAACTTAGTTTATTTCAGTCTTTCCATAAGTCCTTTACCAAAAACTATGCTGGGCCAAATCTGCATTATTGTGATGGACATTACAGGGCAAAAGCAAAAAGAAGCAAAGATAAATGACCTGAATACTAACCTGGAAACCAAAGTAATGGAACGCACTAAACAATACGAAATTGCCAACGGAGAGCTGGAAGCTTTTACCTATACCCTTGCCCATGATTTAAGAGCTCCATTGCGTGCCATACTTGGTTTTAGCGATATACTGGAAGCAGATTTTGGCGAAAAAATGGGTCCTGAAGCCATTAGGTTACTTGGCATTATTAAAAAAAATACCATAAAGATGGGCCACCTGATGGAAGACCTGCTGGGGTTTTCAAGAATAGGCAAGCAATCCATAATAAAAGTTTCTATAAATATAAATGAAATGGTAAGTGAGGTGATTGCTGAGTTGGTAAAAGACATTCAAAAACAGCCCCAATGGAAAATAGCTTCCCTTCCGGCAGTTAAGGCTTCTGAAAATGCTATACGACAGGTATGGGTAAACATTATTGGAAATGCGATAAAATATTCAGGTAAAAATGAAGTACCAATAATTGAAATAGGATCATTTAAAAAAGATGCGGAGATAGTTTTTTTTGTTAAAGACAACGGCGTAGGGTTTGATGAAAAATATGAGGATAAATTATTTAAGGTTTTTCAGCGGCTGCATAATAGCTCGGAGTTTGCCGGATCGGGCGTTGGCCTTGCCATTGTAGAAAAAATTATCAGCAAACATGGGGGCAAGGTATGGGCTGAATCAAAAATTGGTGAAGGAGCCTGTTTTTATTTTTCATTACCAATTTAATTGTAGAGACAAGGCATGCCTTGTCTCTACAATACACAAGGCATGCCTTGTCTCTACAATACACAAGGCATGCCTTATTTCTACAATATTTTTTATATATTAAAAAATTATCAATATTTAACCAAACAGTTTACAAGCCCCAATCTTTTCCTTTGTCAATGGCTGGTACACCGTCAGATAACCATCTTGCAGGCTTTTCTCCTTTTAGCAACCAATCAAAAAACTGTTGCTCTCTTATTTGAATGTCTTTGCGATTTCTTCTTTCTACCAAATTGTGCGCCTCGCCATTATAATTGAGCAACCATACGGGTTTACTAAGCCTTCTCATTGCGGTAAAAAGTTCAATTCCCTGGTACCAGGGCACTGCGCCATCAGCATCATTACTCATAATTGCTAAAGGCGTTTTTACTTTTGGTAAGTGAAAAAGAGGAGAGTTTTCAATATACAACTGAGGTTTTTCCCAAAGTGTAGCGCCAATTCTACTTTGCTGTTTTTCATATTGCATTTGGCGGTTTACGCCACTCTCCCACCGGATACCGCCGTAAGCACTCGTCATATTAGCAACAGGTGCACCTGCCCAGGCTGCTGCAAACAACGGTGTTTTAGTAATGAGGTAAGCAGTTTGATAACCTCCCCAACTTTGGCCTTGTAAACCAAGTTTTGTACTATCTGCAAAACCCAATTTAACCAATGCCCTTACGCCACTTACAATTGAGTTATAAGCATCATTACCCGGGTGACCAGTTGTGTAACAAATATCTGGTGCAAATACAATATAACCCCTGCTAACAAAAAAAGAGATATTTAGCCTGCTTGGTGTAGGTGCCGGATTGTGGTAGGTGTACAAACCATCAGAAAGTTTTTCGTAGAAATAACTTATCAGCGGGTATTTCTTTTTGGGGTCAAAATTTTCTGGCTTGTAAACAATGCCAGTGCTTTGCTTTCCTGTATATGTCTTCCAACTAAAAAGCTCGGCTGTACCCCAGTTATAATTGGCTTGTTGTGGGTTGATGCCAGATAATTTTAAAGAAGTTAGATACATTCTTATTTCTATATTTCCCGTGCTATCATAAAAAGGGATGTTGGAAGTTACCCTCGTATCGCAATAATAAATATCAGGAGAGTTGGTATAGCTTTCAACAGAAAAAGCCAATACTTCATTATTTTTTGAGCGTAAGTAACGGCTTGTTGCCGATTGTTTTTCATAATAAATTTCATTAGTAGTATTGGCACTTACAATAGCTGAAATAAATAATCCGGATTGTTTGCTGCTGCGGTTAAAGCTGGAAAATAAATAAGATTTTGCAGATGAAAAACTCCGGTGATCTTTTTCTGTATTAATAAAACGAAGCATGGCCATTTTTTGCAGGTTATTGTCTGCAAACAATTTTTTTGGAGGTACATTGTTGGTGGGATGCAGACTCCATACATTGTAACGATCATACACAAACAACACACTATCACCATTCTGCCAGCCCATTACACCATAATTACTGGGTAAATCCGGCACATCGTTTTCTTCATCAAACAAGGGAACTTTTATATTACCTGAAACATTTTTTGTAATACCGGTAGCTACTTCGCAGGTAAAATAATTTTTTACTGCAGCATCGTACCAATACACAAATCTTCCAGCGGGCGATGGAGCCGAATTAATGCGTTTGTTTTGGTAAATGATTTTTCGCTCGCCAGAAGTGGTATTGATGATAAACGCTGTTGATTTTGTACTCCCCGTCCATTGCCCCTCTACCCTATTACCTTTGTTGCTTTCTGCCAATACCCAATCGGCATTACCTTCATTAACAATGGTTATCGTTTCGGCATCATCTGCACCTAATTGCACCAGCTTATTTTTATTAATATGGTAAACGGTGGTGTAACTACGTTTGAGCTCATTGTCCATATTTCTCAACTGCTGTGTTTGCAGATAGTCATCTTTGTAGTTCCATATATCAAGTTTTGCTACTTCAAATTCAACCAGTGTTGTATCTTTCGGCGACCTGATTGGTGCATTACCAAAAAATAATTTGCTACCATCTTTACTGAATTCAACTTTGGCATTTTCACTTACGGTATAGCCTAATGGCATGCCAATGATGGTTTTATCTACAATTATTTTTGCACTGTCCTGTCCGGCTGTGTAGTAATAAAGTTTAAAAAATTTTTGTAATGATTTTTCGCTGCTATCTCTTTCAGCAACAAAGGCAAATTGATTGCCAGCTTCATCTATTGCAAAGTTTTTAGCATCGTTAAACCCTTTTAATAAGGTATCTATTTTTTGAGTTACTGTGTTATACAATAAAACTAAAGCCTTACTGCTGCTATCTTTGGGCTTTTTGCTGGTTTCTATCAGCAATGTACGACCCTGTTTATCAAAATAAAAATCAGTACCTAATTTAAATATGGTTTCCTTATTGTTGTATAAGTTTCTAAGTACAATATCGGTACCTTCTGTAGCGGCTTTTGCTACGGTCTCATCCCCTTCTGCATCGGCAACATCCTTGCCTTCAATAATAATTTGAGCTGCAGCATTTTTAGCAATTACAATCAATTCTTCTTTTGTAATATTCCCTTTTATAGAGTCAATTGATTTTCGGATTAACGAATCGGCCAGTTTAACCAGCAGGTCATTTTTTATTTGTAAAGAATCTGTTACGGTTTTCTTTTTTGCAGAATCGGATAATATTTTTTCCAGTTGATAAGCAACATAACCAGCACCAAGCTCAGGCGTTTTAAAGCTTTTTACTCTTGCAATTGAAAAAATACTGTCTTTGCCAAGCTCCAATATCCCTAAAGAATCTTTTGGCAAATCATCTGCTTTTTTCTTCTTTATTTTAGCTTGCCGGGTATCATGAAAAAATGGTTTTATTTTAAATATAAGGTACCTGCTATCTTCCGTAATAGTAGCACCGTAAGCACGTGGTATTACCTTTTTATAATTATTTTTTGGATTTTGTACCACCATTTCACCGTCTCCTTCCTGCGGATTAACAGTGTACACAATATAGGCTCCGTCATTGCTGATGAGTCGCTCATTGATGCTTTGCCAGCCATCGTAAACAGTATGATCGAGGGGCTTTTTTTGTGCAATTACATTGATTGAAAACAGAAACAAGATTGGGAAAAAGCGTTTTTTCATGTGATGGTATTTATATTACTTCAACTGTTTAATAACTATAAAAATATTTAATAATTTGAGAAACAAAAAAGAATTAAAAAATGTTTTGGCGCAATAAATTATTAAAGAAGCCGGATCAATCATCTTCTATAAATCCCCAGTTAGTTCGTAAGGTTTCTAACTGCTCACCCTGTATTTTTATTTGATTGTAATGCCCTGCACTATTCTTTTGTCTAAATGCCTCATACAAGGTAACAGCACAAGCCACAGAAATATTGAGAGACTTTATAATGCCAACCTGTGGTATAATAAAATTGCCATCTGCCATAGCAATAATCTCTTCGCTTACGCCAATTTGCTCATTGCCAAAAATCAATGCGGTGGGTATAGTTAAATCAAGCTGGTGAAGACTTACAGCATCGCTGCTTAGATGAGTGGTGTAAATTTTTTGGTATTTTTTTCGTAATGCAGCAAAACACTCAATGGGATCTGAAAATTGATGCACACTAAGCCATTTGGCAGCACTGGAAGATGTTTTGGCGCTCCAGTTTCTATGGGGAGGAATTTTGTGATTAAGTATGTAAACATCTTGAATACCTACTGCATCGCAAGTACGCATTACAGCAGAAATATTATGAGGATCAAATACATTTTCGAGCACTACAGTAAGGTCGGGCTGGCGGTTGTTTAGTACGGTCTCAAGGCGGTTGATTCTTTCTGGTGTCATAATTTACTTTATGTTTCCAGTCAGACAGGAACCGTTTGACTGGAATATTCTTTGTTATCAGTCAGACGGGGACCGTCAGGCTGAAATATACTTTGCTTCCAGTCAGACGGGGACCGTTTGACTGGAATATTCTTTGTTATTAGTCAGACGGGAACCGTTAGACTGGAATATTCTTTATTACCAGTCAGACGGTGTCAGACTGGAATATACTTTGTTACCAGTCAGACGGTCTCCGTCTGACTAGTATATTTACCACTAGGGCATTTGAACGTATTCTATTCAATTTGCTGGGTAGATAGAGACTGGATTTTTACCACTGGAACAAAATATTATTGCACATTTTCAATCACTATGGCACTAGCGCCGCCGCCTCCATTGCAAATACCTGCGGCCCCATATTTTGCATTATTTTGCTTTAACACATTGATAAGTGTTACTATAATTCTTGCACCGCTACAACCTAAAGCATGCCCAATAGATACAGCACCACCGTTCACATTCACAGTAGCCGGATCAAGCTTCATGCGCCGGCTGTTTTCGATGCCAACAACTGCAAAAGCCTCATTTAACTCCCAATAACTAATATCATCCATCAGTAAACCTGCTTTTTCCACTGCTTTTGGTACTGCCAAAGAAGGAGTGGTGGTAAACCATTCAGGAGCCTGTTCTGCATCTGCAAAACCAATTATTTTGGCAATAGGTTTAAGGCCAAGTTCATCAGCCTTTTCTTTACTCATTAGCAGTAAGGCTGCTGCGCCATCGTTCATAGTACTGGCATTGGCGGCAGTTACTGTACCATCTTTTAAAAAAGCACCTTTTAATGTTGGTATTTTATCAAACTTTACATTAAAGGGTTCTTCATCTTTGGCAAACAAAACAGTATCGCCATTGCGCTGTGGAATTGGCACGGGTACTATCTCATTATCAAATTTTCCAGTGGCAACCGCAGCCTGAGAACGCTTGTAGCTTTCAATTGCAAAGGCATCCTGATCTTGTCTTGAAATACCGCAGGTGCTGGCACAAAGCTCGGCAGCATGCCCCATTGCCTTGCCATCATATACGTCTGTAAGGCCATCTTTAACCAGGCCATCGTAAAAATTTACATTACCATATTTGTTGCCCCAACGCATAGTATCACTATAAAAAGGCACATTGCTCATACTCTCCATACCGCCTGCAATTACAATATGTGCATCACTTAGCATAATACTTTGCGCCGCAAGGGAAACCGCTTTCATTCCGCTGGCACATACTTTATTAATGGTTGTACAGTTTACCTGATTGGGCAAGCCTGCAAGCTTTGCAGCTTGTCTTGCAGGTGCCTGGCCCAGATTTGCCTGAATTACACAACCCATTAGCACATCATTTACAGCAGTAGCGGATACACCTGCTTTTTCCAGTGCGCCTTTAACGGCAATTGCACCTAATTGTGTGGCAGTAAAATTTTTTAAACTACCTCCAAAACTTCCGGTTGGAGTACGTACGGCAGAGATGATATACACTTCTTTCATTGGTAAATCGTTTTAGTTGCTAAAGTTACCGATTAACTTTATCGGCTTTGCGTCTATTATGTAAAGGGTAAGGGTAATTTATAATGCAGTCAATTTAAAATATCCAATATGCAGTAAATCTTCTGTAGGCGCTGTAGCTGTAGAAAGCACCAATTGGTATTTTTCTTTTATTGAGGGTGGAAGGATATCTTTAATTTCATACAAATCATCCACATCTATACCATACTTGTCATCAATATGGGAGGTGGCACCTTTAAAGCCGGTATGTTTATAAAAAGCAGATTGTTTTGCTATTGAAACAGCCGCTGCCTTACTGCTACCCGCAATCAGCATTTTGTAATGAAATTCATCAAATTCGTTTTGCTTGTAACCTCCGAGATTAATAAAAAACAGTTTGATGGAATCATCAATAGCCGGCTGATCGGTTTTTTCAGTTACCTCTATCCTGTAACCACTTACATGGCTAACTTCACGCCAGGCATCTACATGTAAAACACCCTTGGCCTCTGGCCAAAATTGAAGCATTTGAGGGATAAGATCAGCAGGTTTTTCTGCTAATCCAAAAAATATATCATGCTGTTCTGTATGCCTGCCTTTTGGCCTGCAACCCAGCATCAGCATAAATAATTTAAAACAAGGCATGTGAATTATTGAATGTAGATTAAGGGTTAGGGTTTAAAACGTTGAGGGTTATTCCTTTTTCACTAAATAATTCAATTTCGGGTTTGCCTTTAAACAGTATAATTTTACCTGTAATACATACTTCTTTACCAATGTAAAATTCTTCCGGCTTGTTAGTAAAAGCTGCCCTGTTTTCTGGCTTAATTAAAACAGTTAGCAATGCATTGGGATAAAGGCCGCCAACATTTAATAAGGTAATGGCAGATTTGGAATTTGACATATATCTTCCGCCATATACTTTTGAGCAAATAGTAACAGAATCTCCCTCATGCTGTGCTGCATCTTCAATTTTAATTTTTTGCTGTGCACTTGCAAATAAGCCTATTGATACAAGTAGCATTGTGCTTAATACTTTCTTCATTTAAATTAATTTTTGGGCAAAAGTAGGTAGTTTTTAAGGTTGGTTGCAAAAAATGAAATGCACCTTTTTTTTGGCTGATAGCAAGCTATTTAAAATCGAATAAAGTTGCAGTGAAAACGCCTCTCTCCCTTTTTTTGAATATGGCTTTCCAGTTTCCATTGTACCGAATAAGTGATGGCACCAATAAGCTACCTGCATGCGTCATTTGTACTTCCATTTGAACTTTAAAATCATATACAACAGCATTGTAGCTTATAGTATAATTTCTTGCAACTATTTCCATGGTTTTCTCATCAAACCAGGTTATCATTTCATCTACCACAACATTACCTTCGTTGCCGGGCTTTACCGTTTGCCTAAAAACATAGCAGTTAATCTGATTGTACGTTTCCATATCCACTGCCATATCATAAAGTAAAGCCATGTCATCATCGTAAATAGCAGTTTTACCCGACATAAATGGAAGGCCCTTTATTTTTTTACCCGGATTAAAGAAAAGCATTTTTAATTGTTCTTTGTGTTTGTCCATTCCACTTTTCCCTTCTGTAGAAAATTCCCGGCCAGCCACAATATTATCTTCACCACATTTAATGCCATTAGTAAAAAAAAGGGACGCATACATTTGTGCTGTATAGTAATTCAACTGTTTATTCTCATCATAATAATCGCCGGTTGTTTGCTCTTCCAATACTTGCATACTGCGGCAATTGCTATCCCTGATCTGCTTTGTTTTACCATGCAGGGTAGCAATAGAGCCACCATTTTTATTCAGCATTCTAATATCGTTGATAGAAGTAAAACTTAGTACGTGCAAATTGCGAAAGGCTTTGTAAAAGGAGGTGTCATTTTTAATATGATTGATAAAAGTGGCAATATTGAACTTTTTATTTACCACTATTTCAGAGAGGGTGATGGTTTTTCTGCCAATCATTATACTGCTATCACTTTTCTGCTGTGCAGTTGCAGTAAACATTGTTGTTAACCACAAAAAAACAGGCATGATTAGTTTTATCATGCCTGCAAATTATTACAAAACTTAGATACAGTTGGTTAAAGTTTATTTAGGAAAAAACATCCGGTAGTCCACCTTTACTTTCCCTTTGCTAATGTCATCTAGCTTACGTTTTATGAGCGTTTTTTTTAATGGTTTGAGGTAATCAATAAACAATTTTCCTTCTATATGGTCATACTCATGCAGGATAACTCTTGCTGTAATACCATTAAAACTTTTGGTTTGTAGTATAAAATTTTCATCGAGGTAGTTAATAATAATAGATTCATTGCGTATAATATCCTCCCTTATTTTTGGAATACTAAGGCATCCTTCATTATAAGACCATGGAGTTCCACCCTCTTCTACTATTTTTGCATTGATAAAAACGGATTTAAAACCAGGTCCATCAGGGTATAAATCTAATTCATCTTCTTCCAGATTTTCAAATATCTGGGTACTATCCATCACAAAAAGACGAATACCTTTATTGATTTGTGGTGCAGCCAAACCCACGCCGTTGCTGTTGTACATGGTTTCCCACATGTCTGCCAAAAGTTTATCCAAACCGGCATAACCGGAATCTATATCATCGCAAACCTTTCTTAAAACTGGTGTACCGTAAGCTACTATTGGTAAAATCATAGTTTATTGATTCAAATATCAGGATGCAATTTAATAAACTTAAACTGTAGATTACCAAATAGTAATAATGGGCAATTTTTTACGTGAGCGCAGGCGAATTAATGATAGAATGAGAGAATGATAGAATGAGGGAATGATAGAATGATAGAATGAGGGAATGAGGGAATGAGGGAATGGGAGAATGATAGAATGATAGAATGAGGGAATGGGAGAATGAGGGAATGGGAGAATGAGGGAATGAGGGAATGAGGGAATGATAGAATGAGGGAATGAGGGAATGAGGGAATGATAGAATGATAGAATGAGGGAATGAGGGAATGAGGGAATGAGGGAATGAGGGAATGAGGGAATGAGGGAATGTGAGAATGAGGGAATGGGCGAATGAGGGAATGAGAGAATGAGTGA
>JBBQTZ010000104.1:0-14662 GCA_038234405.1 Chitinophagales bacterium
ATGAGAAAATGTGCCAATCAGAAAACGTTGATGCGTAAATAAACAAATCAACTGCCAGTTACTGTTTTTATCAACCCCAACGGGGTTGAATATAAATAACCCAAGGTAAAACCCCAAGATATAATGTAAATAGTAAAGGTCGTAGCTCAAGGCTCACAGCTCAAGGCTCCTAGCTCCTAGCTCCTAGCTCACAGCTCAAGGCTCATAGCTCACAGCTCAAGGCTCCTAGCTCCTAGCTCACAGCTCAAGGCTCATGGCTCACAGCTCAAGGCTCACAGCTCAAGGCTCACAGCTCACAGCTCATAGCTCATAGCTCACAGCTCACAGCTCATAGCTCATAGCTCACAGCTCAAGGCTCACAGCTCACAGCTCACAGCTCATAGCTCACAGCGATCCGCCTTCAACCAACAACGATTCTGTGGTAAGCTCCTGTATAAAATTGCTCCCTGCCAGGCTTGCCATCATACACGAAAAGGCAAGCTTGCCTAATTTATAACTGCTGGTTTCGGCATAAGTAATTTCCGGGTAATATAGTGTAGGAATAAAGCCGTTGCTGATGCCAATAATGGCAATATCTTCCGGCACTTTCAATTGCGATTTTTGAATAGCCTTTACTGCACCAATTAATATTTCATCGCTCATACAAAAAACTGTATCCGGGTTTTGTTGTAAGGCATTTAGGGTTAGCTGTTTTGCTTCTGCCGAAGTATTGGCATGTTCAATAATAAGCTCAATTTTTTCGTCAATGGTTTTTTTAAAGGCATGCAGTCTCTTTTTTGTTATTAAAAGATTTGGGTTGCCAAATATGGCCAAAATCTTTTTCTTCTTTTTGTCTATAATGGCACTGGCTGCAATAGTAGCCGACAGTGCATCTGCCACGCAAACCCTGTTACAATCATTATTATCTGGCACTTTATCAAAAAAAACAACCGGTATATTATGCTCTTTAAACTTTGTAAACACGGCCATATCTACCGTTTCGGACGATAAGCTAACAAATATGCCACTCACCCTGTTTTGCCTGCAAAGCCGTAAATTTTCTCCCTCAATATCTGCGTTATCGCCTGATTGAAGTATCATAAGAGAGTAATTATTTCTTCTGCTTTCTTCCTCTACAGCAGCAATAAAAGACTCGTAAAAAAAATTGGAAACAGTAGGTACTATTAACCCAAACAGATTGCTTTTGCTACTTCTTAAATTAATAGCATTGGCATTGGGTTCATAATCTAACGTATTGGCAAGTTCTTTTACCCTTATTTTTGTTTTTTCAGATATATCAGGATGATTTTTTAAAGCCCTCGAAACAGTAGATATACTGATGCCTAGTAAGCCGGATATTTTTTTTAATGTAGTATTTGTCATTGTGAGATAGAATTAGCGAGTTAAATTGTACACAGCAAAGCGTTTCGCAAACGTTTGCTCTAATTTTAATATTTATCGAAAGTAATTTGTAAAGGTTTGTTAATTATTTTTAAACCTCGGGAATTAATTTTTGTTAATTCTATGCAGCTATTAAGAGAAAACAATGTCTTTAACAAACAGACTTGGTTTTGCCACTTAGTTTATTTATTACCAAACATAAAACTTAACGATTATGCACTTTGCCAGAATGAGAAGAACAGCCATACTCATGGTTGCATTTTTTGGGTACACAGCGGTTTCGCTTGCCCAACAAACAGTTACCGGTACGGTAACAGACAAAAAAGGGGATCCACTACCCGGAGTAACAGTATCTGTTAAAGGCTCCAAAGTGGCAACTTCCACCAACAACAACGGCGTGTACACCCTAAACAATGTAGCTGCAGATGCAGTACTAAAGTTTAGTGGCGCCGGTATTACAGGTAAAGAAATTACCGTATCAGGTAAAAGTCCTGTAAATGCAGAATTAGAAACAAGTGTAGGCAATATGAATGAAGTGGTGGTAGTTGGTTATGGTACAAGAAAAATTAAAGATTTAACCGGATCAGTAGCTTCAATAAGCGAAAAGGACTTCAACAAAGGAGTAATTGCAACTCCGGAGCAATTACTTCAAGGACGCACTGCAGGGGTTACTGTACTGCCAGCAAGTGGTGAGCCTGGCGCAGGAATAAGTATAAATATACGTGGTTCCAGTTCTATACGTGCCAGTAATAATCCATTATTTGTAGTAGATGGTGTGCCTTTGGATGGAGGAGGAACTTCTGGTGGATTAGATTTTGGAGCAGGTTCGTCAAGTGCCAGGAATCCATTGGCATTTCTTAATCCTAATGATATAGAAAACATGACTATTTTAAAAGACGCATCAGCCGCCGCAATTTATGGATCAAGGGGTGCAAATGGTGTTGTTTTAATTACGACCAAAAAGGGTAGAAGTAAACAGGGTTTACAGTTTGGAGTAAGTACGAGTGCATCAATAGCTGCAAGTAGATACGATCTATTGTCTGCTGAAGATTTTGTTGTTGGAATAAAAGGAATTGGTGGTAATGTAGATGCCGTTGATAAAGGTGCCATTACTAATTGGCAGGATCAAATATTTCAAACAGGTATAGCCCAGAACTATAATTTAAGCCAAGGGGGAGTAATTGGTAAAACTATCTATCGTATTAGTGGTAGTTATAACTTGCAGGAAGGTATAATAAGAAATTCAAAGCTGGAGCGAATGACAGGCCGTATCAATCTTTCACAGAAATTTTTGAAAGATAAAATAAAGGTTGATGTTTCTCTAACTGGCTCTAATAACAAAAATCAATATGCACCTATTTCTGATAATGCAGGTTACCAGGGTAGTTTAGTTGGTGCTGCAATCAGGTTTAACCCTACTTATCCGATATTTAATGAGGATGGAAGTTATTACGATCCACAAGACGGTAACCGCAACCCAAGCGCAATGTTGGCTTATTTGGATGATAGGGACAACGTAAATAAATATCTTGGAAATATCAGCGCTAGTTATGAATTTGTTAAAGGGCTTACATATAAAGCAACGTTCGGTTTCGAAAATTCATCAAGTCTAAGAAAAAGCTTTGCTGATCCACGATTAAAAGCATATAACGGAAATTTTGGTGTACGTGGACTTGATGTATCGAATGAGGTTTCTACAGGTGGGAATGTAAACGGAAGGGGTGTTCATCAAACTAATGACCTCAGTTCAACTCTTGTTGAACACACACTTACATACGACGCAAAACTTGGTAACAAAAGTGAGCTAAATGTTATAGGGGGTTATGCTTATCAAAAGTTTACTAGCGAAGTAAATAATGATTTTAGATGGGGTGTAAGAACGCCGGGTGTTCTAATTAAAGATATAAATGCTTTCACACAAAAGTTTCCAATATTTGGTGATACTTCTCAAAGTGAACTGCAATCATATTTTGGAAGGGTAAACTATTCTTACGATAATAGATATTACATTACAGGTACTGTAAGGGTTGATGGATCTTCAAAATTTGGAAGTGGTAATAAATATGGCACTTTTCCTGCGGCTGCTTTTAAATGGAAAATAATGAATGAAGCCTTTGTAGGAAGTGGTTTCAAAAACTTTTTTAATGATTTAAGTTTAAGGATAAATTATGGTATAACAGGTAACCAAGAGTTTCCACCAAATTCTTCGCAAGCTATTGCTCAAAGGCAGTTTAACGGAGGTAGAAATCCATTACAAGCCGCAAATCCAAATTTAAAATGGGAACAAACTACTACTGCTGGTATAGGTATTGACTTCGCCTTCTTTAAAGGCAGATTAAAAGGAACTGTTGATTACTTTAACAGAAGCACTGAAAACCTTATTTTTCTTGCAGAATATGCTCAACCCGCTGCTGTTAATTTTCGTTGGTTAAATTTGCCAGGCAAAGTAATTAACAACGGTTTGGAATTAGGTCTTGATTTGCAGGTTATAAGACCCAACAATGGATCTTTTGGTTGGGATGTATCCTATAATATGACGTTCCTTAAAAATACGGTAAAAGATTTTGGACAAAATGTAGTAAATACCGGTGCTATTAATGGTAATGGTTTATCAGGTGCCTTTGCTCAAACAATTAAAAATGGTTTCCCTTTATTTTCATTTAATGTACCCAAGTTTTTAAGGTTTGATGGCAATGGACTTGCCGTATATGCAGATGGGGGAAATAATCAATTGTTGGGTAGTGCTTTACCAACATTTACAGCAGGATTAACAAATAATTTTACGTTTCACAATTGGAACGCTAGTTTGTTTATGAATGCAGTTACTGGCTTTTACGTGTACAATAATACGGCTAATGCGTTATTCCTTGCGGGTACTTATAAAACCGGCACCAATGTTACCTATTCGGTACTTAATAGTCCAGAAAATCCGTTGAATTCTGGGAGTGTTTCTTCAAGATTTTTAGAGAAAGGAGATTTTTTAAGATTATCAAACGCAAGTATCGGATATACTTTTAGAATGAAGAGTAAATCTTTTATCAGAACATTGAATGTTTCTGCTTCCGGACAAAATCTATTCCTGCTAACTAATTATTCTGGATTAGATCCTGAAGTTAATACCAATAAACAATTGAACGGTGTTCCTTCAAGAGGAATAGATTATACTGCTTATCCAATGGCACGTACAGTTACCGTTGGTGTAAACGTTGGATTTTAATTATTATAAATCAATAAAATTTTGAATCATGATACAAAAAAAATATAGACTCCTGACAACCTCGTTTGGGATATTTGCTATTTTCTTAGCTTTTAATTTAACTTCCTGTACCAAATTGGATGAAAAAGTATTTGGATCAAGAGAAGTAGATAACAGGACTAGCGGTGGCGGCGGAACAGCAACTGCAGCGGATTTAATTGCTGTTTATGATCAATTAAACCAGTTTGCCGACCAAGCCAATGCGTATGCATTAACAGAACATCCTTCCGACGAGATGATGGGACCCACAAGAGGAACAGACTGGGATGATTTTGGTACCTGGCGTAAGCTTCATGCACATACATGGGATGCATCGCACAACCAAATTTACAGTGCATGGAATAATTTAAATGGTGCGGCATTCAGGGCAACAGTAGTTACAGAAAGAGCAACCGACCCACAGATTAAGGCAGAAGCTGCTTTTTTAAGAGCGTTCTTCACTTACCAGGTAGTTGATTTATATGGACAGGTACCTTACAGAGCATCAACTGCAGGGGCTGATGATATTCCAGTTGTTTATACTCGTAAAGATGCTGTTGATTTTATGGAGAAAGATCTTACTAGCGCATTAGCAACATTACCTGCCGCCGCAAATCAAAATAAGGCAACTGTAAATGCTGTTAATTTTTTATCTGCAAAAATTGCTTTGAACAAAGCAGTATTTACCCAGAATCCATCTTCACCCGCAGGTCCATTTACTTTTGTTCCCGCGGACATGAATAATGTAATATCCCTCTGTAATAAAATTATTGCTACAAATGCGTACACATTAACACCAAATTACTGGGATAACTTTAAGTGGGATAACGCTACTAAATCCTCAGAAATAATTTTTGCAAGAGCTAATACAGCAAGTAACCAACCAGCAAATGTTCGTAACAGAACGTATATGGGTTTTCACTATAATCAAACACCAGGCGGGTGGAATGGTTTTACTACTTTGGCTGATTTTTATAACAGTTTTAATTCTTCAGACATTAGAAAGGGTACCACTTTGCCGGGCTTTACAGATTCATTGGGGTATGGTGCCGGTTTTTTAGTTGGGCAACAATTTGGCCCAAGAATGGGGAAAGACGATTTTATACGCAATAATGATAGTCTTAAAACTCGAAAGTTATTTGCTTTAAATCAAAGAGATGGTAACCCATTGATATTCACTCCAAATGTGAGCCTAGCTTTCTCTACAGAAGCCCAAGGTATTCGTGTGGTAAAATATCCATTGAACCCATCAGCTATCGATGCAAGTACTAACTCCTATATATTCTATAGATTTGCAGATGTTTTGTTAATGAAGGCAGAAGCAATTTTAAGAGGAGGTACAGATCCAAACGGTCAAACTGCATTGGTAATTGTAAATTCCATTCGTACAAATAGAGGTGCACCTTCATTAACTAAAATTGATTTACCTACATTGTTGCAGGAAAGAGGTTTTGAATTGTATTACGAAGGTTGGAGAAGAAATGATCAGATACGGTTTGGTACTTTTAACGACCCGGTCAATGAAAGATCGACTAAGTCAGGTGCTTTTAGGGTGGTTTTTCCAATACCAGTTCAGGCTGTTTCAACCAATCCAAATCTTAAACAAAATTTTGGGTATTAATTAATAATATTTATTTTTTAAAAGGCCATTCTTTAATGGCCTTTTTTTATTTTTACGTATGAACTTATTGCGGCTTGCAACACCAATACTTGCTCTTGTTTTATTTTCTTGTAGTCAAAAAAGGGAAGCTGCTTTATTTACCCTGCTTGATAACAGTAATATTAACTTTAGCAATACCATTACAGAAACTAAAGACTTGCACGTTTTCAATTATAGAAATTTCTATAATGGAGGAGGAGTGGCTGTGGGAGATCTTAACAACGATGGATTGCCCGAGGTATTCTTTACTGCCAACCAGGGTCCCAATAAACTATACTTCAATAAAGGCAATATACAATTTGAAGATATTTCTATTAAAGCAGGTTTTGGTGAAAAAAAGCAGTGGAGTACCGGAGTGGTTTTTGTTGACATTAACAATGATGGTTGGCTTGATATTTATGTTTGCAATGCAGGTAGTATGTTTGATACCACTATCAGAAAAAATCAACTGTATATTAACAACCGCAATCTTACATTTACTGAAAATGCACATCAATACGGACTTGATAACAACGGTTATACTACCCAGGCTTCTTTTTTTGACTATGACATGGATGGTGATTTGGATTGTTTTATGGTAAATAATAGCCCTATTCCGGCTAATATTCTCAATTACGCCAACATGAGGGATCTACCTGCCGATCAATGGAAAGTGCCTGATTTTTTAAAAGGAGGAGGAGATCATTTATACAAGAATAATAATGGTTTTTTTAAGGAAGTAACAAAAGAGGCAGGTCTTCATGGCGGGTTAATTAGTTTGGGCCTTGGTGTTACCGTAGGCGATATCAATGATGATGGTTACCCGGATGTATATGTTTCCAACGATTTTTTTGAAAGGGATTATTTATACATCAATCAACAAAATGGCACATTTAAGGATGAGCTGGAGCAACGGGTTCAACATACAAGTCTCTCCTCAATGGGTGCAGACATGCAAGATATTAACAACGATGGTTTGCCCGATATATTTACCACCGACATGCTTCCTGCAGACGACTATCGTTTAAAAACGAATACTTCATTTGAAAGCTATGATGTATTAAAGCTAAAACAGAAACAAGGCTTTTACAACCAATTTACCCAAAATGCATTGCAGGTAAATAATGGCAATGGCAAATTTGTGGAAACAGCTTTTTTCAGTGGCATAGCAGCTAGCGACTGGAGTTGGGGAGGGTTGATGTTTGATGCTGACAATGATGGACGGGCAGATTTATATGTCTGCAACGGCATTTACCATGATGTAACCGATCAGGATTTTATTGATTTTTTTGGCAACGAAGTAGTGCAGCAAATGGTTTTAACTGGTAAAAAAGAAGCCGTCAATAGTGTTATAAGTAAAATGCCTTCCATACCAATTGCAAACAAAGCATTTAAGAATATGGGAAGTCTGCGTTTTGCAGATGTAGGTAACGATTGGGGATTATCAACACCTTCCTTTTCCAATGGAGCTGCTTATGCTGACCTTGACAATGATGGCGATTTGGATTTAGTAGTAAATAATGTGAATAAGAAAGCTTTTGTGTACCGCAATAACAGTCGGCAAATCAACCAGAATAATTATATCGCAATTTCATTAAAATTTAAATCACCCAATATTTTTTCAATTGGGAGTACCATCAAAATTTACCAGGGAACGCAAATTATTAGTCGCCAGATTATACCAAGCCGTGGGTTTCAGTCATCTGTCGATTACCGGCAAACCATTGGATTAGGTAAGCAGCAGCCCGATTCCATGACGATTACATGGCCTGACAAAACGATTACTTCTATCAAAAAACCGGAATGGAACAAATTGCTTGTTATCAATTATTTGGCAGACGCCATAACGAATAAATATCCGGTTGAATCAGATACGCTTACCATACT
The DNA here is from genome assembly GCA_038234405.1 of Chitinophagales bacterium. Lineage (GTDB taxonomy): Bacteria > Bacteroidota > Bacteroidia > Chitinophagales > Chitinophagaceae > Ferruginibacter. The sequence continues at coordinate 8,142 of JBBQTZ010000104.1, forward strand.
GAAAAAAACACCTTCCATATTTGATAAGCATGAAGAAGATGATTATGTTGATTTTAACATTGAAAGAAATATCCCATTTATGCTTTCGAGGCAGGGCCCAAAGGCGGCAACCGGCGATGTAAATGGCGATGGGTTGCAGGATATTTACGTAGGCGGTGCAAGGCTGCAGCCCGGACAATTATACCTGCAAACTGCCAAGGGTTTTATCAAAAAAGAAACGCCTGATTTTAAAACGTATGCCTTTAACGATGTTACAGCAGCTTTCTTTTTTGATTGTGACAAAGATGGCGATATAGACCTGTTTGCCGGTGGGGGAGGAAACTTTGCACCAGAAAATTCCGGTAGTTTTCAGTGCTTGCTTTATCTGAATGATGGCAAAGGTAACTTTACGTTGAAACGTGGTGCCCTGCCAATTATCAATACCAATTGCGGAGCGGCACTTCCAATAGATTATGATGGTGACGGGAATTTGGATTTATTTATTGGTAGCCGCAGTGTGCCGCAAAACTATGGTGAAGATCCGCATAGTTTTATTTTAAGGAATGACGGCAGTGGAAATTTTAAAGATGTAACTAATTTGGTGGCACCTTCTTTGGCTACAATTGGTATGGTAACGGCTGCAGGATATGAAGACGTAACTGGAGATGGCAACAAGGATCTTGTAATTACCGGCGACTGGATGTATCCACATGTGTTTTCCTATAATGAAAAAAGGTTTGTTGAAATAAAAACGGGCCTTGAAAGCTTGTTTGGCTGGTGGCAATCTATGGCCGTATCGGATGTGGATATGGATGGAGATATGGATTTAATTTTAGGAAATGTGGGAGACAATTTCTATTTAAAAGCAGATTTTAAAAATCCGGTTAAGCTTTGGATAAGTGATTTTGATCAGAATGGTAACCTTGATAAAATATTCACGAAAACGGTTGGTGAAAAAGATGTGCCGGTTTTTATGAAAAGAGAAATTACAGATCAAATTCCATCACTTAAAAAATTAAGTTTAACGCATTTGGATTTTGCAAAAAAAACGGTGCAGGAGCTTTTTGGTGATGAAATAAAAAAGGCCAGGGTTAAACAGGTAAATTATTTATCATCATGTGTTGCTTTAAATGATGGCAAAGGCGGGTTTAAAATACAGCAATTGCCATTGACTATACAACTATCATCTGTTAATGCTATTCGGTTGATGGATGTCAATAGGGACGGTTATCCGGATATCATTGCAGCAGGCAATATGTTTGATTTATTGCCCCAGTTCTGTAGGGTGGATGGGAGTTATGGTCATATTTTATTAAATGACAAAAAGGGAGGTTTTGTTGAAATACCTAATAAAAAAACAGGCTTGAATTTGACTGGTCAAACTAAGGATATCATTTCATTTAAATACCAAAATGTAGATTGTATACTATTTCTGGAGAATAATGAATTGCCGGTGATGTATAAAATAGTGGCACCGTGAGCCGGGTAAAAAAAATAGATAATTGAATTGTTGCACAAAATGCAATATCATAGCTTTAGTTCAGGATTTCAAAAAAAATGTATGGGGCAAAAAGATAATGTAGTCAACTGTTTTATAAAATGTAGTTTTCTTGCTTTGTTTTTGTCATCGCTGATCATCAAATGCAATAACCAAAAAAAACAGCTACAAACGCCTTTATTTAGTACACTAGACAGCAGCTTTACCCATCTTAATTTTATAAACCAGCTTCGGCCAACTCCTCAATTCAATTTGTTTTCTTACATGTATTATTACAATGGGGCTGGCGTTGGAGCGGGTGATTTTAATAATGATGGCCTCATAGATCTTTTCTTCACTGCCAACCAGGGTGATAATAAATTATTCCTCAATAAAGGGGCGTTGAAATTTGAAGATGTTACAACAAAAGCATTCATACAACAAGATAGCGGCTGGAGTACAGGAGTATCCGTTGTTGATATCAATAATGACGGACTGCTTGATATTTATGTTTGTAAAGTGGGGCATTACAAAACATTGAAGAGTAAAAATCAACTGTTAATTTGTAAAGGAATTAATAACGAGGGTATCCCTTTTTACAAAGATGAGGCTACTGAATATGGATTGGATTTCTCTGGGTTTAGCACACAGGCTACTTTTTTTGATTACGATGGCGATGGTGATTTAGACATGTTTTTATTAAACCATTCTGTAAATCATGATGGCAATTATGCGCCACGATCCAATTTTTTAAACACGTATGATTCTCTGGCTGGCCAAAAATTTTACCGCAATGATTTAGCCAAATCTGCTAAAGGAAAAACTACCATACATTTTACCGATGTAACAAAAAAAGTTGGGATAAACGGCAGTAAAATTGGATATGGGCTTGGGGTTGCAGTAGCGGATATTAATATGGATGGATGGCCTGATTTTTATGTAAGTAATGATTTTCATGAAAATGATTATCTCTACATCAATCTAAAAAACGGCACATTTAGGGAGGAAAATAATAAGCGTTTGATGCATACTAGCCAGTTTAGCATGGGGGTAGATGTAGCAGATGTAAACAATGATGCTTACCCCGAAATTATTTCGATGGACATGCTGCCCGATGATCCGTATATGTTGCGTCGGTCATTGGCGGAAGATGATTACAATATTTTTCAACACAAACTTTTGTATGGATATAGTTATCAATATGCCCGCAATAATTTGCAGTTAAACAGGCGCAATGGAATGTTTAGCGAAATAGCTCAGTATTCTGGCGTGCATGCAACGGATTGGAGTTGGGCAGCACTTTGGATGGATTTTGATAATGATGGACGAAAAGATCTTTTTATTTCAAATGGTATCCCTAAAAGGATGAATGACATTGACTACATCAATTTTGTATCCAATGAAGAAGTGCAAGGAAAGCTCAGAAACAATACGATGGAGGATAAGGATATGACGCTCGTAAATAAATTTCCGGAAATTAAATTGCCCAACAAATTTTATACTAATAAAGGGGATTTGGTTTTTCAGGATATAGAAGATAGTATTGAAAACAATCATCCTACCTTTTCCAACGGGGCTGTTTATGCAGATTTGGACAATGATGGCGACCTTGACATTGTAGTGAATAATATCAACGATGCGGTCCTGCTGTACCAGAATAAAGCAAATGATAAAAAGAACAAAACTTATGCATCCATCAAACTAAAAGGACCAGAAAATAACATGAATGCAATTGGTGCAAAAATTATTTTATTTGCAACAGACGGAATACATACCTATGAAAACAATACGGTACATGGTTTTCAATCAAGCATGATGCTACCCATCCATATTGGATTAGAGAATGTAAATATTGATTCCGCATTTTTAATTTGGCCGGATAATTCATACCAGGCAATTCAGCTAAATGCTAACCAGCAATCTTCGTTTTCATATACATCTACGCTGGCGAAATTTAATTATAGTTGGATAGCATCATACCATAAAACGTCCGTGGCATTAACAGAAGACATTACTTCAGTCACCGGGTTGAATTATCAGCATATAGAAAACCCATTCAACGAATTTGATAGAGAGGCATTGCTGCCACATATGTTAACAACAGAGGGCCCTGCATTAGCTATAGCAGATATCAATCATGATGGATTGGACGATGTTTTTTTTGGCGCATCCAAAACATTTCACAATGCCGTTTTTTTACAAACAGTCAATGGAAAATTTAATCAAACAGCTCAGCCAGAAATGATGAAAGACAGCATGTGGGAAAATGTAGATGCAACCTGGGTTGATGTAAATAATGATACGCATGTTGATCTTGTAATTGCAAGTGGGGGGAATGAATATTATGGTAAAGATCAACATTTACTGCCGTTGGTTTATCTGAATGATGGCAAGGGTAACCTTACCCGGAAGATTGATGCCTTTACAAATATTTATATCACACAAAGTGTAGTAAAGCCTTGCGATTTTAATGGCGATGGATTTACAGATTTATTTATTGGAGGCAGATCCGAACCATGGAATTATGGACTAATGCCAAGATCCTTTTTGCTATTAAATGATGGCACAGGCAAGTTTGTTGATGTAACCAGCAAGTATTCAAAAGAGTTGCTGCAACCAGGTATGGTTACCAACGCACAATGGGTAGATATAAACAATGACGGCGCAAAAGATTTATTGCTTTGCTATGAATGGGGCGGCATTGATGCGTTTATTAATAACAAAATCAGCTTTACAAAAAAGATAATTACGGATAAAAAAGGCTGGTGGAATTTTATACTGCCTGTTGATCTTGACATGGATGGGGACATAGATTTTGTTGCAGGCAACTTTGGTTTAAATAGCCGCTTGAAAGCCTCGGCAAAAGAGCCTGTTTCATTGTACTACAACGATTTTGACAACAATGGCAAAAAGGAACAGGTACTTACTTATTTTCTGAAAGGAAAAGAAATACCTTTTGCAACCAAGCAGGATCTTGAGAAACAAATGCCGGTGTTAAAAAAGAAATTTTTGTATGCGGAAGATTTTGCAAAGGCTACTCTGTCAACATTGTTTGACGCTGATAAGCTGAATGATGCAGCTAAATTATCGGCAGATTATTTTTCCAATACAGTGTTTATAAACAATGGCAACCTGCAATTCCAGGCAAAGCCTTTACCTTACGAAGCACAACTTAGTGCATTTCGGGATGCAGTAGTAATCAATGCAAATAATGATCAGTTACCCGATATTTTAATAGTGGGGAATTTTTATGAAAATAATATAGAAATTGGCAGGCAGGATGCAGATTTTGGAACAATTTTAATCAATAAAGGAAAGGGTGAATTTGGATACCAGCCTTTCAGTGGCATTACGGTAAAAGGACAGGTAAGGCATATTAAACCTTTTCTGATTAATAAAAAAACGGCATTCGTATTAGCAAAAAACAATGACAGTACAGTGGTGATACAATTTAAATAACAGCGGTTATTGAAATATGGGGTAGTACAGCTTGGTTATCCATTTGGAGGTATCTGATTGCTGAAGTCGATTTGTAATCAACGATTGAAATGGAATGGCAGGTGACAATTTTTTATAATCAACTACGTAGTTGGCTAATTCTTTTTCGCTGTTTATGATCGTATAATTGCCGCCTTTCACTTCGGCAGTTAATATATTCCCCAATATCATCCGCTTGGGTCTAAAATCGCCATTAGATGGCAGATTGCTTTTTGTAGGGATAGCTACCAATGTTACAAATACCGAACTTCCTTCCTGTTCAACATGAAGCATTGGATCACCTTTAGCCTCGTCTCTGTTGTTTGCTATATATTCTCTTAACGATTGAATCATTTTATAGATTTCGGGTGTGGTTGGGTAAGTTGAAAACGTTTGTTTGGTAGATATATAAAACGCTTCTTTAACGGTTTCCTTCATTACTTTAATACCATAAATATTTTCTGGTTTATCAAAATGTTTTTTGGTATCAGCTAGCAGGTCTTCAACGTTATTTTTAATTTTATTCAATTCAAAATATTGCTGCAATCTTTTTATCGGATTCGTTGAAAAATTGTATTTGGCTGTCCATTGAAATTGAGTGGTATCAAGCTTATTATAAGTAAATTGAAAATAGGCTTTTAGTGAATCTTTTGCATTATAAAATATAGTGGCCTCAAAACCGTTCATTAAATTTTTATTGATGTGGTACTGGTAATTTTGAAAGGAGTATTGATTGTCCGTTATTTTTTTTCCAGGCCACCACAAAAGCCATTTTGCTTTATTAATTATTTGTCTTGATGCACCGCTTTCTGTACAACTTACATTTCTTTGAAATAAAATATTATCAGTTGTTGGGATGTAGAAATAAATAACAACCATAGATATCACCACCAATAGTGTTAACAAGGTTAAATTCTTTTTCATAAATAGTTTTTTGCAATCAAATCTTTCAGCAAATAAAGGTAAATTCACCCACTTATTTTTATTAAAATATTTTTTATGAAACGATTGCTATTGCCAGTTTGCATGCTTTGTATTGTAACAGCCTGCTATGCACAGGATCCGTGGAAAATAACCGCCACTAAAATTGATCTCTCCAACTATTACGGCATTACAGTTGCCAATGGGCAAATTGGGATTGTAAGCAGTGCCGAAGCATTTAAAGTAAAAGAAGTGGTATTGGCCGGTGCCTATGATTTGTACGGCCGTGGCAGGGTGGGCAACTTTTTAAAAAGTTTTAACCTGCTGAATATGTACATGGAAATTGATGGCAGAAGATTATCCAACGCAGATGCAACCAATATGCAGCAGTCGCTTTATATGCAGCATGCCAGCTTTACCACTTCTTTCGATTACAAAGATGTGGCCACTGTTAGCTACACCTATTATGCATTGAGGCAGTTGCCTTATTCGGTATTGATGGATATTACAGTAACAGCCAAAAAGGAACTCAACCTCGGTAGTGCCAGTCAGATGGAAGCACCCGATGCATTAAAAGATGTACAGAATTATTACAATGAAATTGACAGGCCTCATACTACCATCAGCTTGCTGACATCAACTGCTAAAAGCCCAACAGGAAAACTGT
>JBBQTZ010000105.1:0-14306 GCA_038234405.1 Chitinophagales bacterium
GATGGTTAATGGGTAATGGTTAATGGGGAATGGGTAATGGTTAATGGATAATGGTTAATGGATAATGGGTAATGGTTAATGGATAATGGATAATGGTTAATGGATAATGGAGAATGGATAATGGATAATGGATAATGGATAATGGATAATGGGGAATGGAGAATGGTTAATGGAGAATGGTTAATGGAGAATGGGGAATGGAGAATGGAGAATGGAGAATGGATAATGGAGAACGGAGAATGGAGAATGGGTGATGGTTAATGGGTGATGGTTAATGGTTAATGGGTGATGGGTAATGGTTAATGATTAATGGATAATGGTTAATGGTTAATGGTTAATGGATAATGGTTAATGGTTAATGATTAATGGTTAATGGATAATGGTTAATGGTTAATAGTTAATGGTTGTCCTTGCCTAAATAAGGTTTACCTGTTTCAATTAAATTTCAAATATCCGTTATGTTTTTATCATTTTTTAATATAGGTTAACATAGTTTAACATAGTTTAAATGCGGATGGGGATAGGCTCTGCCGGGGAGCAACCTCTCAAGTGCCAAAATCATAGATGCACTGAACAAGAAAGCACCTGGGTTTATTCCCGGTTATTTTTTTCTTTCTTTTTTAGGGTAGTAAAAGCTTAAAAAAACCTGATTTTTATTGCAAGTTTTTAAGAAACAAAAAATATTTAGTTACAACAATTTTATACCATTGAGAACGATTTTATTGATCCTTTTATCCTTTACCGTACAAAAGCTTTTGGCTCAAACTAAAACCCTGCAAGCTGTTAAAATTTTTACGCCTATTAAACTGGATGGCAATTTAGATGAGGCAGCCTGGCAAACAGTAACGGGTGCTACAGACTTTGTGCAAAACTTTCCCACCTTTGGCAAACCGGCTTCTCAAAAAACTTTGGTAAAAATTGCCTACGACAATGCTGCTTTATATGTTGCTGCATATATGTTTGATGATAAGAAAAACATTAGAAAGCAGCTAACGCAAAGAGATGCCCTTGACAGGCAGGATGTGGATATTTTTTCCATTGGGTTAGATACCTATAATGATAAACAAAATGGTTATCTATTTCAGATAACGGCAGCAGGTGTGCAGGCAGACGCCCGTTTTTCGCAAACCATTTCTGACGATAACGGTGGGCTGGATAAAACCTGGGATGCAGTATGGGAGAGCAAAGTAAGCATTAAGGCAGATGGATGGGTGGCTGAAATAAAAATACCATTCAGCGCTATCCGGTTTTCAAAAAAAGAGATACAGGATTGGGGATTGCAGTTTCAACGCCTATGCCGCAGCACCAATGAGGGCACTACCTGGAGCCCTACTAACCCTGCCATTAGTGGTAATATTAACCAATGGGGCGTATGGAAAGATCTTAAAAATATTGTCCCTCCATTAAGACTTTCCTTTTTGCCATACGTATCTGCCGGTATTAAAACTACCCCTACCGGTAATGGACAAATTACTGAAAACCTTAAGAGTGGCGGTATGGATATTAAATACGGCATTAACGAAAGCTTTACGCTTGATGTAACATTGATACCGGATTTTGCACAGGTACAAAGCGATAATGTGTTTTTAAACCTTACACCTTTTCAGGTACGCTTTGATGATTTTAGGCCATTTTTTACAGAAGGAACAGAACTTTTTAACAAGGCCGGATTATTTTACAGTCGCCGTATTGGTGACAAGCCGGGCGGTGCAGATGCGCTGCTAAATACCTTTGGCACAGATAGTAATTACAGGGTAAAAAAAAATCCGGGTATTAGTTTATTGTACAACGCTACCAAATTTTCTGGCCGCACAAAAAACAACCTTGGTATTGGCATTTTAAATGCCGTTACAAGGCCTATGTATGGCGAGGTAGTAGCTACAGCAACGGGTAAAGACTCTATTATTTTAACTGAACAAGCTGCCAATTACAATATAATTGTGCTGGACAAGGCTTTAAAAAACAGATCGTCTATTAGCTTTACCAACACCAATGTTATAAGAATTGGTAATACCCGAAATGCCAATGTAAGTGCGGTGGATATTTCTTTGTTTGACAGGAAGAACATTTACAATTACAAACTAGCTCCCCGCTTTAGTAGCATTTGGGGTAAAAATGGCAGCTACAATGGGTTTGCCAATTATGCAAGTTTTGCAAAAGTAAGCGGAGCCTTACAATATGAACTTATTTCACAAATAGAAAGTGATCGGTACGACCCAAATGACCTTGGCTTTCTGCAAAACAATAATTCGGTAAGATATGAGGCCAATGCTAGCTACAACTTTTTTACCCCTACTAAAAATTACTTAAATCATAGCTATAGTATAAGTATCCAAAACAGGTATTTGTACAATCCCTACACCTGGTCGGATCTTAAAATTGAAGCCAATTCAAGATTTATTTTTCGCAATTTTTGGGATGTAAATTTTTTTATGGATACAAAGCCACTGTGGGGTAACGATTTTTTTGAGGCTAGAAAAACAGGTGCGGTTTTTAAAACACTGCCGTATGTGTTTTTTGGTGCCGGTAGTAGCAGCGATAGTCGTAAAAAATTATTTGGACGCCTGTTTTTGGGTTATGGCAGAACCCCTTTCCCTAATACAGATTATTATTATACAAACATGGCCATAAGATATCGCTTTGGCCCAAGATTGCTTATAAACGCAAGCACCAATATTGAACAGGATAATGGTAACAGGGGCTATGGCTTTGTACCATCTGCCAATAGTAATATTATATTTTCTACAAGAGATATCACCCGTGTTACCTCTATACTTTCCGCACAATATGGCTTTACTCCAAGAATGAATTTAACCATCAGGATGCGGCATTATTGGAGTTATTTGCTAAACAAACAATTTCACACCCTTAAAGCAGATGGCTTATTGAACGATATACCGTTTATAGCTGGTTACAATCAAAATTTTAATAGTTTTAATACCGATATGTTTTATACCTGGGATTTTTTATGGGGCAGCCGCCTTACCCTTGCATGGAAAAATGCACTCGGCGGTATTGTAAACCTCGATCCTTATCAGTATAACAACTTTCGTAAAAATGTTGGCGAAATTTTTATTAGTCCACACAGCAATGAGGTAAGTCTAAAAATTGTGTACTTCTTAGATTATTTACAATTGAAGAGAAGCTAATAGAATTATCATTAGCTGTGCGTTTGTACCTTGTGGTTGATAGAGGCTACAACAACGGCGTAGCTTTTTACTCGTACTAAAATAACTTTATGCTTTTGTTTACTAAGCCGGTAATAATGTACACTTTTAGAGTTTGCCCTAACAGACAGAGATTGGGAGGGTGGCATTTTAAATGGACGCTGCGCCTTGTGTTTGGTGTTTGGTGTTTGGTGAGTACACTAGCCCCGGTAGTGTGCCCACCTGCCGAAATAGGGAGCAACAATTTAAAATGTACCCATTATGAGCATCATTTTAAAATGCGACATTTTGTGATTAGCAGTGCATTGGTAAAATGAAAATTAATTACAATCCATACACATCTCTTGCAACCCTAAAAGTATTGCAATGGGCTTCTGTAATAATTTTTACATCGGCACTGTAACCGCCTCCCATGGCCACTACGCAAGGTATTTTATATTGCTGTAGTGTAGAGAAAACAAACTCATCCCGTTGCTTGCACCCTTGCATTGATACAAGTAGTTTTCCATATTTATCAGTAGCTAAAATATCTACTCCCGATAAAAAAAAGGCAAAGTCAGGTTTTTCTTTTTCTATTAGTTTAGGTAAAATTTGTTGCAGCAAACCGAGGTAGGTTGCATCATCCGTACCATCATTTAGCGGTACATCAAGGTCACTCTTTTCTTTGTGAAACGGATAGTTGTGATGGCCATGCATGCTAAAGGTAAAAACCCTGGGTTCTTGTTCAAAAAGTTTAGCCGTACCATTTCCCTGGTGAACATCCAAATCTATTATCAATATTTTTTTCGCAATATTTTTCCTTAATAAATAATTGGAAGCTATGGCCATATCATTCAACATACAAAAACCCTCTCCCCTATCTGCAAAAGCATGATGGGTACCTCCCGCTACATTCATAGCAACACCATTATCCATTGCATAGTAGCAACAGTTGATGGTGCCTTGTGTAATAATAAGTTCTCTTTTAGTAAGCATAGGCGATTGCGGAAAACCAATATGCCGTTGCTCTTTGGCAGATAACGTTTGCTGCTGTAGTTTTTGTAAATATGCTTTTTGATGTGTCCATAAAATATATTCATCAGGGCAAATAGAAGGAGCAACTAAACTCTCTGCTGTAATACTTCCTTCGTGCAATAATTGCCCCGGTATCAATTCGTATTTAAGCATAGGAAAGCGGTGGCCCGGTGGTAAAGGGTGGGCATAAATTGGATCGAAGGCGATTTTTAATATTTTAGACATGGGCTACAATTTAATAATACTACCTGTGCCGCTTGTTGATGCATTTGCAGGCAATACAGCATAAACAGATTCGCCTTTCTTTGGTTTAATGGGATGGGTGCCGGTAAATTTGCTAAAAGCGGGAAGCACTGCGTATTGACTGCCAAAATAAAAACAAGGAAAACGGAGCGATTGCCTGCCCGCCCCTCGTATAGATACACCCGGATGAATATGTCCGCTAAAAAAATAGGATGGTTGATTTTCCTCCGGCTTTACTTCTGTAATATCATGCGAAAAGGCAAAAGGCCCAATAGTAAGCTTGTTTTCAATCAATTCTATTTGCGCCTCCCGGTACCAGCTTTCTTTTAAAATATCATGATTACCCCTTATAAGCAGCATGGGCAATTGCGTAAAATCATACCGCCATTTTTTAAATAAATCAAGTTCTTTATTGTTATGGCTATGAAACATATCACCAATAATAATAAGCTGCTCCGGATTAAAGAATTGTATTTGTGCTACAAGCCGCTGCAAATCTTCTTTATACACATCCTGCGGTACTGCAATTCCTTCTTTTCTAAAATGACCTGTTTTTCCAAAATGGAGATCACTTAATATCAAAATCTTTTCTTCTTCCCAAAAAATACAACGCTCTGTACTAAGTAACAAATGCTGCTGAAGAAATTGGTGTAATAAATATTGAGCCATTGCAACAAAGTTATTATTGATTACAGATACCATTGAACTAAATATTTTTGATAAGAAATAAATACTATTTACATTACACAAAAAATCTAAATTATGAATGACTCAATCAACTTTTCGGAAGAAGAAAAACCTACACTAAGTTCAGGTTTAAATGTGCTCACTATTTTAACCTTTATTGGCAGCGGTATTGCATTAATATCAGCTTTCTGGACGTATTTCACTGTAGAAAAATCTTACGATACAATTTTAAAAGCGCAGGAAAATATGGCCAATGCACCTGCATTTGTAAAAAGTTTAATGGGGCCGGAAATGGTAGAAAATGCCAAAAAATCTGTAGATAATAAATTGCCCATTTTAATTTTGACCGTTGTAGGTGCAGCGCTTTGTATTTATGGCGCTTTAGAAATGCGTAAACTAAAAAAACAGGGATTTGTACTATGGCTTGCAGGAGAACTTTTACCTATAGCTGGTATTGCTATATTTCTGGGATTTGCGCTATTTCAGGGTTTTGCTGCCTTGTTTATGTTAATACCAATTGCCTTTATAATTTTATATGCAGTACAACGCAAAAATTTAGTGTACTAATTATTTAGCTAATTGCATTTGCATTTTTTTAATTCTGTCTTCTAGTTTTTCTGAAGATAAATTATTGCGGTTAAGCCCATCTACCAAAATAGGAAAACAAAATGGGGTAAGCTTTGCAGGAAAGTGAATAATGATTTTACTACCAGCAATTCTTTTGTAGGCAGCCCTCAGCCGCTGCTCTTCCATCTGCTGGCTTAGCACTTCGCTATAAGCCTGCCGTAGTAAAAGATTATTAGGATCGTACTCATTAAATACATTAAACAATAGCCCGGCGTTGCTTTGTAAATGCCGGGCTTTTATTTGCTCACCGGGCATACCCTGAAAAATTAATCCACCTATTACAGCAATATCTCTAAATTTTCTTTTGGCCATTTCGGTTGAGTTTACACTTTTCTGTATATCAGCCAACAAGTTTTCTTGCGAAAATAATTCGCTGGCGTTGGTATCATCCAAATGTATTGGCTGATCGCTAAGAAGCTCAAAACCATAATCATTCATAGCAATTGAAAACGTAATGGGCTTTATGTTACTGATGCGGTACGCTAATATGGCTGCCATTGCTTCATGTACCAACCTGCCTTCAAAAGGATATACAAAAAGATGAAAACCTTCTTTGGTTTCAAAATGCTCTATCAGTAATTCGTGCTCGTTGGGTATGGCAGATAATGATTGCTGCAAATCGAGCAAAGGTTTTAAAACCAATAGCTCTTCATCTTTACTGCCCTGTGGCGGATATGGGCTGCTTATCTTTTTTCGTAGCATTAACCCGAGGTTGGCAGTCAGGCTCATGCGGCCACCCATCCAACTAGGTACAAGGCTCTTTTTTACGGATGATTTTTTTACCAGTACAGTCATATCCTTTATCATCAGGTATTCCATATTTCTACCCGCAAGGGTAAACACATCGCCTGGTTTTAGCTTACTTATAAAATATTCTTCAATTACCCCAACAAAGCCACCACTCATAAATTTTACCTTTAGCATGGCATCGCTTACAATGGTGCCAATGTGCATACGGTGGCGCATGGCCATACGGCGATCAATAATTTTATACAAGCCATCTTCTACAACTATTTTTTTAAACTCATCATACTGTTGCAAGGCTTTTCCGCCCTGTGTTAAATGGAGCAATATTTCAAGCCATTCTTCTTCTGTAATATCAGCAAAACAATGCGTTGATTTTATCTCTTCAAAAATTACTGCCGGCTTAAAGCCATCACCTACTGCAAGGGTACACAGGTATTGAATGAGCACATCAAAGCAAAGCATCATGGGCTCTTTGCTTTCGATATAATTTTGCTCAATAGCATCTTTTAATGCAGCCACCTCAACCAACTCTAATGAATGCGTTGGTAAAAAATATATTTTACTTACGGCGCCCGGCTGGTGTCCGCTACGGCCTGCCCGCTGTAAAAACCTTGCTATACCTTTTGGCGAACCCACCTGTATTACGGCTTCTACGGGCCTAAAATCTACTCCCAAATCGAGGCTTGCAGTGCATACCACGGCTTTTAATTTACCTGTGTGCAAATTATCTTCTACCCAAAGCCTCAACTCTTGTTCGATGCTGCCATGGTGCAATGCAATGGCACCTGCCAAATCGGGTGCAGCATGTAGCAAAGCCTGGTACCAAAGTTCACTCATACCCCTTGTATTGATAAATATCAACGTGGTTTTATATTGGTTGATGATGGGTATTACTTTATCAACCATCTTTATACCCAAATGCCCTGCCCACGGATATTTTTCTATTTCATCTGGATAAATGGATTGCACCTGTATATTTTTTTGAATATTGGCTTTGATGATTTCACCGCTGTCTCCCGGATGTTTACCTGAAAAAAGGGAATGCAGCAACACTTCTTTTGCCTGCTCTAAATTGCCAATAGTAGCCGAAATCCCCCATACACTAATAGGCTGATTGTTAGCTTTAGCTTGTGCTATTATCCTGCTCAATGCAAGCTCTACCTGCACGCCACGCTTGCTGCCAAGCAACTCATGCCATTCATCTACGGCTATTATTTTTAGCGATTGTAATTGCGCTATACTATTTTTTTGCGCCAATAAAAGGTGCAGACTTTCCGGCGTAATAATGAACACTTCCGGTAACTGCCGTTTTTGTTTTGCCCTTTCGCTTGTAGTTGTATCGCCATTACGGATGCCTACTTTCCATTGCATACCGAGCTCCTCTATTACTTCTTCCATAGCCCGGCCTATATCTTTTGCCAATGCACGCAGCGGTGTAACCCAAATTAATTGAAGTCCATTTTTTGCCTTGGTTGTATAATTTTCTGGTTGTTCGTTTATGAAATTAATAAGGGCACCAATAAATACCGAAAAGGTTTTACCACAGCCGGTAGGTGCATTTACCAGTCCACTTTTGGCATGGGCAATATGCTGCCAGGTTTGCTCTTGAAAAACAAAAGGCTTAAATGCTTTGGTAGCAAGCCATTGCTGAATGATTGTATAGCCTTTGGAAGAATAAAGTTTCAAGAATAGTATATTTTTTTTAGTAAGTTATACCTTACAAATTTACTGAAAGTAAAAGGGTATTGATTGGGTGCATCCTAAATTGTCGTAGAAACACGCGGTCGGTGAGGACACCGACCACGGCTGAGCCTCGGTCGGTGTCCTCACCAATGCTATCAAATTAGTAGCGTTTACTTTTTTTAAAGGTACGTTTTTACTATTCATTGTACCAAAGAGCCATTTCAAATTCAGTTTACGGCACACTGATTTAGCTCCTTTTTCGAGGTGCTTTTTTTGTTAGATGTAGGATGGGTTTAGATTAAATTTTTGCTGTGGCTTGTTTATTTATAACATTGAAAGAGCCTTGGTTTTTGTCTGCTTTGCTTTTCTCTGGCAAACTTTCGGTTTTCAATTACTGCCACTACTGATAAAGCTATTTTTTGAACAAGATCATTGATAATTTTATATAGATTCTTACTGTTAACAAGAGAAACGATTTTTTCTCTCACATACAGGAAAGCATTTTGCCAGTTGTATTTGTATGCATACTTGCGTTGGTTCATACTTGCATCAATTTTATCCTGTGCTTCATTTCCAATCAGGGCAACGATATTCAGCATGAAGATGTGTGCATAGAATTCCTGGTAAATTCCCTCGGGCTTTCTGCAACCAAAATGCTCAAGTTTCATTTTAGGTTGTAGCTTTTTTATATTTTCTTCTATGCCCCAGCGCATAAAGTAGAGCTTTTTCATTGCTGCATTGTCAATAATAATTAAATCAAACAGATTGCTCACTAACAATTCTATTTCTCCGGTATCCAATATTACTTTACTAACCCTCACTTTGACGGGGATATTATCAAGCCCGGCTTTTTTGCAGCTTGATCGTTCCGTTTCGCTTGGCTCCCACATTGTAACAAAATCGTTTTCAGGGTTAAGCATTGCCTTTTTTGCGAAAGAACAAATGTGTATACTAAGCCGAATGCAAAATTTATGTTGTTGATTTTGAAGCATTTTGCAAACATTGAAGTAGCCGAAACCCCTATCAAGAATGAAAATGGCATTGGTTACTTTAAGCTGAGGTAGCAGTGTCTTCAGAAGACTTTTTTCACCTGTGTCCATTTTGCCAATTATGCTTGAAAGCACATAGTTAGAAAGCACATCAAAGCATATTAAAGCTTGTGCCATACAGGTTTTAGTGCCTTTATCCGTTTGTGCAAAAACCCCAAAGAAGGCTTTTATCCATGGCGAAGGCGGTATTGAAACAGTACTTCCATCTACTGCAATTAGCTGAAATCCATTCCAAGTTTTGGGTGTAAGTTTTTGAAGATGCTCAACTACCAAGGCATTTAATGACTGAAAAAACGCAGATTTAATTTTATAACGTGCCGCAGAAAATGCGGCTGTGCCAACCACTTTATTACAAAGTTGTGGAATTATGCTGGATAGGTTGAACTGGACAGATTCTTTAAAAAGATGCAATACGCAAGAAACTACTGTAGCAAAGGAAAGCGTGGCTTGTCTAGTAAAATCTACCTCATCTACTTTAAAAGCCCTAACTGTGTCAGCATCATGGATGAAATTAAATATTTTTTTTAGTAGACTTGGTATCTGTCTGCCCTTTTGTTTGCTTATATTTAAAAGCCATGGTGCGATATGTTGGTGAATGGTAAAGGTACTGAATCCATATCAGCTATTTTTACTAATTTGATAGCATTGGTGTCCTCACCCACCACTTGTTACTGCGACTATTTGGGATGCACTCCATTAAAATTCCTTTTACAACTGAACAATTTTTTAGCCTATTTTCAACATACAATGCAGCAGTGTTTCCATTTCAATGGGTAATTATTTTATTGGGAATAGTGGCATAATGCGGCCCGGGTAGATTCAAATACCAGTGCGTTTGATGTACCGGATCTTATTTTTTCATAACTGGCAGCAGTGCAACAGGTTTATGAAAAGTATATCAAGAAATCAGTTCATCAGTTATGGTAACATCTTGAACAAACCATTTAACTAAAACCATAGCAGTTGCACGAAAGGTATTACAGGAAGGCGGTAATACCTATTTTTATCATTCGTCTATTTTCAATAATTCGCTAAAAAAAGTAAAGGTTGCCGTTTGGGGCAACCTTTCATTTAATATTGAGACATCTCTTTTAAAAATCAAATTTAAAACGAGCCCGAATGCCCCATTCTGCTACATCCGGATGGTTGAGGTAACTCAATCTCTTAACCACATCAACCCGAAGGATTTTAAAAATATTGGCGATACCAACACTTACCTCCATATACGGTTTACTGTTTAAACTATAGGTAGTAGGTAGTCCATCGCTGTTGGGGAACTTAAGGGTATTGGAGCCCGGCAGAGGATTGTTTTCATCTCTTACGCCACCATACAATATCTTGGCGCTAGCTACTTCCCGCAATTTTAATTTTTTAATCAATGGCAGTTTATTGAAGATAAATCCGTTTAAATAATAATCAACATTTGCAGATGCATACCGGTCGCTTACAAATTCCATAAAGTTCATCAGGTTAAATGAATTTACCTGGTAGGCGTATGTTTGGTTTGCCCGGTGAATGGTTAAAAGCGGGTAAGGTAACTTGCCTGAAATATAGCCACCTTCCAAGGTTACATCTGCATAACCAAACTGTGATAAATATACTCTTTTAGCGATATTGAGGTTCACACTCTGGTAATTGTATTCCCCACTCATCAATCCCTTTATACCGGCCGTATATCGAAGCGTAATGACGGGATACTTGTTGATGATTGGAATTCTATAAACTTTTCCCTGGTAAAATTGCTCATTGGGGGCCCACCGCAATTGTGCCGAAAGTTCGCTGGTGGTAATATTGGGAATTACTTCACTGGTGCCTTCCTTTTCAAAAAGAAGGCTACCTGCGGGTGTTTGTAGGGTGTTTTTAAATCCCAGTTCATAAGAAAAATTCTGTCCAAACTCTCTTACATAGGCGGCTTTAAAAGTGTTATTGTACATCCATTTGTTGTTATCACCTCTTTTAAAGGAGAGTAAAAAATTATCTTCTGCCACAAACTGCAACTCCTGACCAGGAATTTTAATGTCCTTTTGATAACTTACTTTCAAATAATTTAAAGGAAAGGAATAGACCGATTTATGATTAAAAGAATAGGCGCCGGAAAACAGGTATTTGAATTGCTCGTCTTTAAAACCATACGCTACATAATTTTCAAAATAAAGATTTTTATTAAACTTTGGAGTTGTTCTTCCACCTGCCCGCAGCCTGAAACCTTCTACAGGGTTGAAGCTATAAAATGTATTGACAGGACCGACTTCGTAGGGTCCAAAATTTTTGTAACCTGCAAATAACAAAGTAGCAACGTCCATAAATCTTTTATACGACCGCATGTTTTGCAAACTGTCAATGTTATGGTATGCTTTTAGTTCGACAGCGCTCAAAGGCTGGTGTCTGTTTGCTACCCAGAAGCTATCTTTCAGGTTTGTATTGGTTTGCTGGTTTGCTGCCAGTTTGCTGTTGTAAATATTATCAGGCGCTGGCTGGTTGGTTACAAAATCTTTATAAGAAACCGTTCTTTCACCCATTAAACCACCTGATGAATTTTTAGTAAATGCAAACTCAGTCATCATATTGCTTAGGATCACATGATAACGGCCATCTGTACCCTTTTCAAAATTCTGGTTAATCCTTAACTCCCTGGTAAAATTGAGGTTGGCATTTTTGCTGATGGTCATATTTATTTTTTGCACCGCATAATTGCCATCCAGTGTAATGAACATTACGCCCCTGAATAAAAGATCGTTGGGATTGCGGGGTGTGAAATATAATTTAACCAATTGAATGCCGTCCAACTCTACCGTATCCCTGATATAAAAGCGGTAAAAGGTTGGCGACATCGTTGCAATGGGACTTAAAAACTGGTTCGTTAAAATTGAAATATTATTTTCATACACATCAATATCAGCGTACAGTCTGCTGATGTATTTACTGATGCCATCATTGTCGATGTATTCGCCAAAATTTACTTTCTTTTGCCCCAAAGGAATGATCGTTTCCTTGGCGGGATTTTTACTATAAAAATGATTGCTCAGGTTTTCTTCCAGGTAAACCGGTAGTAAACTCTTGCCTTCAATTTTAGAAGTGTCTGTGTTTTCCAACACAAACTGATAGTTTTTCAGCAACTTATTTTTTGCTAATTTTTCCGGTTTATTTGTTAGCGAAAGCTGCATCTTTTCATATTGCTGGTACTGCACATAGTTATATGCATTGATGCGGTTCTTGCTTTTATTGTCAATCACCTGTCGTATCAGTTCTACCGCCGGATTATCTTTGTTACTATATTTTGTCCTCTTATTGGTTTTTACAATTACCTCAGCCATGGCTTCCTGCTCCATACTGATATCTATAATTGTTTGCGTTCCTGGGGCAATTTTTTTTGAAACTACTTTGTAACCACCGTAGGAAAACTCAACTGTAGTTAACTTTGTATTTACAGTAGATAGTTTATAGGTGCCGTCTTCACCACTAATAATTCCTTTGGCGCCTTTAAAATACACACTCACAAACGATAAGGGTTGTTGGGTAGATGCATCTTTGATAACGCCGCTGATTACTGTTTGTGCCTGAATAAAATGGGTACTAAATATGGCTAGTACAGCCAATGCTAATTGTTTCATTATTTTAATTGTGTTCATTCATATTGTTTTAAATCTCAATGGCTATTTGTCATTTTAAAATTGGCATTTTTTATTTTTTTAATCTTGTATTTTTTTCTTCAAATTTCAAATTTCCAAATCCTTGTCTTGGTAACAATGGTTACATATCAATCGGAAACCTGCGCATACTGAGGTAGTTTCTCATTTTATGGATTCTGTTTGCTATTTGCTTTTCCAGCTTTACCTGCTTTGCATACAACGCAATTAGCATCTGTTGCAATAGTGATTGAATCGGTAGCGGTCAAAATCATTCAAGGCGGTAAGCAATTTTATTTTTATAGTGTAGAACAGTTATTCATTTTATTTTATGTATAAAAAATAGTTAAATATTTAACCGTTTAGATAAAAAAAATTAACCGATTAGGTTTTTGTACATTTTGTGCAACACACAGCAGGCCTGGTCAATTTCTTTACAGGTTAAATCCTTTTCAATTAAAGTATAAAATTCATTAATAACAGGCATGAACTGGAGTTTGTAATCCCGGCCAGCCTTTGTAAGTGAGATGATCTTGTTTCGTCTGTCACTTGGGTCTTCTGTTCGTACTACCAATTTTCTACAGGCAAGATTGTCTATCAGTGGTGTAAGACTAGCTTTATTCTTTTGTATCGCATCTGCAATTTGCTGTTGATTCAGGTCTTGTTTGTGCCAAAGAATGGCCAATACCTGTAACATTTCATACGTGATGTCAAAATTTCCTTCCCGCAGTTTCTGTTGAATGTACTGCTTCATCCCCATCCGAAAGTTGGCTGCATTTTCAATCAGGCACTGAAGGTTTTTTAGTTCCATTTTTATTATTGAATTGCAAAGGTAAATGATAATGGTTAAATATTGAACTATTATTTTGTTGTAGATAATTTTTAACATGAAAACAATAATGCGGGAAAATTGATTTGCACGATGCTTATTGTTTAGCCAGAAGGGTAGCACCATTTAAACTAAACACCTGGGATAAATGAAAAGATTACTATTTTTTCGGAGGCATTCAAGGAGTAGTGTTGATGTTACCGTTTTCCGTTACTGTTATAGGCAGGATAAACAAATTGGCTAAAAAGGTGCAAAGAAAAAAAATGTTGAATAATTGGTATGCCGTAGTAATAACAGATAATGCCTTTCAATTATCGTTGAGGAACATCGTATCATTCAAATAAAAAACATTGATTTCTGAAAGCCATTCATTCATTTGGTACATCCACTGCAACGATTAAGGGAGGTGAATATTTGTATTGATTCAAAATGGATACAGCAGTAAAAAAGGTTTGAGATAATATTGCCTGTGTGAGATTTTGCGAGGGTAGGAGTAAAATACTTTGCTAATAAATGGATTGTTTTAGTTTAGATGTTTTTAGTTATTTTGTGCATATTATAATACTCATTATTTAAAACCAAATAAACGGATATCATGACGAAAATTGCTTTCATCCCGATGCTATGTGCCTTT
>JBBQTZ010000106.1:0-14298 GCA_038234405.1 Chitinophagales bacterium
AAACACGTTGGAATTTGGTGCAGGTATAGCAGGTAAAAGCATCAATGCAGGTAAAATCGGGTATAATTCTTTTGGTTTTGCGGGGCTTAATATAGTAGGTGCCGGCACCAATTCAACAGACCGTAAAATGAATGTTTTTGCAGAAGGAGGCACTACTTTTTATAATAGCCCGATTATTATCGGAACAACACCGCTAAGTCCTACTGCTGCACTTGAAATATCTTCCACCACCAAAGGCTTTTTACCCCCCCGAATGACAACAGCCAATCGTGATTTGATTGTTTCGCCTGCAACGGGTCTTACCATTTTTAACACAACCAGAAAAGGATTAGAATGTTACAATGGCAGCGCATGGTATTCAACAGTACATTATGTGGGAGAACGTTATGGCGGTGGTATTGTATTTTTTGTTTTTGATGGCGGTCAACACGGATTAATATCAGCAACAGCAGATCATCCAAACCAAATAACGTGGGCTGAAATTAATTTTTTCTTTGGTGCAACTGCAAATGGCTATGGAGCCGGTGCAAAAAATTCAATTGTGGTTCAATGCCAGCCAACTTATTATCCTGCAGCTTTGTATTGTTTCAATTATTCGGTTACGGATGGTGATGTAACTTATGGAGACTGGTATTTACCATCAAAGTATGAGTTGAATAAGTTGTTTTTGCAAAAGACTATAGTTGGCGGATTTAGTAATTTTTACCACTACTGGAGTTCTACCGAAATAGATTTAACTACTGCATGGGAGCAAGACTTTAAAACTGGTGTGCAGCGGGTAGTTACCCTGAAGAGAGGATAACAACAAATCTGAACTACCTAATGAAATAGCAGCGAGTAGCGTTACTTAACCACTTAGCACTTGTTTAGACTCGCCTGTTAAGCAGTAAGATTTGAGGGAGCACCCCGAGCGGAATAAAAAATCTCAATCGGCTCGAAAAATAAAATTTTAAATGCATCCGATTAGAAGACTATTTTAAAATCCATAAATAATTTTTTATCAATTATTCAAACAAATACTTTTCATTTTGTAAATTGCCCTTATGAAAAAACTTTTAATACCCTCGGTGCTCGTTGCAGCAGCTTGCTTACTCATAGCCAATCTTTCTTCGTTTACATCCATTCCTTTAAAAACAGCCGATGGCGATGCCGTTATTGGCGTGTGGAAAACCGGCGAAGGCACGGCCATGGTGAAGGTTTATAAAAATGGAGAAAAGTATGAGGGGAAAATTGTGTGGTTGAAAGAGCCCACTGACCCCGCTACCGGGCAACCCAAAAAGGATAAGAACAACCCTAAAGAAAGCAACCGACAGCGTCCGGTGCTTGGGCTGATAAATGTATGGGGTTTTGCGTATGATGGCAAAAATGAGTGGGATGATGGAAATATTTACGACCCCAAAACAGGCAATGAATATAGCTGCACGATGACGCTGAAAGACAATAATAACCTGGAAGTAAGGGGTTATGTTGGCATTTCACTATTTGGCAGAACAGATGTGTGGAAAAGGCAAATACAGAAGTAAATTTTACTGGCTTACAAAACTTAGGCCGATGTTAAAATATAATGGGGTTTGAATATTAAAATCATACAGCCTGTTTGCCGCTTTTTTGCCATCGTATTTGTCGTACACTTCAAAGCGCCAGTTGTATCTTACGCCTGCCTGTGCATTAAGCCAGATAAAACCGAAAAGCTGTCTGTCCCACATTAGCCGGGGCTTTAGCTCCCCTCTTTGTATAAACCAATCGTTACCAGTATTGGTATTGTTCATCCTGAATTGATTGCCCTCCAGTTCGTAGCCAAGCTGCAGCATGTTTTTTGTACTGAAATTGTATCGCAGGTGCCCTCTTGCAGGCAGCAGCAATTCCATTCCCCAATGGTCATTTATCGTTTTATTCCATAAAAGTACGGGCACATAAATGCGTTGACCTGCTCTGTATGTTCGGGTAACACCCACGCCAATCATATTCTTTTCACTTTTTTTCCAGCCATAAATAAAAGATCCGCTAAAAGTAATATCCTTGCTGCTTAGGCCACCACCGTTCAGCACGTGGTTCGCATCTGCACTTGCCTGAAAAATTAAAAATTTCCTTTCACCCAGCGGTTTAAATATAGTACTGTTGATGCCATAAGTGTTCATAGCAGCATTGTTCAAATTATTGTAGAAACGTTCATTCAAAGGGTTTGAGAAATCAATTTTTGAACCCCAGTAGCTTGCGCCCAATTGCCAGATGATGGAACTTTTTGAAATCACTGGCACATTCACTAAAGCCCTAAGTCCACTAACGCCGTTTGAATTGGTATTTAAAATTGGCAGTCCCTGCCGGCTATCTGTCCACGAAAAATCAGCCTGCTGCTCATAAGCTATGCTGATAAGTTTTTGGGGCGATTGGTTAAGTACTTTTTGGGTAGCATAATTTTTTGCACTGCCGGCATTGCCGTAGCTGCTAAAATCTTCGGTTACGGTGCTATCCTGCGCCAGCAAACTAAATGGAATTAATAAATAGGTAAATAGTAATTTTTTCATCATATAGTTTCACAAATTATCAGCAAATATATTTATAAAGTTCAGGGCAATTATACAAAATAATTAATTGTTTGTAGTAATGATTTTTGCAAAAATAACCAGGCAATTTTTATCGATACACCCACCTTGTTTTGGGCAAATGGTGATACTGCCAATGCCTGTTATTTTATAAGCCGCTACTGCTGCTGTATGCCGCAGGTAGAACTCGAGCAGCGGGGCTTAAGATAGTTGTTTGAGCTTTCGGAGAAATGAGCATTCACTCTCCATGGCGTAATACAAAAGGAGTTACTTTGTTGCAGCACCTGCATTTGCGGCATGCTGCATGGCTGCAGCACTTGCTGCAGCAGCAGCATTGTTTACATTAGCAAGGCTTACAAAATTATATCCCCAGCCTTTTAGTTCGTTTTTCCAAAGCAATGAACCGTCTCTGGTATGGAGGCAAAACAAAAGGCCGCTGCAGCCTATATAAATTTTTTGGCCCTCCACCATTAACTGCCCAATGGCATATACCATACTGCTGCCACCATAAGCTTTAAGTTTAACTTCCCAAATAATAGCACCATCATTCTTATTGATAGCTGCTACCCTGCCATGGGATAAAATGTATAAGGTGTTATCTTTTGTCATTGCAAAAATTTTTTATAAAAATAGGTAATGGCAGTTAAATGGAAAAAGAAAATTTGGCGTTTGTAGAGGTAAGCCGCAGGTTCCAAACGTTTATTCTTAGTTCTTTGCAGCAGTGTTTCCCAACGAGTAAAAAAATTGTGCCAGGAGGATTGCGTTAACAATGATTATTCTTTGCCACTATTGAAATAAACTTCTTAAAAATGTTTTAAGCATTTCGTCTCAAATGAATACCATTACTAAAAATTAAGAATATTTCGTATTTAATATATCTTTGTATCTAATACAAAAAGTATCAAACCACTGTTGAAGGCACGAGAGGAAGTTGCTGGGAAGACAAAATAAATAAATGACTGCATGGCTTCGGGTTAATGGTAACAACACCCGGTAACAACACCCGGCAACAACAAAATGATTGGTGGGTGCCGGGTGAATTTATATTAAAAACTAAACCGTATGCCAAAGTTGCCAATCAGCATGCTGAGGTTCTCCTTCTCTTCTTCCACCTTTACCGAACCACTTGTAAAACTTAAGCCGGTTACAAAGAAAATATTTCTTGAAAGCCTGAAATCTAAATCGGCACCTACCAGGTAGCCAAGCCCGCCTTTGGACATACTTTCTGTTTGCGAAGTACCAATAACTGATACCTCATTCTTGTAATTATTATAGCCTGCGCCAGCTTTAAAGAACGCTGATGAGCCCCCGTTTTTACCAAAAGTTCTTCTGGAGCTAAACACCAATGCAGCGAGGCTGATTGTTTCGTTGGTAGTAAAATTAAAAGTGCCGGGTACGCCAGGAAAAGAAACCGGGCCAGATGCTTTTGAACCAAAACGCTGGTACAATATTCCAAGTGATTCTTTTTGGTCGCTCCCAAGATAGATGCCTCCTTCAAGGCCGAGTACAATGCCGGAACGTTGCTTTTTTAAGAGGGCTTCCAGCCCGGGGAGTTGCCCTACCTCGTCGCTAATACCGGCAACACGATAGCCAAAACCAAGCGTGGGTTTAATAAAGCCCGATACTTTGCCGCCCTCTTGTGCTGAAATATGCAGGGTTGCTGCAAGAAGCGCAATAAGAAAGAAATGTTTTTTCATGATAGGTTTTTTAGTTGTTGTAAAAATCTAACATTAGCGCTTAAAAAAATATTCATATCCTGAATATTACTATGCGTAACATGACTAAACGCATTTGCTTACTCCTCCACCGCATCTTTCACCCGATGTCACAACGGACTTACCAACGGGTTAAATACTTTTTCTATCAGCCCCGTTTTGCCAATGAGTATTTTGGTAAAGTTCCAGCGGGGCAGCACATCCATCACACCGTTTTGCTGCTGGTGCGGCAGCCATTGGTACAGCGGGTGGGCTTCATCACCCACTACATCTTGCCGGGCTGCTACCGGAAAACTTAGCTGGTACTGTTGCACAAACTGTTGTATTTCTTCATTGCTGCCGGGCTCCATATTATTGAAGTTGTTGCTGGGATGGCAATAACAACAAGACTGCTGGCATACTGTTGTTGCAACTGTTGAAACTGTTGAAACTGATGCAATTTAGCATACTGCGGGGCATGCTGGCACTGGCTTGCAGTGTGTACCAATAATATTTTTTTGCCTGTATATTGGCTAAGGTTTATTTGCCCACCGCTGATGCCGGGGAGGGTGAAAGTGTTCACAGATATTGAATTGTACAGCAGGAACAGGAGTATGTGGAGGAGTGGAATGATTAATTTTATTAAAGTTCAAATCCGAATTGTTTACATTAGTAGATTAAGCGGTTTGCTATCAACAAATCGTTAAATTGTTGCCTTGCTATAATTTCTCTAATCTTATCTGGTAAAATTATCTTCTATCACAAACAATATTGAAATAAATTTTTACATCAACAAATTAGTATTAAAAATAAAAGTATTACTTCTTAACAGCGTCGTTTAGCACCCTGGAAATAGATTTTTTATAAAATTTTTTTCCATGAAAAACCGAGCTTATGACATTACTTCTTTGATACAACAAAGCGCCTTTGTTCATCAATATTGCGTGAGATATAATTTGACGTATATCGTCCGGTTTACCTGAAACGCCCAGGGTTGAGATACTTATTGAATTATAATCTACATTGAATCGGACGTGGATGATCAATATAGCACTTGTATCTTTTAAATTTTTTGATAACTCATAAGAAAGGTCAATATAATTATCGGCATCATTGTAAGTGGTGCCATCATCGAAAATTGAATCCACAAAATCAAAATTTACTGGATTCATTAGCAATCGGTAGTGCAAAATGTGTTTAAAAAGAAAAGTGTTTAATTCCTTAACAAATTTAGTACTGTCAAGTACTTTTCCTTGATTTTCTGCTATTCGGCTTTTAAAATACCTTCTATAATTTGATGAATTTGAATAACTAAAAACTGTAATAACCTTAACTGTATCTGTTAACGTACTTAAAATCGCTTTTTTTACTATCTGAGGGCCGGGCCTTTGGATTTGTGAGATAGTACACGAAGAGAACAAAATTAGGACGGCTAGTTTTATTTGAATTTTCATTTTAATAGTTTTAATATCCGGCACCTGTAAAAAATAAACTTATTGAACCATTCCGTCCCGGCGGGGTTTTCGCCAAAATATTTTCAGCATATAAAAACTACTTGCGGCGAAACCCCGACGTATTATACGCTTCTCAACTAAAACACCCCAACCTTTCAAAATTATACATCAAGGTAATGCAAAGGTCGAAAATGCCTTGTTAGTTGTATTTCATAAAATGATACCCTGCTGTGTTCGTATGCTATAAAATCCTTCGCCATCATCCACTTTCCGCTAACAGGATTATTGTGAATATAATTTACTTTCTGCAATAAAAATTTTGGGTAATGATTGCCTTTGCATCCAATGAATTTTTAAACACTTTATGCTGTTGTCCTTTTTTCTTTTCCCTTTCTGTTACTAGGCTGATTAGTTTTTCCAACATGGCTGTATTGCCTGCTTCCTTCAACCGGTTAATGATTTAATATGCCATGAACCTTTTGCCATTTGAAATGATCCTGTTGAGATTAAATCCTTTGCTGTGAAAATGCAAGATGGCATGAACATGATTGGGCATAATAACATAAGCTACCACAGCTGCATTGTACTTACTTTTTAAAACAGCAAACCAATTATATACCAAATCGTACCTGTTAGTCATTTCAATCAGCGGATTCCATCTGGCACAGGTAAATGTTACAAAGTAAGTTGAAAAAGTATCGCTATGTTGAAGCTTTATTGCCATAGCATAAAGTTATAAAAAACATTGTGGTAGGATATCATTTTTCCAGCGTCTTTATTCGTTGGGGTTTCGCCATAGACAGCTTGTATAATTTATAAATTTAAAAGGCGAAAACCTCCCCGGGACAAAATTAAAAATCAGAAAAAATTAAACATACCAGCCAACCGGGTTACTATCTGTATTAATATTTACCTGTTTAGTTTCCAGGTAAGCTTCTATGCCACAGAGCCCAAGTTCCCGGCCAATACCGCTTTGCTTGTAGCCGCCCCACGGTTGCTCATTAAAAGTGGGATGATAATAATTTACCCAAACTATACCGCAGCGCAACTGCGGTAACACACGCTGCGCCCTTGTAATATTGCTGGTAAATATACCCGCTGCCAGGCCATACTGCGTATCGTTTGCAAGTGCGATGGCTTCTTCTTCTGTTTTAAATTTTTGTATGCACACAACAGGGCCAAAAATTTCTTCTTTAATTATACGCATGGTGTGATTGGTATTTGTAAAAACCGTTGGCTGTAAAAAATACCCTTTGGCCAGGTGTGCCGGCCGATCGCCACCGCACAACATGGTTGCTCCTTCTGCATTGCCCACCTTAATATAATTTTTTACTTTCTCGTAATGAGCTGCACTTACCAATGGCCCCATGTGTATGCCTTCATCAACGCCATTTCCTATTTTTATGTTGGCGCAAGCTTCAACATATTTATTAATGAATGCATCGTAAATATTTTCCTGCACATAAATGCGGGAACCCGCAGAGCATACCTGCCCTGAGTTTGCAAAGGCAGCAAATAAAGTCCAGTCGAGCGTTACGTCTAAATCACAATCATCAAAAACAATAGCGGGGTTTTTACCACCAAGTTCAAGCGTAACCTTTTTCATTGTTTCTGCCGCGGCTTTCATAATATTTTTGCCGGTAATGGTACCTCCCGTAAAAGCAATTTTATCAACTAAAGGATGATGCGTTAATGCATCGCCACACACAGGCCCATCACCTGTAATGATGTTTACAACGCCTGCCGGAAAGCCTGCTTCTTTGATGAGTTTTGCAAGATATAAAGCAGAGAGCGGTGTAATTTCTGATGTTTTAAGCACTACACAATTCCCTGCTGCAAGGGAGGGTGCAAGTTTCCAAACAGCCATGAGCAATGGATAATTCCAGGGAACAATTTGTGCACATACACCAATGGGCTCACGCACTGTATAAGAAAAATTACCGGGCGGTGTTTGCATAGTTTCGCCGTGAATCTTTGTGGCAAGGCCCCCATAATATTCAAAACAATTGCTTGCATCATCTACATCAAACTCCGCTTCCCGCTTAGGTTTACCGTTGTTCTGTACTTCTATTGTTACAAGCTCATTAAAGTTTGTACGCAGTAAGTTTGATAAACGGAACAATACTTTTGCACGGTCGCCTGCATATATCTTGCTCCACACACCACTGTCAAATGCTGTACGTGCAGCTTGCACTGCAGCATCAACATCTTCTGGCTGACTATCAGGAACAATTGCAATAATTTCTTCTGTTGCAGGGTTAATAATAGTACGTGTTTTACCGCTTTGGGCATTTACAAATTCGCCGTTGATAAATTGTAGATAATGTTGCATCATACTTTTTTTTTGGGTGGAATATTGGGTGTAAAGATTTTCCGGATAAGTTTTTGTAAAACCTGTGTTCATCCGTTCAATCTGTGTTATAAGTGTTGTATTGTATTTATTCAAACACAATTGCTGTAGCTGGTTTTATAGCTAAATAAATTTCATCTCCATATAAATGACATTGGCTTACAGGTTGGTTTACATGAACTATATTTCCATCGCCTAACTGTACCTCCAGTTTATTATGTGTGCCGGCAAAAACGCATTGCAATACTTTGCCCTTTAATTCATTTTTATCCTGCGTAATAAAAATATTTTGCGGCCTGATAAATATTTTAACTTCTTTATTTATTGCAATGTCTTTTGTTTGTGCAATAAAGTTTTGGCCGTTGCAATAAAGCAAATCTTTTGATAAAACTTTCCCATCTAACTTATTAATATCGCCTATAAAATCGGCTACAAATGCTGTTGCCGGATGGTTATAAATTTCTTCCGGCGTTCCCAACTGTTCCAGCACACCATCGTGCATTACCGCAATGCGGTCGCTCATCGTCAATGCTTCTTCCTGATCGTGCGTTACATAAATAAAAGTATAATTGAGTTGCTGCTGCAATGACTTTAACTCAAACTGCATTTGTTTTCGCAGTTTTAGATCCAGTGCACCTAGTGGTTCATCCAATAATAATATCGAAGGGTTGTTTGCAACCGCTCTTGCTATGGCCACACGCTGTTGCTGCCCGCCAGAAAGCTCTGCCGGCTTGCGTTTGGCGAAGCTCTCCATGCGTACCATCTCCAGCATTTCAGCAACTTTCTTGTCAATTGTTGCCTTATCTTTTTTTTGCTGCTGCAAACCAAACGCAATGTTCTCACCAACATTCATGTTTGGAAACAACGCATAATTCTGAAAAACGGTGTTTACATTTCTTTTGTAAGGTGGTACATGTGTAATGTCTTTTCCTTTTAAAATAATACTTCCTTTATCTGGTGTTTCAAAACCTGCAATCATACGGAGGGTGGTAGTTTTACCGCAACCGCTCGGACCAAGTATTGTAAGGAATTCACTGTCTGCCACTGTAAGGTTCAATGATTTTACTACATGGTTGCTACCATAAAATTTATCTACATTTTTTATATTGAGGATACTCATGAATTTTTGATAATTTTTTAAAAAATCTTTTTAACCCGGCTATAGTTTTTCATGTCATCATTGTTGCGTCGCACGCTTGTACATCCACAACATTGTGCAATATGGCGAAGAACGAAGCAACCTATTCTCTTATTTCTAACTCGTTAGTAAGGCGGCCAGTAAATTGTTTCGGCTGCCTTGCAATTACCAATATAGTTACAACCGTACAAGGGTACAACGCAAAAAACGGTCAATTCATATTATAAAGCCAGGCTCAAAAAAAATTATTTCTCTTTATTCAATTTTAACGAAAGTAAGATGGCTGCTGTTGAGAAAATAAATATCAATGTTGAAATTGCATTTACTTCTGGCGTTATGCCGCGGCGCATCATGGCATAAATTTCCAGAGGTAATGTATTGTTCCCGGCTATCAAAAAAAAGGTTACCGGAATTTCATCCATACTTAATACAAGGCATAATAGCACACAACCGATAATTGCTGTTTTAATGTTGGGCAAAATCACTTTAAAAAAGGTAGCAGAAGGTGTGGCGCCAAGGTCGTAAGCTGCTTGCTCGAGATAGGGATCCAAACGCTTAAACCTTGCCAGCATCTGCGTTACAACAATGGCGCATAAAAAAGTGACATGCCCAAATGCAACCGCAGTGAGCGAAATTTTTACGCCAACAAAAGGAAAAAAAGAAAGCATTGCTACACCGGTGACAATGCCCGGTAAGGTTATCGGCATCAGCACAATTTTATCGATTAGTTTCTTGCCTTTAAAGTCGTATTTGTGCATGGTGTAAGCAGCGGGGATACCTATGATTAAAGCAATCAATGTACTTATAATGGCAATGGTAAAACTGGTACCAACTGACCGCAGCAATTCAACATCGCTAAATAAAACGCTGTACCATTTTAAAGAAAAATGTTTAATCGGAAATGAGCTAACAGTATCGGCATTGAATGAGAACAAAACTATTACAGCCAACGGAAAATACAGGAACAACAACACAGCAATAGCTGAGAAACTAACAAAGAAATTTTTTATCGAAAATGATTTCATCTGGCATCACTTTTAAGGCTTGAATATTTTTTTTCTGCACGTGCTGCAATTGCAATTATTAAAAATATAAGCAACAGGATTAATATGCCAACTGCAGAACCCAATGGCCTGTCGTTACTGGTACCAAATAAATTTTGAACAATGTTTGAAATGAACAAAGTGTTTGGTCCGCCCAGTAATAATGGTGAAAGAAAATCACCCATAGTTAATACCAAAGCAAACGTGCCGCCGGAAATAATGCCCGGCAAAGCCAACGGAAAAACTACTTTTCTAAACGTAGTAAAACTTCCTGCACCAAGATCTTTTGCAGCCTCTATCAGCGACTTTGGTATTTGCTCAAACGCAGTATAGATTGGTATTGCAACAAATGGTGTTAATATATACACTAAACAAACTATTGTACTAAACGTGCTGTATAAAAAATATTCAACGGGTTTATCTGTTATATGCGCCCATTGAAAAAAAGTGTTTAATACTCCTTCTCTGCCAAGAATAATCTTCCACGCATACGCTCTTATTATATAGCTTACCCAAAGCGGTAAAGCAATTAGCGTGTACATAAATGTTTTGTTCTTTTTTACTTTAAATGCAATCCAGTAAGCAAGCGGTAAGCTTAATAAAATACAGATAATAGCAACAAGTACCGCATACATTAATGTGCGGAAAATAGTACCAATATACAATGAATTAGAAAATGCTCTTTTGTAACTGTCAAGCGAAACACCAGGAATAGTTTTACCAAAATTATCCGTTTCAAAAAAGCTTTGTATAAAGATGTAACAATATGGAAATACTAAAAAGATAAGCAGCCAGATTACTAATGGCATCAGCAATAAATATCTTTTAAACCAAATTTTCATATTGGCAATTTATTGATTTAGTGATATAGTGATATGGATACCACAATTAAAAAAACTGCCTGAATTTTCCGTGTGGTTAAAATCCCGAAATCCCAAAACCAAAAATGTTTACTGTGCACTTTTTACTTCGTTCCAAATCTCATTATACTTTTTGCGTTCTTTAACAGTTTGCCAGAAATTAAGCTTATCAAAAAACTGTGAAGCATCAGCAATTTTTTTATCATCAGCAGATAAAAATCTTTCACTGCCAGGATTTGCAACATTGTAGTTAATGGCGCTAAGTACTTTCGCCATGTTTTCCGGCTGTGAAATATAATCGAGGTACAACAATGCAAGTTGTTTGTTTTTGCTTCCACTCGTTATCATTAAACGGTCAATCCAGCCTGTTGCACCTTCTACGGGAATTATCGCTTTTAAATTGCGGCCTTCTTTGTTTAAATGTGCCACGGTAAGCGGCCAGCCCACAGCCAATGCCACTTCCTTGTTCTTAAACATGTTATCAAGTTCGCCTGCGGTAGCCCAATACTTGCGAATCTGAGGTTTCATTTTAATCAACTCGGCTTTTGCACTTTGCAATTGAGCATCGCTCATATTGTATAAAGCAGCTTTGTCCGTTTTATCCAACCCCTGCATTTGCCCAATCAAATAAATGTTCGAAATATCATCCCATAAACTCACCTGCCCTTTGTATTGAGGATCTTGAAAAACCTTCCACGAAGTTGGTGCTGTTTTCACCACATCCGCATCATAAATTAAATAATCGGGGCCCCACGTAAATGGCATACCGTAAACTTTTCCATCTTTAATTACATCGCTCATGTTGCGAAGTTGTGGGGAAAGGCTGTCCCACTGGCTGATGGCTTTGGTATCAATTGGCGCAACAAAATCTTGTGCAACAATATCGCCTGCAATATCTGTGGAAGGGGTAATGATATCATACGCCTCACCACCACCATTGCTTAATTTACTAATTAATTCATCACTAGATCCAAAGTAAGTAGCTTTGATGGTTACGCCATATTTATCTTCGAAACCCTTTGTGAATGCGGGTTCTGCGTATCCCTCCCAGCAAAGTATATTTAAGGTGCTACCTTTAAGTTGCGATTCAGCAACTTTCCCGGTATCATTAGTATTGTCAGTGGAAGTTCCGGTATTGCACGAAGCAAAAACTACCATAGATGTAAAAAAAGCGCAAATAAATCGTCTCATACAATTGTGTTATAAAGTGAATGTAAATGTTTTATAAAGTGAATGTAAGAAAATTTATTTTATAAATAATTTACAAACTGTACTTTTAAAGTGGGCAGTACAACATTTTTCAACTTTCCTTGTGTTCTATCAAAAATACTTCATCGGGAAGTACACTTGTACTAACGAATTGGCTTTGAGCTGCAAAATACAAATAGCTTAAAGCCCGCAGCTTTTGTTCCTCACTGTTCATTGCTTTCAATATATCCGTATAATAATTTTATTAGGTACCTATGGTTTTATCTGCACAGAAGTGCCACGCAAGAGACAATCAATTGTATTGCCTCAACGCTGTACATCCTTCTATTCCCCCTCACTATTTATTATAAAAAATTTCTTCCGGCTCTTTCAGATTATAGGTAGTTGGATTTAAATCCGTTTCAACGTTTACATGGGTTACAGAAATGATGTGGGAGCCAGCATTTATTCCTCCTTCTGTATTGGCATCAGTGTTATCGTCAGTCATACTACTTTCTGCTTTTGCAGCGCCTGTTCTTCGTTCCTTGCAACCTCTCCCCTTTACAGCAACGTCTCTCAACAAGCCTAAGCAGTGCCAGGGAGGTTGCGTATTATTAAAATCAATTTCTTACATGTGGTTTAAGTATTTCGACCTCACTTTTATTATGTCTGCAAAATGAAGATAATTTATTTATCAAAATAATTTATTGAAGTACGCAACATTCCAGGCCAACTTACAAAACCCGGGAATTACCGTTGCTGACAAGAGTACGAAACGTCCCTACCACATCGCAAAAGCCATCGGAGGAAAAGCTCCTGCGAGGGGAGCGATAAAAACCCCCAATAAAAAAAAGGATATACTGCATTGTTGCGTCCAAACTAAGATGAATTGTATCTACACTATTGTTAGCCAGCAAATAACCAGTAGAAAACAATTTCAAATTGTCAGAGACAAGCACCCATCTTCTTTGCCGCAGACCCCGATTATTTCAAGCTTTTTATGGCTGTAGTTTATTTTAGTCATTTAAGTGTAAAGTCGGGTTTACATTCAATATATATATGGTACCAAAGTTCAAGAAGTTTCATGATTGATGCCTCACTTTTCAAATAGTAGGGGTAAATTTTAGCATTGCTAACACTACTGTATTGAGGTGTTGCCTGCACTGTTTTGTTAATACATCATATTCATCTGTCGCTATTGGCGGCAATGCCATCCTCTTCATTAAAATGAAGCGATCACCTATTGTAAATATTGCAGAACAAACCCCAAAGGGGTTTAATTTGAGTAACCGTGGGTGAAACCCATGGGCTACAAAGATTATTGCCTCACCCTGCCAACCCCTTCGGGGTTGAACAGTGCTACATTCAGACGTTTGCTAGTAGAAAATGGGATTGAATTTGATGAAAAATATTTACTATAATACAAATGTTCAATCCCTTCAGGGTTGGTCATTTGTGGTCTTAAACTCTATATCTATGGGTTTCACCCAAGGCTATTCAAACTGAATCCGTTAAGCAGCAGATTTGAATGCCAAGGATAATGAGTTGCCCGGCTACAATTTATTATGGCAATAGATTTTTTGCCGTTATAATAAAATAGACTGAGCATTTTATACGTTTAAAATATTATGGAATTAATGCCGCAATAATTAAATTTAGTACAAGTGGAAATAATTTTATCAAACCTACTCTTGAAACTATGTATGCATAATAATTGGCTAAAGCAAACAGGGCTATAAAATCCTTAATTATTTCGGGAGTGCCTGGTTTGGGGTGAGGTTGATCGGAGCACCGAAATAAGAAGATGCTTTTTAACCTCTAAAACCACTTAAAAAAAGCATGAACTTCTTTGTTGCACATAGAACAGGCACAATTTGTGAAGTTCCCATTTAAAATGCCTCCCAGCAGTTTGGTAAAATTTGCCTAACTTGCAACCTTGTAGCAAAAAATTTGTACAATTATCGAACCATACGGCCCTTAGCAGCTTTTTTGCTGTTGCTTATTTTTACGTTGAGCAGTACGCCAAAG
>JBBQTZ010000107.1:0-14290 GCA_038234405.1 Chitinophagales bacterium
TGCTTACTTTCAAATCAAAAGTTTTTTTGCCTCCACAGCCGGCGGGCTGCGTAACCGGAACACCGCTTATTTTTCTCCTTTGAAAAAATTTGCTTCGCATTTTTTCAATCATGCCTTTGGCGTAACCGGAGAAAAAGAGGTTGCTAACCCGGTTACTGGTGTAACTGCAAACAATAATTCTTTGCCCCCAATTGATTTTTGTATTGCCAATAATGCAGGATATTTCCTGGTGCTCGCATTAGTTTAAGGCTTTGATAGCATTTCAACTTTTTAAGCCTGGTTCTAGTGCTCGATTAATACATAATAACAAGTAGCCTCGAGATTTCCTGCTTACTTTCAAATCAAAAGTTTTTTTGCCTCCACAGCCGGCGGGCTGCGTAACCGGAACACCGCTTATTTTTCTCCTTTGAAAAAATTTGCTTCGCATTTTTTCAATCATGCCTTTGGCGTAACCGGAGAAAAAGAGGCGGCTAACCCGGTTACTGGTGTAACTGCAAACAATAATTCGTTGCCCCCAATTGATTTTTGTATTGCTAATAATGTAGGATATTTCCTGGTGCTTGCATTAGTTTAAGACTTTGATAGCATTTCAACTTTTTAAGGCTGGTTCTAGTGCTCGATTAATACATAATAACAAGTAGCCTCGAGATTTCCTGCTTACTTTAAATCAAAGTTTTTTTGCCTCCACAGCCGGCGGGCTGCGTAACCGGAACGCCGCTTATTTTTCTCCTTTGAAAAAATTTGCTTCGCATTTTTTCAATCATGCCTATGGCATGACCGGAGAAAAAGAGGCGGTTAACCCGGTTACTGTTGTAACTGCAAGCAATAATGCGTCGCCCCCAATTGATTTTTGTATTGATATTTATTTAGTGTACTTCATTGTTTTTGCGATTGTAGGACGCTGTGATAGCATTTCAACTGAAAAGCTTGGTTGTAGAAGAAAAGCGGTAAGTATGCAAAAGGCGGCAGGGTTTTTTTGAAAGACTCTCACTATTTAGCCCTAATCAAGTGGCTTTTAATGAATGCCTTAAAAAACAAAAGCCCCGGTACATTCCGGGGCTTTTGTTAAATAGAAAACTGTTTTTTAATCAATAGCCAAAAATTGTTTCCAGGCTTAATTTCTTTACTTCACCATATTTGCTGATAGTTTCTGCAGGTAGCTTTTTTTCTGATGCTACAACGCAATAAGTATAGGGCTTATTGGCAATGTTGGCTGTGTGAAAAGCTTTTAACTCATCGTATTCAATTTTATCTACTGCTGTGTAGGTTTTCTTACGAATGTCGTCTGCAAGGCCTTTGCGCTGTGCAGCCAGGTAATTGAAGATAATTGCATCTTGTGTAATGCGCTCTGTTTCAATATCTTTTTTAATGCCTGCCCTTGCAGCCTTTATATTTTCGCCCACGTTGGGTAAATCATTGAGCAGCTCATTCATTGCTACCACAGATTCGCTAAATTTATCTGCCTGGCAGCCTACATACGCTAGTGTATAAAATGGGTCTTCCTTTTTTTCGGGTGAGGCATATAATGCAAAAGTTGAATAAGCAAGTGCCTTACTTTCTCTAATGGTTTGAAAAACCAATGCTCCCATTCCGCCACCAAAATAATTATTAAAGATATTTACCACAGGCTCAGCATCTGCGCTATAGTTAGCTGCATTGCGTACCCACCGGATTTCTGCTTGCACCATATTATAATCTGCAAATAAAATATGATTGGCAGTTTGTGGAGCAAAACTAAAACTGGCTTTTTTATCAGGGGCTGTAAAGGTTACCGGAATAGGATGCAATGATTTTAATCCTGCTGTTAATGCCGGTAATGCCTGTGGTCCATAATAAATAATGGTATGTGGGTAGCTATTCATATTATGCAGCAAACTTACCAGTTCGTCGGCAGTAATATTGTTCATTTCATCGTTACTTAATACATAATTGAAAGGGTTTTTATCCCCATATCTTGCATAAGCTACCAAACCATTCATGATAGCACCTTTATTTAATTTAGCATCAGTTCTGGCTTTTAATAACCTGGCTTTTAAAGATTGTAAGGCTGTTGCATCTGCTTTGCAGTTTTTTAATACATTTTCAAAAAGCGCAACTGCTGAAGTGAAATTATCCTGTAAACCTTCTATGGTTACAGTGGTAAATTCGGTGCCGGCACTAATGGTGAAGCTACAGGCAATTTTATAAAATTGTTTGGTAATTTCCTCAGCATTCATTTTATCTGTACCCAAAAATTGCAGGTATTGTGCTGCTATACCTAATTTTTTATTGTTCCAGCTACCTGCATCAAAGCGATAGCGAAGCCGAAAAATGGTATTGTCTTTATTTTGAACATACAAAATGGGAGCATTGCCAATTTTACTTTTTAAAATATCTTTATTGTAATCTAAAAAAATGGCTTTTACAGGTGTTGCAGGCATGTTATTAACGGTTTTTACAAAATCACTTTGTTCATCCCTGTTAGTTTCTACCGGCGTAATGGCTGGTTTTTCTACTTTTAAAACATTTTTATCTTCGCCCTTGCGTTTTAAAATAGCAACATAATTTTCAGCAAAATATTTATTAGCAAAAGCAATAATATCTTTTTTAGTAATTTTAGATAAAAGATCTGTGTAAGCAACTTGCTCTTTCCAGTCTAGTTCGCTTGTAAAAGCATCCATTAAATCGCTTGCCCTGTTACTGTAAGATTCTGTATTCAAAATTTTTACTTTCTTTTGGTTGTTGATGATGGATGTGATAAGGTTATCATCAAAATTTCCTTTTTTCAAATTATCAATTTCTCCCAGCATCAGGCTCTTTACATCTTCCAATGATTGACCAAGTGTAGGTGTTCCAGCCATAAACAATACACCATAATCTATCAGCGTATAGGCAGATGCTGAGGCCCTTAATAGTTTTTGTTTTTTTACCAAATTTAAATCCATTAAGCCAGCCTTGCCATTGGTGAGTATCTGCCCTACTAAATCGGCTAATAAAACATCTTTGGCTTTATTGCCGGGTAAACGAAACCCAATGGTTACATTTTCTGCATCTGGCCCTGTTACTTCTTTTAAAATTGGAGTAGTAATGGCTTGTTCGGGATCAAAACTGTAAGTAGGAATGGCCTTTGTTTGCATGTACGAAAAAGTAGCTTCAACTTTTTTTATCATTTCATCTGCATCAAAATCGCCACTCATAATTATACCCATATTATTGGGTACATAATACGTATTAAAATAGTTTCTGATGGCTTCTAAAGATGGATTTTTTAAATGCTCAATAGTACCAATAGTGGTTTGTTTGCCGTAGTTATTATTTTTAAATAATTCTGCAAATAAAGTTTCAAATACTTTATTGCCATCATTATCGAGACTACGGTTTTTTTCTTCGTAAACAGCCTCTAACTCCGTGTGAAAAATACGTAGTTGCGGGTTACGAAAGCGCTCTCCCTGTATTTTTAGGTATTTATCTGTGGCATTGGCAGGAATATCATCTGTATAAACCGTTTGCTCAAATGAAGTAAATGCATTAGTGCCCTGAGCCCCCATGCTGCTCATCATTTTATCATATTCATTGGCAATTGCAAATGTTGCAGCTACCCCACTTACCGAATCTATCAGATGGTAAATGTCTTTTCTTTTGGCTTCATCAGTTGTATTGTTGTATTGCTCATACAGGCTATTTATTTTTTCTAGTTCGGGTTTTTCTTTGGCCCAGTTTAGCGATCCAAATTTGTCTGTGCCTTTAAATAGCATGTGCTCTAAATAATGTGCTAAACCGGTATGGCTTGCAGGGTCTGTTTTGCTACCTGCTTTGGTAGCTACATAACATTGAATACGGGGATCTTTATTGGTTGGGCTCAATATAACCGTAAGCCCATTTTTTAATGTGTAGAACCTGGCTTTTGCAGGATCGTTGGTTACATATTTATACGTGTAACCACCAGAACTTGCTTGTTTCCATTGGTATTTTGGTGGCTGTGCCAAAACTGCAATATGTAGCATAACTGCTATCAGCAGCAAAAAATGTTTTTTCATGAAAAATGTTTTTTATTGTATTATTTATTGAGTAAATATAGCAAGCTATCTTTCTAATAAATTACCGTTAAAAAGATAATTACAGGGGTTTTAATTCAATTTGTTGTTAATGTTATTGATTAACAGCAAACATGTTAACTATGTTTACATACAAATTATGCCAATGGTGATTGTAATTATTTAATAAAAGTTAAATACCGGCTCTTTTTAGCATTTCTGCGATAGGCATATTGATCATACGCCCAACTGCTTGTTTACCACGGTAAGTAATTACTCTTAACATTACTGCATCTTTAGGAGGTGTAATGATGCTGCTGTATTTTGGATAAAATCTATCCGGAAAAGAATTGTCAAAACTGTAATAGATATCCAGCCCATCAATTTCTGTTGCTAGCTCAATTAGCAGTTTGTTGTCATTGTCTTTTTTTGCAGTAAATATTGGGTCGTACATGCTGGGGGCATATTTTATTTCACGTATATCGTAGCGTTTAAATTGTTCTTCTACCCTTTTTACAAAGGAAGGCCAGTTCTTTTTTTTCTTGGGGCTCCACACACTTTCTGCAAGGGCAAAGGCTCTTGGCCATACCATGTATTGCAGGTGCCTGGTATTGTACATTTGTTCTGTCCAGATGTTTCCTTGTCCGCCTTTTATATATTTTGCATCTGCACCCACAGGTACCGGATCAAATTGATAGGCTTTATTAAGCCTTAAAGTTGCATAAACTTTAGGCTCAGTTACCACATCACTTTGCATATAGTCAAGATAAGTAAATGTAGTGGGGCTCATTACAACTTCGTGCTGCAATGAAGCAGCTTCAATACCCCCTTTTTCTCCTCGCCAGCTCATAACAGCAGCGTTGGGTGCCAGGCCACCTTCTAATATTTCATCCCAGCCAATGAATTTTTTTCCTTTAGAGGTTATTATTTTTTCCACTCTTTTTGTAAAGTAAGCCTGTACTTCATGGCTGTTGGTAAACCCTTCTTTTTGCATTAATGCTTTAATGGCATCACTTTTTTCCCAAAAGTTTTTGGCGCATTCATCACCTCCTGCATGTATATATTCAAATGGGAATAAACCAGCAACTTCTGTAAATACCTTATCTAAAAAAGTATATACTTTTTCATTGGCCGGGCAAAGAGAATTATCTATCAATGCTGTAAATGTGCCATCTGTATGCCAATCCATAATTTTTTCACCGGAGCGTACATTATAGGAGGTTGCTCCATCAGTACAAGAAAGCTCAGGATAAGATACTACAGCAGCAAGGCTATGGCCGGGCACATCTATTTCGGGCAAAATGTTTACAAATCGTTCTTTACCATATTGTACAATTTCTTTAATGTCTTCTTGTGTGTAAAACCCACCATAATTTTTTGGTTCTTCTGGCAATGGTTTTAAAAAATCGCCAAAATAGCCTGTCTTTTGCACATTCCATGCTCCAATTGTTGTTAATTTTGGCAGGCTTTTTATTTCAATTCTCCAGCCTTCATCATCTGTTAAATGCCAGTGAAACAGGTTGTACTTATACCGTACCATTTGGTCAATAAAATCCTTCACTTCTTGTTTTGTATAAAAATGGCGAGCTACATCGAGCATAAGTCCTCTCCAGCCAAATCTTGGGTAGTCTGTAATGTTGCAACAAGGTATTTTCCATAA
Organism: Chitinophagales bacterium; assembly: GCA_038234405.1. GTDB lineage: Bacteria > Bacteroidota > Bacteroidia > Chitinophagales > Chitinophagaceae > Ferruginibacter. Next base: position 5,674 of record JBBQTZ010000107.1, read on the forward strand.
AATATTTTTCTCTAATTCATTTGATTCAATGGCGGCTGGTAATAATTGCAACAATGTTTGAATGCCATAAAACAGACCAGCAGCCTGGTTGGCTTGTATAATTATTTCGGTTGGTTTTACCGAAAGTTGATATCCTTCATTACCGATCAGTTGATTGGGTTTTTTATTTAACAAAAGCTTTATTGTACTGTTTGCTGTGCTGTTAATTGAAGCCGTACTACCTGTTGGTAATGATATTCGTTGTGATAAAAATTTAATTGCAGCAGCCAACTCTGCTGATGTTGGTGCCGTAATAGAAATATTTTTTGGAATGGTGAACGTACCTTTAACAGCAATGTAATTTACCGGCTCTGGTAGTATATTGTGTTGGCTAAAAGCAGGGTTTAAATAGAAGGTTGTGGCAAAAAGCAGGCAATACAAAATGGCATTTTTCATTCAATTGGTTATTTTAAATGGATAATAAATAAATTTCAAATCAAAAATAGTCAATCTGTTTTATTTGCCAATTGCAGTATTCGAAAACCAAAATGCAATTTTCTTTTTGTACTGAAAAAATTATCCATTAAAGGTATGTGCAGCAATTTGCCCTAACTGTGCGTAAAAACCTGCCTTATACTTTGTAATGAGTTTTTTATTTGCCCATAAACAATTATGCAGAAATAAAGCAAAAAAAACACCGGCTAAAAGCCGGTGAATGGATGAATTTTAAAACGGACACAATCGAACTTTTACCAGTGTAAATTAAAATAACAATGAATTTAATCTTTTAGGTAAAAAACTAAGTAAACTTGATGGACGAGCTATGGATTGTTGATAACCACTAAGATCTGCTGTTTTTGATCTTTCAGCTATCATATTATAACCAAGTGTAGGCAAATTAATTTTAATAGACTGGTATTTTAAAGACATTGAATTTTCTTTAAATGCTATCAATGGCTCTCCAACCAAGGTGGCAACTCCATTCATGTCAACTGCTGTTTTTTCAAGTTTTATGGATGAATAAGTTGCAGTTAATTGTTTTAAAATGTCTATTTCCTGTGGATTAATCACAGCAGGTTTAGATTTCCAATAAATAATACTTTTTATACCTGGTAAATTTAATAGAGAACTTACTTCGCATTCTAGTGTATATACAAATACATAGGCATCAAATAATGGTTGAAATTCCTCTTTTTTTACAGTTGACTTTGAGTCGTTTGTTTTAACGATTGGACAAAAGTTTTCAATCCCTTTTTTTGTAAGGTATGCTGATACTTTTCTCTCTTTTAATGGCCGGGTATAAACTGCATACCAATGACGTGTCATGTTGCTGAATTTTTTGGTGAACAAAATGCAGTTTTCAAGTACGGATTAGATAGTTTTTTCGAATGGAAGCTAAATCAAATTAAGTGTAGGATTATCAACGGGATATCAAAATTCTGTGTAGGACACAAACATACAGGATATTTTCTGAACAATCAATCATTTTTAAGATAAATTATTAAATATTTTTTATTTGCATATTACTAAAATGAGATTTATATCAATTTTTTTCATAAAAAAAACGGATGTTTACTCATTATTAAGCTCATTTTACAACACAGATTATAGTAATACTGTAAAAGTGGCATAGCATTTCATCTTTTTAAAATTATTTTTGAAAAAAGTAACTTATGGATCAAACAACTTTAGGGATAGGAACCCGATTACAACATACGCAATTTGGGCCAGGGGTAATAGTGGGTATTAGATATGCTACATACCTTATTTCTTTTATTCACCATGGAATAAAGGAAATAGAAAAAACAGATTCCAATCTTGATGAAATAATAGCCGAAAATGTGACGGTTGAGATTGAAACAGTTTCTGAAACTGAAAAATCATTATTAAAAATTTTACGCTTATGGTCTGGTATTTCAGAAGTTGTTCCGTTGGGGGATAAATGGAAGGGTGGCACTATGCTGTTACAAGCCTATGATAAAACTCAAAAGCCCAAAGAGATTCCAATAGAGGATTTTTTTCATAAAGTAGTAATGTTAAGAGACAGATTGAGGGTACTGGAACAAAACATAAACAGCAACAAAAAACTGAGTGATGAAGAAAAAGTAAATATACAGCAGTACATTACCCGCTGCTATGGTTCGCTTACTACTTTTAATGTGTTATTTAAAAATAAAGAGCAATGGTTTATAGGCGATAAAAGTGGAAAAGACGATTAATTTATTTAATCCGTTGTAATTGCTTTACCTTAAAACAACAGAAACCACTGCTATGCCATCATTTCTTAAAAAACTTTACGTACAGGTACTAATTGCCATTTTAATTGGCATTGCCATTGGGCATTTTTATCCGGCTATGGCTGTAGATTTAAAGCCTTTTGGCGATGCTTTTATCCGGCTGATAAAAATGATGATTGCGCCTATTATTTTCTGTACCATTGTTACTGGTATTGCCGGTATGCAAGACACTAAAAAAGTGGGAAGGGTAGGGTTAAAAGCCCTTATTTATTTCGAAATTGTTACTACAGCGGCACTGATTATCGGGCTTATTGTAATTAATATTTTGCAACCCGGAAAGGGTATGAATGTAGATGTTGCTTCTATTGATTCCACGGCAGTTGAAAGCTATATTACTCAAAGTAAAAGCCACACTGCAACTGAGTTTATGCTTAATATAATACCCGAAAATATTGTAAATGCAATTGCTGCAAGCAACCTTTTGCAAGTTCTTTTTTTTTCGATTTTACTGGGGTTAGCATTATCTAAAATAAAAGATAAGGCAGCCCCATTTTTAAAAGGTGTCCAATCTTTTGAAACGGCATTGTTCACCATTATAGGGTTTATTATGAAATTTGCACCAGTTGGAGCCTTTGGTGCAATGGCATTTACTATCGGTAAATACGGTCTTGGTTCACTGGCCTCCCTTGGGCAATTAATGCTGTCTTTTTATATTACCTGCTTACTTTTCATCGTAATTATTTTGGGTGGTATTTTAAAATATACCGGTTTCAATATTTTTAAATTGATTAAATACCTGAGAGAAGAATTATTGATTGTGCTGGGAACTTCTTCTTCAGAATCTGCCCTGCCTGGTCTTATAAAAAAATTGGAAAATATTGGTTGTTCCGAGCCTGTAGTAGGATTGGTTGTGCCTACCGGTTATTCTTTCAATTTGGATGGCACTTCTATATATCTTACCATGGCGGCAGTATTTTTGGCACAGGCTACTAACACCCCTTTAAGTATTGTGCAGCAGGTGTCATTATTAATGATATTATTACTCACTTCCAAGGGTGCAGCAGGTGTTACAGGTAGTGGGTTTATTACATTAGCCGCCACTTTGCCGGCGGTGGGTCATATACCTGTAGCTGCTATTGCATTAATATTGGGTATAGATCGTTTTATGAGTGAGGGCAGGGCAATTACCAATATGATTGGTAATGCAGTTGCTACAATTGTAATTGCTAAATGGGAGAATGAAATTGATTTAAAAGTTGCAAAAGATGCACTCAGCTAATAGTATACTTTCCAAACTGCCGTTGGGTTTTTATCCAAACAGTAATTATTTAATTACATAAAAATGGCATTGATTTTCCTTAAAAAAATCAATGCCATTGGTGGTAAATATTTAGAATACTACTTACAATTTATACCAGGCCTTTACTTACCAAATACTCTGCTATCTGCACTGCATTGGTAGCTGCCCCTTTGCGTAGATTGTCGCTTACAATCCAGCAGTTTAGGGTATTGGCTTGTGTTTCATCTCTTCGAATTCTGCCTACAAAAGTTTCGTCCTTTTCATGTGCCGTTAATGGCATAGGATAAATAAAATTCGCTATATCGTCCTGTACAATTACCCCTGGTGCTTTGCTTAATATATCCCTTAGCTCAGCTAAATCAAAATCATTTTCAAACTCAATATTTACACTTTCGCTATGGCCACCCATTACCGGTATTCTTACAGTGGTTGCAGTAACTTTAATGTTTTCGTCACCAATTATCTTTACAGTTTCCAGCGTCATTTTCATCTCTTCCTTTGTGTAGCCATTGTCTAAAAAAACATCAATTTGAGGAATGGCATTCAGGTCTATCGGGTATTTATAGGCCATCTCTCCTTCAATACCTTTACGTTCATTCATCAGTTGTTCTACAGCTTTTATACCAGTGCCGGTTACACTTTGATAAGTGCTTACAACTACTCTTTTTATTTTGTACTTATCATGCAAAGGCTTTAGTACCACTACCATTTGTATAGTAGAACAATTTGGGTTTGCAATAATTTTATCTTCGGGCGTTAAAACGTTTGCATTTACTTCGGGTACTACCAGTTTTTTGGTAGCATCCATGCGCCATGCGCTTGAGTTATCAATTACCGTAATACCGGCAGCAGCAAATAAAGGTGCAAGTGTTAAAGATGTACCGCCGCCAGCAGAAAATATAGCGATTGACGGCTTGGCATCTATAGCATCCTGGTAGCCAACTACTGTGTATTCATTCCCATTAAAAACCACTTTTTTGCCTATTGATTTTTCCGATGCTACTGGTATAATTTCTGTTACAGGAAAATTCCTTTCTGCCAGTACCTGCAACATTTTGCTACCTACAAGCCCTGTGGCCCCTACTACTGCTACTTTCATTTGTTTGTTTTTTATTTTTGAGATAATTATTTACTTATGTATATGAGCGTTATTTTTTTTTACTTTTAAAATTACAGGTTTCATTGATTGTTACCCTTACCTGCAGCTTTGCCAAAGTATGCTTCAAAATCTAAGTTTAACAACTTAATTTCTATATATTTTTAAAGTATAAGGTTATAAAAAAGCCTCCCACTTTTGTGGAAGGCCTAGTATATGATTAAATTCAATATTACCATTAACCTCCCCAATGTGGTGGATGTTTTATCGTAACAGTGGTTGTGTTGATTATTTTGTTCATTTATAAGGCGAAAATAATAATAAATGATAAATTAGCCAAACAACATTTTAATAATGAAATAGTTGGTACAAATATTTTAACTATATTTCATTTTAGTTACCAACAATTATTAAAGCTATTCGATATGAAATTTTTATACCTGGTTTTTTTTATTTTTTTATGCTCTTGTACTACAAAAGTAACTGCACAAATTTTCGATAATTTTACTGATGGCAATTTTGTTGCAAATCCTTCGTGGGCTGGTAATACAACAGATTGGCTCGTAAATGCAAATGCCCGTTTACAAAGCAATAATAATATTGTCAATAGTAGTTTCTATTTAAGTACACCCAACACATTGGCCACTACTGCACAATGGGAGTTATACGTTAATCTTGCTTTTAACCCAAGCTCTACCAACTTTATAGATATATATTTAACCGCTTCTGCAAGCGATTTGCTGGCAACAACTACTTCCGGGTATTTTGTTAGGCTTGGCGGCACTTCAGATGAAATAAGTTTATATCGTAAAGATGCGGGTGTAGCCGGTGTTAAAATTATTGATGGCGCAGATGGAGTTCTCAACACAAGCAATAATGGACTTAAATTAAAAGTAATACGCAACGCTGCCAACCAGTTTACATTATTTAGAGATATTACTGCAACAGGCTCATCTTATTTTACTGAAGGTGCTGTAACTGATGCTACTTTTACCAGCTCAGGTTTTTTTGGTTTTGCCATACGACAAAGCACAGCTAGTTTTTTTCAAAAGCATTTTTTTGATGATATTGAAGTTAAACCTTACACCCCTGATATTACCCCGCCTGTTGTTATTAGTGCAACTGCAATTACCAATAACCTTGTAGATGTATTGTATAACGAACCGGTAGAAAATACCAGCAGCCAGGTAGCGGCCAATTATGTTGCTACCAACAATATCGGTAATGCTGCTACAGCAACAATTGATGCTAACAACAATGCATTGGTACACCTGTCATTTGCAACTAATTTCCCCAATGGCACTATTAATACACTTGCTGTTAGCGGCGTACAAGACCTTGCAGGTAATGTTTTGAACAATGGTACTGCTACCTTCTTTTTTTATACACCCCGCCAATTTGATATAGTAATAGACGAATTAATAGCAGACCCTACACCACAGGTTGGGCTACCCAATAGCGAATGGATAGAATTAAGAAATACCGCTGCCTTCCCTATTAACTTAAAGGGTTGGCAAATTGGAGATGCCAGCGGATTAAGCGGTCCCTTGCCTGATTTTATTTTAAAGCCAGATAGTTTTGTAATTGTGTGCACAGGCAGTGCTACTGCCGGTTTAACCAGCTTTGGCAATGTGCTTACCGCAAGTAATTTTCCCTCTTTGGATAATACCGGCGAATTGTTATTTATTCAATCAAACAGAGCGCAAATTATCCATAGCGTGCAATACAATGTAAGCTGGTACCAAAATGAATTGAAACAGGGTGGTGGCTGGTCTTTAGAGATGGTAGATACCAAAAACCCGTGTAGTGGGGTTAGCAATTGGAGGGCAAGTGTAAATTTAGCGGGCGGTACTCCGGGCAAAAAAAATTCAGTAGATGCTATTAATACCGATGCTACAGCCCCAAAATTAGTAAGGGCATATTCGCTGGATAGCGCCAATATTATTTTGGTTTTTGATGAACCGTTGGATAGTTTGAAGGCTGCCACTGCTGCTAATTTTACTATCAGCGATGGTATAGGAATACCTGCCAGTGCTGTAACCCTTGCTCCGGATTTTACAAAAGTAAAATTGACACTAGCTATTGCAATGCAACGTAATAAAGTTTATACAATTACAACTCAATTGCTTACCGACTGTGCAGGAAATAGTATTGGATCTCAAAAAACTGCCCGTGTTGGTATAGCGGAAGTGGCAGATAGTTTGGATATCGTTGTCAACGAAATTTTATTCAATCCACCATCCAATGGTTTCGATTTTGTAGAGTTATACAACCGCAGCAACAAAATTATTGATCTTAGCCAAACTTATCTCGCCAATAGAAATACTGTTGGCAACATTAGTAGCATTGCGCCATTAAGTACAGCGTCTTATCTATATTTTCCAAAAGATTATTTAGTGGTTACAGAAAATATTGCCTGGGTAAAATCGGCTTTTATTACTCAAAATCCTGAAGCTTTTATCAGTATTACCAGTATGCCATCCTTAAATGACGATGATGGAAATGTTATTATATTAAATGCACAGGGCAAAATAACAGACGAGGTAAAGTATAGTGCTAAATGGCATTTTAAACTACTGGATAATGTAGAAGCTGTTTCGTTAGAAAGAATTGATGTTAATACGGCTTCGCAAAATGCAGACAATTGGCACTCTGCGGCAAGTAGTGTAAATTATGGTACACCATCTTACAAAAATTCGCAGTATCGAATAAATGATGCGGTACAAGGCGATATTAAAGTAACTCCCGAAATTGTTAGTCCTGATAATGATGGACAGGATGATTACGCCAACATTGATTTTAGTTTTCCAGAACCAGGCTACGTAGCTAATATTACCATTTATGATGGCAATGGACGGCCGGTTAGATATTTACAGCGCAATGCGCTTTGTGGTACTAAAGGCAGCTTCCGCTGGGATGGACTTGGAGATAAAAACCAACAACTAGCTACAGGTATTTATGTGGTATTGGTTGATGTATTTAATCTTAAAGGGAAGAAAAAATTATTTAAAATGCCAATTGTAGTAGCAAGGCGCAATTAGGTAGTATTAAAATGAGGGTCAAATAATAGCTTACGCAGGAATCCTTTTTTTGCATAAAGCATACTATACTTAAAAAAAAAGTCTTTATTATTATGACAACGCCATACTAATGAAGACTTTTAATTTTTTTAAAACCCTACTGCAGCGTTTAAGAAGCAATAAAGCTTTTTAAGCGGTTAAACTCCCTGGTAGAACTTGAAACAAAAACACTGTTGAAAAGCACTGTAATTACTTTAACTATTTGGGATAGTTTACCTTGGTTATTGATATTGTTTGTCATGATATTGAATTTGATGTAAATTTAATCCACAATTTATTAAGATATTAACGTGTATTTGCTAATTTTTTTGCACCGTATTTTCCGAAGGAAACGTAGCTTTTGTATGATTATTTGCCATAATATTAAAATAGCTTTTATTTTAATAATAATTTTTACAATTAATAATAGTGCCCATGTATAATTGTAGATTGTTATTTTTTCATTGGTTCTAAAAGGTAATCCAATCCATTGGTCTTTATCTCGTAAATGGTTGCCAAAAGCATTCCTAATTTACCTTTAGGAAACCCTTTTCTATAAAACCACTCAAGGTAAAATACCGGTAAATCGCATAGAACCCTGTCTTTATATTTGCCAAAAGGCATTTTCATTGTTACAAGCTCGGGTAACAGGCTGCTATTGGGCTGCAGGGGTAAATCTTCCATTTTGAAGTTGATTTTTTGGTATTTATTTATAAAAAGTTTCTGAATAATTAAAAATGTAAAAGCAATTGAATTAATTAAAGTGTTGTTTGATTAAATAACTTATTACATAGTATTTACAACAAAAAAATTATCAAAAATAATACACAATTATTTCTTCCATTAACTTCTTATTAGTCAATTCAATTTTTTTGTTAGTATATGCTGGTATATTTTTACTAAAGTTGTAGTTAACTTTTAATAGTTAGTACAGTCTATTTAGTGG